>NZ_JAMNDD010000002.1:0-369919 GCF_051812965.1 Salmonella sp. NW1250 | reverse complement strand
GTGCATCCGGGAGGATTCGAACCTCCGACCGCTCGGTTCGTAGCCGAGTACTCTATCCAGCTGAGCTACGGATGCATCGGGAAACTTACTTTACTGCAGATTTTGATACCGCGGGAAAGCCGTATCAAGTAAGAGATGGTGCATCCGGGAGGATTCGAACCTCCGACCGCTCGGTTCGTAGCCGAGTACTCTATCCAGCTGAGCTACGGATGCAAATGGCGGTGAGGCGGGGATTCGAACCCCGGATGCAGCTTTTGACCGCATACTCCCTTAGCAGGGGAGCGCCTTCAGCCTCTCGGCCACCTCACCACACGCCTCTTACGAGTGCTTCGAAGAACTTGTTCTGCTCATCGTCGCTGCGTGGCGCACATATTACTTTCTGGGACTTATAAGTCAAACAATTTTTCCAGAGCTTTTATCGTTTGCACACTTCACGCTCAATTAGTCTGTAAAAAAGCCAAAAAGAGTGTTTTATCAACAGATAATTTGATGACACGCTGGCCGCCAAAAGCGCACCATATCAACAGTGGGGTTGAAAAAAGTCATGAAGGGACAACGAGGGCGAGCGAGAAGAGAGGCTGCGTCTCACCCGAAAAGTGAGACGCGAAAACCTTAGTAACTGGACTGCTGGGATTTTTCAGCCTGGATACGCTGGTAGATCTCTTCACGATGGACAGAAACTTCTTTCGGGGCGTTCACGCCAATACGCACCTGGTTGCCCTTCACCCCTAAAACTGTCACGGTGACCTCATCGCCAATCATGAGGGTCTCACCAACTCGACGAGTCAGAATCAGCATTCTTTGCTCCTTGAAAGATTAAAAGAGTCGGGTCTCTCTGTATCCCGGCATTATCCATCATATAACGCCAAAAAGTAAGCGATGACAAACACCTTAGGTGTAAGCAGTCATGGCATTACATTCTGTTAAACCTAAGTTTAGCCGATATACAAAACTTCAACCTGACTTTATCGTTGTCGATAGCGTTGACGTAAACGCCGCAGCACGGGCTGCGGCGCCAACGAACGCTTATAATTATTGCAATTTTGCGCTGACCCAGCCTTGTACACTGGCTAACGCTGCAGGCAGAGCTGCCGCATCCGTACCACCGGCTTGCGCCATGTCCGGACGACCGCCACCCTTACCGCCCACCTGCTGAGCGACCATACCAATCAATTCCCCTGCTTTAACCCGGTCGGTCACATCCTTCGACACGCCCGCAATCAGAGAAACCTTACCTTCAACAACCGTTGCCAGTACGATAACGGTAGACCCCAGTTGATTTTTCAGATCATCAACCATGGTTCGCAGCATTTTCGGCTCAATACCAGCAAGCTCGCTGACCAGGAGCTTCACGCCGTTGAGATCGACCGCTTTACTGGAAAGATTTGTACTCTCCTGCGCTGCGGCCTGGTCCTTCAACTGCTGCAACTCTTTTTCCAGCTGACGTGTACGTTCCAGTACGGCACGCACTTTGTCGCCCAGATTCTGGCTGTCGCCCTTCAGCAGATGCGCAATATCGTTTAAGCGATCGCTTTGCGCGTGAACGGTGGCCATAGCGCCTTCACCGGTTACCGCCTCAATACGACGAATGCCCGCTGCGGTGCCGGACTCAGAGATAATACGGAATAGACCGATATCACCGGTACGACTGGCGTGAGTACCGCCGCACAGTTCGGTAGAGAAATCGCCCATGCTCAGAACGCGTACACGTTCGTCATATTTCTCGCCAAACAGCGCCATGGCGCCTTTCGCCTTCGCCGCTTCGAGATCCATGATGTTCGTTTCAATCGGCAGGTTGCGACGGATTTGCGCATTCACCAAATCTTCAACCTGACGAATCTCCGACGGCTTCATCGCTTCATTGTGCGAGAAGTCGAAGCGCAGCACTTTATCGCTAACCAGCGAGCCTTTCTGCGCAACGTGTGTCCCAAGCACCTGGCGCAACGCCGCGTGCATCAGGTGCGTGGCGGAGTGGTTCAGACGGATACGTGCGCGGCGCGCTTCATCTACGTCAGCCTGTACCGCATCGCCCACTTTCAGAGCGCCCGCAGACAATTTGCCGAGGTGACCAATCGCCTGACCATATTTTTGCGTGTCGTCCACAGCGAAAGTAAATCCAGCGCCTTTCAGCTCGCCTTTATCACCAACCTGACCGCCTGATTCCGCATAGAATGGGGTCTGATCCAGCACGACAACTGCTTCCTGTCCCGCGTTAATCGCTTCAACCGCTTTACCATCGACAAACAGCGCGGTCACTTTGCCGTTCAGTTCCAGATGGTCATAACCTTTAAATTCAGAAGCGCTATCAACGCGGATCATCGCGTTGTAGTCCGCGCCAAAACCGCTAGCTTCGCGCGCGCGACGGCGTTGCTCTTCCATAGCGGCTTCAAAACCGGCTTCATCGACTTTGATGTTGCGCTCACGGCAGACGTCCGCCGTTAAATCGACCGGGAAACCATAAGTATCATACAGACGGAAAGCGGTTTCGCCGTCCAGGGTATCACCCTGCAATTTCGCCAGTTCTTCATCCAGCAGCGCCAGACCGCGCTCCAGCGTACGGGCGAACTGCTCTTCTTCCGTTTTCAGAACCTGCTCGACCTGCGCCTGCTGACGTTTCAACTCTTCGCCTGCGGAGCCCATTACCTCAATCAGCGGCCCAACCAGCTTGTAGAAGAAGGTCTCTTTCGCGCCCAGCATGTTGCCGTGACGCACCGCGCGACGAATAATGCGACGCAGCACATAGCCACGGTTTTCATTCGACGGCAGCACGCCATCGGCAACCAGGAATGCGCAGGAACGGATGTGGTCGGCGATAACGCGCAGCGATTTATTACCCAGATCGGTGGCGCCGGTGACTTTCGCTACCGCTTCAATCAACGTGCGGAACAGGTCGATGTCATAGTTAGAGTTAACGTGTTGCAGTACCGCGGCAATACGCTCCAGCCCCATACCGGTATCTACAGACGGTTTCGGCAATGGTTCCATAGTCCCGTCAGCCTGACGGTTGAACTGCATAAAGACGATGTTCCAGATCTCAATATAGCGATCGCCGTCTTCTTCCGGGCTTCCCGGAGGGCCGCCCCAGATGTGGTCGCCATGATCGTAGAAGATTTCGGTGCACGGACCGCAGGGACCGGTGTCGCCCATCTGCCAGAAGTTATCCGATGCGTATGGCGCGCCTTTATTGTCGCCGATGCGGATGATACGCTCGCGCGGGATGCCGACTTCTTTTTCCCAGATCTCATAGGCTTCGTCGTCGGTTTCATAAACGGTGACCCATAAACGCTCTTTTGGCAGAGCAAACCAGTTTTCACCGGTCAGTAATTCCCATGCGAACTGAATGGCGTCGTGTTTGAAGTAATCGCCGAAGCTGAAGTTGCCCAGCATTTCGAAGAAAGTATGGTGACGTGCAGTGTATCCGACGTTTTCCAGATCGTTGTGTTTACCCCCCGCGCGTACGCAACGCTGGGAAGTGGTTGCACGGGAATAATTACGTTTATCGAGCCCAAGGAAAACATCCTTGAACTGGTTCATCCCGGCATTGGTAAACAACAGAGTGGGGTCATTGTTAGGCACCAGGGAACTGCTGGCAACTACCTGATGCCCTTTACTATGGAAAAAGTCGAGAAACGCCTGACGGATCTCAGCGGTGCTCTTGCTCATAATTATCCTGAAATCAAGCTACACTTCATCCTTCAGGCCGCCTCTGCGTTGGCTGCGAGTTTCCCGGTCACGCGTTCCCGAGGCTCACTTGCCGCTTTGATGCGGCTTGAATGATTTTGTGTATTTAAGGAATATTCGTCGCAGACGCTGTTCGCCGTTAAGCAACCCGCGTCCAGACGGAAAAAGTGGGAATAAGATAAGTTTTCTTTACCGGGAAGTAAAATCCCGTATGCGCTCAATCTGCAAAATTTCGCCATATTTGCTGGATATCGTCCATCAGATACCCGCGATAGAGCAAAAAGCGCTGTACCTTAACCTTTTCTGAAAAGTTTGAAGGGAGCGGCTCGCCATATTTGCGAACGGCCTGTTCACGTGCCATTTCACTCCAGTCAATTTCACATTCTCGCATCGCTTTTTCAGCCGATTCACGGGAAATGCCTTTCTGATTCAACTCCTGGCGAATACGCGCCGGGCCATAGCCTTTGCGGCTACGACTGGCGATAAAGCGCATCACGAAGCGCTCGTCATCAAGATAGTGATGTTCGTGGCACCAGGCGATCACGCGTTCATAATCGTCTGCCGTCGCATCAATCTCTTCCGGCCCATTTTTGCCCATCACCGGCGCGGAGAGTTTACGCCGTAATTCCTGCTCGCTGTGATCGCGGACAGCAAGAATACGTACCGCACGATCAAGGAGACGAGCATAAGCGGGACGGCGCGATGTGGGTTCACTCATAAAAAACCTTAACAGGGAGAAATGCCAAAAGGGCCGCATAAATGCAGCCCTTGATGGTAATTTAACGTTTTGCTGAATGGCGGCTTCGTTTTGTCCGACCCACCATCACCTGATGATTAAAAATCTTCGTTGGTTTCTGCAACGCCTTCGCTATCGTCAACGGCGAAATCGGGCGTGGCATTCTGATTACTCAACAGTAATTCACGAACCCTTTTCTCGATCTCTTTCGCTGTCGCCGGGTTCTCTTTCAGCCAGGTAGTCGCGTTCGCTTTGCCCTGGCCGATCTTCTCGCCGTTGTAGCTGTACCATGCGCCCGCTTTCTCGATCAGCTTCTCTTTCACGCCCAGGTCAACCAGTTCGCCATAGAAGTTGATGCCTTCACCGTAGAGGATCTGGAACTCGGCCTGCTTAAACGGCGCGGCGATTTTGTTTTTCACCACTTTCACACGCGTTTCGCTACCCACGACATTATCGCCCTCTTTCACCGCGCCAATACGACGGATATCAAGACGAACAGAGGCGTAGAATTTCAGCGCGTTACCGCCGGTGGTGGTTTCCGGGTTACCGAACATCACGCCAATCTTCATACGGATCTGGTTGATGAAAATCAACAGCGTGTTGGACTGTTTCAGGTTCCCCGCCAGCTTACGCATCGCCTGGCTCATCATACGCGCCGCGAGGCCCATGTGAGAGTCGCCAATTTCGCCTTCGATTTCCGCTTTCGGCGTTAGCGCCGCTACGGAGTCGACCACAATGACGTCCACCGCGCCTGAACGCGCCAGCGCGTCACAGATTTCCAGCGCCTGCTCGCCGGTATCCGGCTGAGAGCAGAGCAGGTTATCGATATCGACGCCCAGCTTGCGTGCGTAAACAGGGTCAAGCGCGTGTTCCGCATCGATAAACGCACAGGTTTTACCTTCACGCTGCGCAGCGGCAATCACCTGTAGCGTCAGGGTCGTTTTACCGGAAGATTCCGGCCCGTAAATTTCGACGATACGCCCCATCGGCAGACCGCCCGCACCGAGTGCGATATCCAGTGAAAGCGAACCGGTGGAGATAGTTTCCACATCCATAGAACGGTCTTCACCCAGACGCATGATGGAGCCTTTACCAAATTGCTTTTCAATTTGGCCCAGTGCTGCCGCCAACGCTTTCTGTTTGTTTTCGTCGATAGCCATTATTACTCCTGTCATGCAACTTGGTATTGAACCGGATAGTGAATTCGTACTGTTGAAGCAATTATACTGTATGCTCATACAGTATCAAGTGTTTTGTAGAAATTGTTGCCACAGGGTTTGTAGCGCGTACGTCGTCGCCTGTCGACGCACCGATTCACGGTCGCCGCTGAAGCATTCCCGACGCGTAATCCCTTCTCCGCTGACGCTGGCGAAAGCAAACCACACCGTACCAACCGGCTTTTCTTCACTGCCGCCATCCGGCCCGGCAATCCCGCTAATAGCGACAGCAAAATCGGCGCGAGCGGCCTTCAGCGCCCCGATCGCCATTTCGACCACTACGGGTTCGCTGACCGCGCCATGCTGCGCCAGAGTCTCTTCACGCACGCCAATCATCTGCGCTTTGGCTTCATTACTATAGGTGACAAAGCCGCGTTCAAACCAGGCGGAGCTTCCGGCGATGTCGGTAATGGCTTTCGCCAGCCAGCCGCCGGTACAGGACTCTGCTGTCGTTACGGTCGCCCCGCGCGCTTTTAACGCCAGCCCGACCTGCTCGCTAAGCCGCATCAGTTCACTGTCAGTCATCATGACCTCTGTCAGTTAGAAATCCTGCCGCACAAGATAGCACTTTCTCACCAGAGATGGGGACGAGCAGTCGATTTTACGAGTCGGATTCCGAAAAAATGCCAGCAGGTTATTTATGCAGAATGAAATGAGGTAGCACATGACTAAATAGCAGTACCATGTCGCTAAATTTACACGCACGGAGAGAAAGCAAGGATGTCACTCAAAAAAACGGAAAGCACACAGCACAAACTGAAACAAACCTGTCAACTACGGCTGTGGTTAATTGTGGGTGGAGTATGTTCATTAGGAATGGGAGTACTGAATATATTGTCGTCAGGCTATTTTGAACCGTATGACGGCGGTCAAATTATCTTAGGCCTGGGATGTCTGGGATATAGTCTGGCACTATCAAAGAAGATATCCCACTTGCAGGCAGAGAATCAGCCCAAAAAACCATAATAATAGCGGAGGGGGTGCTCCCCTCCCTAAGCGTAAATTAGCGCACCCGCGCCAGCGCTACCGCCTGGCCCAGTTGCCAAACCGCCATCGCATAATGCGTGCTGTGGTTATATCGGGTAATGGTGTAGAAGTTCGGCAGGCCGTACCAGTACTGGTAGCCCGTACCGATATCCAGACGCAGCAGGCTGACTTCCTGATGATTGCCCAACGATTGCTGCGGCGTTAAGCCTGCGGCGGCAAGCTGAGAGAGGCTGTATTTTGTTTTGAAACCATTCGCCAGTCCCGGCGCCTGACCATTCGCTGGCACCGCAACCGTATCGCCTTTCACCCAACCATGCGCCTTGAAGTAGTTCGCCACACTGCCGATGGCATCTACCGGATCCCACAAGTTAATGTGCCCATCGCCATTGAAATCGACCGCATATTCTTTATAGGAAGACGGCATAAACTGGCCGTAGCCCATCGCGCCCGCAAAGGAACCTTTCAGATTGAGCGGATCGTCTTGCTCATCGCGCGCCATGAGCAGGAAGGTTTCCAGCTCGCCGGAGAAATATTCCGCCCGGCGCGGATAGTTAAATGACAGCGTCGCCAGCGCGTCCAGAATCCGCGTTTTCCCCATGATACGTCCCCAGCGGGTTTCCACGCCGATAATCCCCACGATGATTTCCGGCGGTACGCCGTATACCTGCCAGGCGCGGTTCAGCGCGTCTTCATACTGATTCCAGAACGCGACGCCGTTTTGCACGTTATCCGGCGTAATAAATTGTTTGCGGTAGCGCAGCCAGGCGCCATTTGGTCCGGCGGGCGGCTGAGTGGTCGGCGCTTGTCTGTCCATCAGACGCAGGACGTAATCCAGTCTTTTAGACTGCGAGAGGATCTCCTGCAGCTGCTGACGGTCGAAACCGTGTTTACTGACCATTTTATCAATGAACTGCTGCGCATTAGGGTTGTTGGCGAAGTCGCCGCCCATTTGCATGACGTTATGCTGCGGCTCAAGCAGGAAGCCGCCGGAAGACGTGCCAGTCGTCGCTCGAGTCTCGGAAGATTTTGGCGTGCTGCTACAGGCAGCAAGCAATACGCAAAGTGGAAGTAACGCTACATAACGACGCTTGAACATGAGACATCCATTAAACAAATTCAGCCAGGGAGAAGTATGGTAAAGCATCCCCCGCCGCACAAGGAAGCGGCACAAGAGAATAAATCACCTTTCTCCTCTTTTCAGTTTGTATCCTCTCCCTCGCCCCCACAATCTTTCAACTTAAAATATTTTTCTTTTATTTTGCGATCACAATAACACTTTTGAATCTTTCAACATGATTACAATGAACAGGAAATTAGCAAGAAAACTAAAAACCCTACAGGAGAGAACAATGATCGAAACCATTACACATGGTGCGGAGTGGTTCATCGGGTTATTCCAGAAAGGCGGAGAGGTGTTTACCGGTATGGTGACAGGTATTCTTCCGCTACTGATAAGCCTGCTGGTTATCATGAATGCGCTCATCAATTTTATCGGCCAGCAGCGTATTGAGCGTTTTGCCCAACGCTGCGCCGGAAATCCGCTATCCCGCTACCTGCTTTTACCGTTTATCGGAACGTTTGTTTTTTGTAATCCGATGACCCTGAGCCTGGGACGCTTTATGCCGGAGAAGTACAAGCCGAGCTATTACGCGGCGGCCTCCTATAGCTGTCACTCCATGAACGGTCTGTTTCCGCATATCAATCCCGGCGAACTGTTTGTTTATCTGGGTATCGCCAGCGGACTCACCACGTTAGGGCTTCCTCTCGGCCCGCTCGCGGTGAGCTATCTGCTGGTAGGTCTGGTGACGAACTTCTTCCGCGGTTGGGTCACCGATCTCACCACCGCTATTTTTGAGAAAAAAATGGGGATTCAACTTGAGCAGAAAGTTCATCTGACAGGAGCGGTATCATGACACGGGTTCGTATTGAGAAAGGCGCCGGCGGCTGGGGCGGCCCGCTTGAACTGGACGTTACGCCAGGCAAAAAGATCGTCTATATCACAGCCGGTACGCGCCCGGCGATCGTCGACAAACTGGCGCAACTAACAGGCTGGCAAGCGGTGGACGGCTTTAAAGAAGGCGAACCGCCGGAAGCGGAAATCGGCGCGGCCATTATCGACTGCGGCGGTACGCTGCGCTGCGGTATCTATCCGAAACGCCGGATTCCAACCATTAATATTCACTCGACGGGTAAGTCCGGCCCACTGGCGCAGTATATTGTTGAGGATATTTATGTCTCCGGCGTAAAAGAAGAAAACATTACTCTTGTCGGCGAAACGCCTGCCAGTCCCCAGCCTGCCAAAACGACATTAGGACGTGACTACGACACCAGCAAAAAAATCACCGAGCAGAGCGACGGGCTGCTGGCAAAAGTCGGTATGGGAATGGGCTCCGCCGTGGCGGTACTGTTCCAGTCCGGTCGCGACACCATTGATACGGTCCTGAAAACAATCCTGCCGTTTATGGCGTTCGTTTCGGCGCTGATCGGCATCATTATGGCCTCAGGTCTTGGCGACTGGATCGCCCACGGCCTGGCGCCATTAGCCAGCCATCCACTGGGGCTGGTGACGCTGGCATTGATCTGCTCTTTCCCGCTGCTGTCGCCCTTTCTCGGCCCTGGCGCGGTTATCGCTCAGGTTATTGGCGTTCTGATCGGCGTTCAGATAGGCCTGGGCAATATCCCCCCGCATCTGGCGCTTCCCGCCCTGTTCGCGATTAACGCGCAGGCGGCCTGCGACTTTATCCCGGTCGGCCTGTCACTGGCGGAAGCGAAACAAGACACCGTTCGCGTCGGCGTACCTTCTGTGCTGGTCGGACGCTTCCTGACTGGCGCGCCCACGGTACTTATCGCCTGGTTTGTTTCCGGCTTTATCTATCAATAAGAGGTTCAGACATGAGCGTGATTTATCAAACCACCATCACCCGTATCGGCCAGAGCGCGAAGGAGGCGCTCGGCGAACAGATGCTGATTACGTTTCGGGAAGGCGCGCCGGCGGATATCGAAGAATTTTGCTTCATCCATTGTCATGGCGAACTGACCGGCGCGCTGCAGCCTGGCGCTCGGTGTGAATTGGGCCAACATTGCTATCCGGTCACGGCGGTCGGCAGCGTAGCCGAGCAAAACCTGCGTGAACTGGGGCATATCACTTTGCGCTTCGATGGTCTGCGTGAAGCGGAATTTCCCGGCACCGTACACGTTGCGGGGCCTGTACCGGACGATATCGCGCCGGGCTGTATTTTGACGTTTGTCGCTTAAGGAGAAAAAACATGAATCAAGTTGCCGTTGTCATTGGCGGAGGCCAGACCCTGGGGGCATTCCTTTGCCGTGGGCTTGCAGAAGAAGGATACCGCGTGGCGGTCGTTGATATTCAAAGCGATAAAGCCGCGAATGTCGCCCAGGAAATTAACGCCGATTTTGGCGAAGGTATGGCGTACGGTTTTGGCGCCGACGCCACCAGCGAGCAGAGCGTGCTGGCGCTTTCCCGCGGCGTAGACGAGATTTTCGGGCGCGTCGATCTGCTGGTTTACAGCGCGGGTATCGCCAAAGCGGCGTTTATCAGCGATTTCCAGTTGGGCGATTTTGACCGCTCGCTACAGGTGAATCTGGTAGGCTATTTCCTCTGCGCCCGTGAGTTTTCCCGCCTGATGATCCGCGACGGCATTCAGGGGCGCATTATTCAGATTAACTCTAAATCCGGCAAAGTGGGCAGTAAACACAACTCCGGCTACAGCGCGGCGAAATTCGGCGGCGTGGGGTTAACCCAGTCTCTGGCGCTGGATCTGGCGGAATACGGCATTACCGTACACTCGTTGATGCTCGGCAACCTGTTGAAATCGCCGATGTTCCAGTCACTGCTGCCGCAATACGCCACTAAACTGGGCATTAAGCCCGACGAGGTGGAACAGTATTACATTGATAAAGTACCGCTCAAACGCGGGTGTGATTATCAGGATGTGCTGAACATGCTGCTATTTTATGCCAGCCCGAAAGCGTCTTATTGCACCGGGCAGTCGATCAACGTAACCGGCGGTCAAGTGATGTTCTGACCGTGAATTGCCGGATGGCGCCGTAGGCCGGATAAGACGGTTACGCCGCCATCAGGCAAACCAACAGGAGCACATTATGGTTTCCACTCTGATTACCGTCGCCGTTATCGCCTGGTGTGCGCAGCTGGCGCTGGGCGGCTGGCAGATTTCCCGCTTTAATCGGGCTTTCGATAAACTTAGCCAACAGGGGCGGGTCGGCGTCGGGCGCTCCGGCGGGCGTTTTAAGCCCCGGGTGGTGGTTGCCGTGGCGCTGGATGAACAGCAGCGGGTGACGGACACTTTATTGATGAAAGGCCTTACGGTATTCGCCAGACCGGTTAAAATTGCCGCAATGCAAGGAAAACATTTGCATGAATTACAGCCTGATGTGATCTTTCCCCATGATTCGCTCGCGCAGAATGCACTATCATTGGCGCTTAAACTGAAACATGGGTAATTTCGTTGTGAATGCGTATAGCTTGCGAAATTATCATTTTGCAACCAATACCCTAAATAATTCGAGTTGCAGGAAGGCGGCGACGCAGCGAATCCCAGGAGCGTACATCAGTACGTGACCGGGGTGAGCGAGGAAAGCCAACGCACATGCAGCGTGAAGTATGACGGGTAAATACATAAGTCAGGGTAATCACGCCTATGAAACCTCGTCAGCGTCAGGCCGCGATTCTGGAGCACCTGCAAAAACAGGGAAAATGCTCGGTTGAAGAACTGGCCCAGTACTTTGACACGACAGGCACCACTATCCGTAAAGATCTGGTCATTCTGGAAAATGCCGGAACCGTCATCCGCACCTATGGCGGCGTGGTGTTGAATAAAGAAGAGTCCGATCCGCCTATTGATCACAAAACGCTTATCAACACCCACAAAAAAGCGCTGATAGCCGCAGCCGCTGTGAAATATATCCATGATGGCGATTCCATTATTCTGGACGCCGGAAGTACCGTGTTACAGATGGTGCCGTTGCTTTCGCGTTTTAGCAACATCACGGTGATGACCAACAGCCTCCATATTGTTAACGCGCTATCGGAACTGGACAACGAACAAACTATCCTGATGCCCGGCGGCACCTTCCGTAAAAAATCGGCGTCGTTTCACGGTCAACTGGCGGAAAACGCCTTTGAGCAATTCAGCTTTGATAAACTTTTCATGGGAACTGACGGTATTGACCTGAACGTCGGTGTGACCACGTTCAATGAGGTTTACACCGTCAGTAACGCAATGTGCAATGCAGCACGCGAGGTGATTCTGATGGCGGACTCCTCAAAATTTGGTCGTAAAAGCCCCAATGTGGTGTGCAGTCTGGAAACCGTCGACAAACTGATCACGGACGCGGGGATCGATCCGGCATTTCGTCAGGCGCTGGAAGCAAAAGGGATTGAAGTAATCATAACCGGAGAAAGCAATGAGTGATGCACTACTAAACGCGGGCCGTCAGACCTTAATGCTGGAGCTACAGGAAGCCAGCCGTCTGCCGGAGCGTCTGGGCGATGATTTTGTCCGCGCCGCCAATATCATTATTCACTGTGAAGGCAAAGTGATCGTTTCCGGCATTGGCAAGTCAGGTCATATTGGTAAAAAAATCGCCGCGACGCTTGCCAGTACCGGTACTCCCGCTTTTTTTGTTCATCCGGCGGAAGCACTGCATGGCGATCTGGGGATGATTGAAAGCCGCGACGTGATGTTATTTATCTCCTATTCCGGCGGCGCAAAAGAACTCGACCTCATCATCCCGCGTCTGGAAGATAAATCCGTCGCGCTGCTGGCGATGACCGGTAAACCTCACTCTCCGCTGGGGCGAGCGGCAAAAGCCGTTCTGGATATTTCCGTCGAGCGTGAAGCCTGTCCGATGCATCTGGCGCCGACATCCAGTACCGTCAATACGCTGATGATGGGCGATGCGCTGGCGATGGCGGTCATGCAGGCGCGCGGTTTTAACGAAGAAGATTTCGCCCGTTCGCATCCGGCTGGCGCACTGGGCGCGCGTTTGCTCAATAATGTGCATCACCTGATGCGCCAGGGCGATGCAATACCGCAGGTGATGCTCGCCACCAGCGTGATGGATGCCATGCTGGAACTTAGCCGTACCGGGCTGGGGCTGGTGGCGGTTTGCGATGAGCAACATGTTGTGAAAGGCGTCTTTACCGACGGCGACCTGCGTCGCTGGCTGGTAGGCGGCGGCGCGCTCACCACGCCGGTAAGCGAAGCCATGACGCCCAACGGTATTACGCTCCAGGCGCAAAGCCGCGCCATTGACGCCAAAGAGCTCCTGATGAAACGCAAAATTACCGCCGCGCCAGTGGTCGATGAAAACGGCAAACTCACCGGCGCCATTAACCTACAGGATTTCTACCAGGCGGGGATTATCTAATCCTTCAGTCCCAGACGTTTCGCCAGCCGATGCAGGTTGGCGACGTCGGTTTCCAGCGCCCGCGCGCTGGCCGCCCAGTTATGATTATTTTGCGCCAGCGCCTGGCGAATCATCTCTCGCTGGAAGTTCTCCGTCGATTCGCGCAAATTGCGGCAAGTCGGCAGCGCCAGAAAGCTTTCCGCAGGCGGCGCGGGTAAAACGTCCTCTGACAAGGCAAAATGCTGCGCCTCCAGTATCACCTCATCCCCTGCCCGGGTCGCTCTCGCCAGTACAACCGCACGGTGAATGGCATGTTCCAGCTCCCGGACGTTGCCCGGCCAGCCATAGTTGAGCAAATGGCGGCGCGCGTCGGGACTCAGCACCACGCGGGACAGCCCCAGCCGCAGTCGGCACTGCTCGCAAAAATAGCCCGCCAGCAGCACCACATCATCGCCGCGCTCGCGCAGCGGCGGCACAAAGAGCGGGAAAACGCTCAGGCGATGGAACAGATCGGCGCGAAAACGCCCTGCCAGCACCTCTTCACGCAGGTCACGGTTGGTTGCCGCCAACACCCGCACATCCACGCGCAGGCTACGATCGTCGCCGACGCGCTGAATATCGCCATACTGCAACACGCGAAGTAGCTTGGCCTGTAGCGCCAGCGACAGTTCGCCAATCTCATCCAGAAACAGCGTACCGTTATCCGCCATTTCGAACTTACCGCTACGATTACTGATAGCCCCGGTAAAAGCCCCTTTTACATGACCAAACAACTCGCTCTCCGCCACGCTTTCCGGCAGCGCGGCGCAGTTGAGATAGACCAGCGGATTGACCGCTCTGGGGGAGCCCTGGTGAATAGCTTTCGCCACCAGCTCTTTACCGGTCCCCGTTTCACCGCCGATCAGCACGTTAAGATCGGAGCCCGCCACAATCTCGATCTCTTTTTTCAACTGCGTCATCGCCGGCGACAGGCCGATCATGTGCGTCTCTTTTATCGGTTCAAACACGCCTGACGACCCCGGCAGCATGTTCTGGCTTTCCAGTTGTTCAATTAACAGCGCATTACTCAATGCCCCGGCGGCCAGCGCGGCGACAAGCCGTAGCTCTTCATCGCTAAATACCTCGAACTGCTCCGGCGTCATAGCATCAAGGGTCAGCGCACCGATGAGGTTCTGTCCGGCAAACAGCGGCAGACCAACACAGGCGTGGACTTTCAGGCTTTCCTGTCCGGGAATTAACCCGTCATACGGATCGGGCAAATCGCTATCAGCCGGAAAACGCACCACGTCCCCCGCGCGGGCGATGGCTTCCAGGCGCGGATGCCCTTCCAGGGTAAAACGTCTGCCGAGGACGTCCTGCGCCAGGCCATCAATCGCCAGTGGAATAAATTGTCGTGATTCATAGCGCAGCAGCGCCGAGGCGTCGCACGCCAGCACCTGACGCAGCGTAGTAATCAGCCGCTGAAAACGATCCTGATGCCCAATGCCGCGTTGTAACTCAATGGCGATGCCCGCCAATACCTCCACGGAAAAACTCATGGTTACCTCATTGTCATTTTGACAATCTATAGTGTCATATTGACAGCATCACTTATAGTCTTTTTGACTATACCAAAAATACAAAATTATTATAATTTCATATAAATCAATAAGATGTAAAGTTGGCACACTACCTGCAATAAGCAAAACAACTTTTTGTAAACGTTGAATGAATTGAGGTGGTTATGTCTATTCTGGTTAAAAATAATATTCATTGGGTTGGCCAACGCGACTGGGAAGTACGTGATTTTCACGGCACTGAATACAAAACGCTGCGCGGCAGCAGCTATAACAGCTATCTCATTCGTGAAGAAAAGAATGTGCTGATCGATACCGTCGATCATAAGTTTAGCCGTGAGTTTGTGCAAAATCTGCGCAGTGAAATCGACCTCGCGGACATCGACTACATCATCATTAACCATGCCGAAGAAGACCATGCAGGCGCGCTGACCGAACTGATGGCGCAGATCCCGGACACGCCTATCTACTGTACCGCCAACGCCATTGACTCTATCAACGGCCATCACCATCACCCGGAATGGAATTTTAAGGTGGTGAAAACCGGCGATACGCTGGATATCGGCAACGGCAAGCAGTTGATCTTCGTGGAAACGCCGATGCTGCACTGGCCGGACAGCATGATGACCTATATGACCGGCGACGCGGTGTTATTCAGCAACGACGCCTTTGGTCAGCACTACTGCGACGAGCGCCTGTTCAATGATGAAGTGGACCAAACTGAACTGTTTGAACAATGCCAGCGCTACTACGCCAATATCCTGACGCCGTTCAGCCGTCTGGTAACGCCAAAAATTACCGAAATCCTCGGCTTCAACCTGCCGGTGGATATGATTGCGACCTCACACGGCGTGGTATGGCGCGACAACCCAACGCAAATCGTGGAACTGTATCTGAAATGGGCGGCAGATTATCAGGAAGATCGTATCACTATTTTCTACGATACCATGTCGAACAATACTCGCATGATGGCAGATGCCATCGCGCAGGGTATCAACGAAGTGGACCCCAACGTGGCGGTCAAAATCTTTAACGTCGCCCGCAGCGATAAAAATGAAATATTGACCAATGTCTTCCGTTCGAAAGGCGTGCTGGTCGGCACTTCTACCATGAACAACGTGATGATGCCGAAAATCGCTGGTCTGGTGGAAGAGATGACCGGCCTGCGCTTTCGCAACAAACGCGCCAGCGCCTTCGGTTCTCATGGCTGGAGCGGCGGCGCGGTGGATCGACTGTCCACGCGCTTACAGGATGCCGGTTTTGAAATGTCCCTGAGTCTGAAAGCGAAATGGCGTCCGGATCTGGATGCGCTGGAGTTGTGCCGTCAGCACGGTCGCGACATCGCGCGTCAGTGGGCGCTTGCTCCGCTGCCGGAAACCACACAGAAAACCGCGCCAGTCGAAGAAACCACAACCTGCGCCGCCGCAGACCTCGGCCCCAAAATGCAATGCAGCGTATGCCAGTGGATTTACGACCCTGCGCAGGGGGAGCCGTTGCAGGATGTCGCGCCGGGTACGCCGTGGAGCGACGTGCCGGATAACTTCCTGTGCCCGGAATGTTCATTAGGTAAAGACGTGTTCGACGTACTGGCGACGGAGGCAAAATGAGTCGGGGGATCATCATTATTGGGTCGGGCTTCGCCGCCCGCCAGCTCGTCAAAAATATCCGTAAACAAGATGCGCATGTGCCGTTAACTCTGATTGCGGCGGACAGCATGGATGAGTACAACAAGCCCGATCTCAGCCACGTTATCAGCCAGTCGCAGCGCGCCGATGATCTCACCCGTCAGTTAGCGGGGGAATTTGCTGAACAGTTTAATCTACGACTGTTCCCGCATACCTGGGTTGCTGACATTGATGCCGATGCCCATGTGGTGAAAAGTCAGGATAAGCAGTGGCAGTACGACAAGCTGGTACTGGCGACCGGGGCGACAGCCTTTGTGCCGCCGATTGCAGGACGTGAGTTAATGCTTACTTTGAATAGCCAGCAGGAGTACCGCGCCTGTGAGACACCACTGCGCGACGCGCAGCGAGTGCTGATTGTCGGCGGCGGTCTCATTGGCAGTGAATTAGCGATGGATTTCTGCCGCGCCGGGAAAACGGTAACGCTGATGGATAACGCCGCCAGCCTTCTCGCCTCACTGATGCCACCGGAAGTGAGCAGTCGCTTACAGCATCACCTGACCGATATGGGGGTGCATCTGCTGCTGAAATCGCAGTTGCAAAAACTGGAGAAAACCGAAGCCGGTATCCGCGCTACGCTGGTAAGCCAGCATAGTATTGAGGTCGATGCGGTGATTGCCGCCACCGGCTTACGCCCGGAAACCGCTCTGGCGCGCCGCGCCGGGGTAGCCGTCAACCGCGGCGTCTGCGTGGATAGCTATCTACAGACCAGTCACCCGGATATTTATGCGATCGGCGATTGCGCAGAGATCAACGGTCAGGTGCTGCCCTTCCTGCAACCGATCCAGTTAAGCGCGATGTACCTGGCGAAAAATCTGCTCGGCGGCAACGCGCCGCTGAAGCTACCGGCGATGCTGGTCAAAGTCAAAACGCCGGAACTGCCGCTGCATCTGGCGGGAGAAACTCAGCGCCGCGATTTGAGCTGGCAGATTACCGCAGAATCTGACGGTATGATTGCCAAAGGCATGAGCGGAGAAGGCCAACTACGCGCCTTTGTGGTGAGTGAAGACCGCATGAAAGAGGCCTTTGCACTGCTAAAAACGTTGTCCGTATAAGCCTGTGATGCCGGATGGCGCCGCTTCGCGTCTTATCCGGCCTACGAGTGAGCATCTGTTTACAGGCCGGATAAGGCGCAGCCGCCATCCGGTACCCTACACTTCACTTAACGCTCGCGCTGCGGCAATCACGCCCTGTCCAAACGACAGTCCGCCGTCGCCCGCCGGTAACCGCTGCGGAAATAACAATTTAAAATCAGAAAGATAAAAGGCAAGACGCGCGCGCAGTAAGCGGTTGTGTATCACCCCGCCGCTGAAGACCAGAGTGGTTATCCCCCGCGCCGTAGCCTGTTGGCGCATTAGCGTGGCAAACCCGCACGCCAGCGCATCATGAAAAGCCCAGGCGCGTTGCGCGGGCGTGGCCTGCCAGTTCAACCATTGCCGCCAGAAAACGGCGACGTTCAGTTGAGCGCCGTTAAGCGGCATCGTTACCGGATGCTCAACGTTAGCGCATTGAGAGGCCAGCGCCTCCAGCGCGCAGGCGGCCTCGCCCTCATAGCTAAGCGATGCTGGCGCGCAGCGAAGCGCGGCAGCCACCGCGTCGAACAACCTCCCGCAAGAAGAGGCCAACGGGGCATTGACGCCGCGCTCAATGGCACGCGCCAGGACATTCCAGTTTTGCTGTTGCAGCCCCGCTGTCTCCGGATAATCCTGCCAGTCCGGCACAAAGCGCAGGCACTGCGCTAACAGATTACGCCACGGCTGTTTGGCAGCCAGATCGCCTCCCGGCAGCGCCACGGCGGGTAAACCGCCTAAATGTTCGCACTCGCGATAATTGACCCGCAGACATTCTCCGCCCCATAGCGCGCCATTCTCACCCATGCCGATACCGTCTACCGTCAGGGCAATCACTTCTCCACCGTCCAGCGGCCAACCATGCTCGGCCAGGCAAGCCGCCGCATGGGCATGATGGTGTAACACCGTCTCTGTCGGCAGACGCATCTCACTGGCCCACTGACTGGAAACATAGCCCGGATGCGCATCACAGACGATACGCTCTGGCGTAAAATCGTAGATTGACTGGATCAGACGCAATGCCTCGCGCCACTGCGCCTGGATACCGTCATCGCTGAGATCGCCTAAATGTTGGCTGACAACCGCCTGTTCGCCGCGTACCAGACAGAACGTGTTTTTCAGATCCGCGCCCAGACAAAGCATCGGCGGCACATCGCGAAATCCGGGCGGCAACGCAATCGCGTCCGGCACGTATCCCCGCGAACGACGCAGCATTTCGCCGCTGTCGCGTACGACAGAGTCGTCCATGCGCTGTACAATGTCGCGATTGTGCAACAGAAAACCATCGGCAATATCGTGTAAATCGTCCAGCGCCTGTTCGTTGGTGATGGCGGGCGGTTTGCCGCTCAGGTTGCCGGATGTCATCACCAGCGGGTAATTGAGCTCCTGCAACAAGAGGTGTTGCAATGGGTTGGCTGGCAGCATCACACCCACCTCCGTAAGTCCTGGCGCGATGCCCTCACTCAGCGAAGGTACATACTGCTTATCCACCAGTACAATCGGGGCCGCTGGCGTGGTCAGCAGCGAACGCGCCGCGGTCGGCAGCATTTGCGCCGTGGGCAACATCACCGCCAATGGTTTCGCCGGACGATGTTTACGCGCCCGCAGCATCGCCACTGCGTTAGCGTTGCGCGCATCGCAGGCCAGATGAAAACCACCCAGCCCTTTAACGGCAATAATGCCTCCGGCGTTCAGTTGGGCGACCGCCGCCTGCAAAGCCGCCTCTTTTTCCGCTCGTTCATGTTGGCTCCGCCACTCAAGATGCGGCCCGCATGACGGACAGGCAACGGGCTGGGCATGAAAACGGCGATCGTACGGATCGCGGTATTCGCTGTCGCATTCCGGACACAAGGGAAACGCCGCCATCACCGTAAATGGCCGGTCATAGGGCATAGCGCGAATAATGGTGAAGCGTGGTCCGCAGTGGGTGCAATTGATGAAAGGATAACGGTAGCGCCGCTCGCCTGGGGTATTCATCTCGGCAAGACATGCCGGGCAGGTCGCCGCATCCGGCACGATTTGCGTGTTCATCGCACCGCCTGCGCTCTGACGAATGGTGAAATCCGTCGGTGCGCGCTCCCATACCAACGACGCGTGTTCAACGCTGTCAATGCGCGCCAGCGGCGGGCAATCCTGATAGAGCGCGGCAATAAATTGCGACGGCTCTTCCAGCAGCCGAACGACGACGCCGTCGCCGTCATTACACACGTCGCCGTGTAATCGCAACTGCTGCGCCAGCTGCCAGACAAAAGGACGAAAACCGACGCCCTGTACTTTGCCCCGAATGCGTAGCTGTACGCCGGAAGGTGTGTCTATCGCCATCTTATTTTCCCGCCATCATCGAACCCGGATGCCTGATGGCGCGACGCTTATCAGGCCTACAACCGCACGGATCGTAGACCGGATAAGGCATTGATGCCGCCATCCGGCAATGCTTTGTGGCGTATTCTACGCGCAATCGCAGAAATCAGAAAAGCAGCGATGCCGTTGAATCCAGCGCCGCACGACGGCGTTTTTCCGCGCTTAGCTGTTCGAGCTTATTGCGGTCCACGCAGATGAGGGCGTGCGTTGGGCAAGCGGCCATACAGGCCGGACCGGCTTCACGGTGGTGACACAGATCGCACTTGTTGGCTTCGGCTTTTTCGGCACGCACGTTCAGCCCCGCGCCGCTATTGCGAACCACCGGACGTACCACCACTTCCATGGCGCCGTAAGGACATGCCACTACGCAAGTTTTACAGCCAATGCAGCGTTCCTGCATCACATGAACAAAGCCTTTGTCACGGCTGATGGCGCCATTCGGGCAAACGTTGGCGCACGGCGCGTCTTCACACTGGCGACACAGCGTTGCCGTGGAAACATTCACGCCTTTGATGACATGGATACGAGGTAAAAAGGTTTCAGGGATCAGCGATGCGCAATCCTGATTTTCCTGATGGGATACGACGCAAGCCACTTCACAGGTACGGCAACCAATGCACTTACTCGCGTCTGCAATGATGAAACGGTTCATCAAATTCTCCAGCAATAACAGATGATGTGCCGATATATACACGAATCGTGCCAATTTTTATTTCATTGTTATTTAAGAATATTATTTCTATTTTCGTGAGCATTTACGTGTCATCGTCACAAGTGTCGATGACACGTAATGTCGCCAGTGGTGGTCAAAATTTGCAGTGATAGCCAGCCAACTCTGCACCGCAACTGGCATCAATCCTGATTAACGCCTGGCAATACGTTACCGCGTATTAAACAGCGCTGCGTAAGGGAAAGATCGTCCGTTTGCGGATTCCTTCCGGCAATAGGTTTGATAATTAATTTACGGCCAGGATAGTGATTAAAACGGGTCAGCGCCGGATAACTCAACCGGCCAAACCAGCCGTGTACGCGCTGCCAGCGGGCGTCCTTCACCTGATATAAATTGGTTATCCAGTAGCCTGAGTCAAACTGCATATCCAACAGTTGCGTGCGCCCATTGCCCTGTAAATCAAGCAAATCATCGACGCCAGTATCGGTGGCGGTATAAAACCCCCACGGTTCAAAGACGCAGGGGCGGCCATTCTTGAGAAAGGTGAAAATGATGTATTGCGCGCTCGGCGCCAGGCCCAACCCAGGATTGCCCAACCAGATAACCAGATCCTGAATGCCGTTACGATCGAGGTCAGCGCGATAAAATTGCGCATTACCCGCCAAATTAATCAGCATTCCCACCGGGACAACCCACGAATTACCGGCTCTGTCTTTTCCGCTAATCCGCCATTCGTTATCTTTTTTCGGCTCCGGCAGTAGCGTCACGCCACTGACTCCGACCTGGCGAAAATGCCAGGTCTGGTCAGGCGATACAGAATAAGGCAGGGTCAACAGCGGCTTCAGCGCACGCTTTTGCGCATATTCACCGTCGCTCATCGGCAGGTAACCGACAAAACCGGTGGCCAGTGCGCGTGCGGCGATGCAGAAAAATAGCAGTCCGCTCCATACGATAATCTTCACGTCCTTCTTACCGCCTTTGCCGTGTAACACAAATTCTCCCTAAATATGTGCGCATTTTACGCCTCCGGCGCTTCCAGCGCGGCAAATCCGCCGTTTCCCTGCCAGCCTTCCAGGCGCTGATAGACGATGTTTACCGCGTCCTTAATCGGTTGAGTCATCGGATAATAAAACCCGACGATATCCGGCTGAATACCAACAAAAATCACCTCGCCGACATCCTCTTTCAGCTGATCGACCAGGTAGTTGAGCGGCATATTGTGGGTGGTCATCATAAACATTTCGGCGATATCATCCGGATCGATAATGCGGATCTCGCCCGGATTAAGCCCCATGTCGGTGGCGTCGACAATCAACAGACGCTGCGGGCGCAGTTCGCGAATCGCCACAATGTCGTTTTCCGGCGCGCTGCCGCCATCAATCACCACCCAATTACCCTTCGGCTGCGCCGCGCACATTTCCGCCAGTAACGGGCCTGCGCCGTCGTCGCCCATCATGCTGTTGCCGACACAGAGTAAAACGTCAGTCACGAAGCCTCCTCACCATCAGGTAGATGGCGCTTTCCTGATGAATGTCATGCAGCATACTGAGCATCAGTTTGCTCCATTCTTGCTGCTGCGGGGTCTGCGCGGCGCGCGCCTCATCAAACGCGCGCGCCAGCATTTGCACATGGTTGAAATCGATGACGATCTCGCCATACTTCGGCACGCCTTCCATTTTACGCCGGGCATCGCTACCGGCTTCCAGGGTGGCGATCCACGCCAGATACTCATCCCATGGGCAGGTGAGCGCGGCCTCCAGACAATCGATAACCCCCAGGTGGTGACCAATCGCCAGGCTGTAATAGACAACCTGCTGCGCCTCGGCAGGCGTCGCATCGTTCTCATCAATAAACTTACGGCTCAGTTGACTGAACACCACCTGTTCGCTCATCGGATACGCGCCTCTTCAACAACATGATTGAGATGGGTGACAATTTCGGTTAAACGCGGATCGTTTTCCGCTTCCAGCCAACGCGCCACTTGCTGCTCGCCCTGCCCCAACTGTGTCAGGTAATCATCGGCGATCTGACGACCATAGCGATAACCCGCCAGCCGGCGCGCCGCGCGATCCACCTTCACGCGCAGCGGCTGCACCATATCCGGATGCAGGATCTCTGCGGGCTGATCGTCCAGCTCACCCGGCGCGCGGGCGTGGATTTTCTGCTCCAGCAGGCCAAGCGCCATCGCAAAGCCATACAGCGTCGCCGCAGGCGTTGGCGGGCAGCCTGGAATATACACATCCACCGGGACGATTTTGTCGGTACCGCCCCACACGCAGTAGAGATCGTGGAAGATGCCGCCGCTGTTGCCGCAGGCGCCGTAAGAGATACAAATTTTCGGATCCGGCGCCGACTGCCAGGCGCGCAGCGCCGGAGAGCGCATGGCGCGGGTCACCGCGCCGGTAAACAGCAGAATATCGGCATGACGCGGCGACGGTACTACTTTGATGCCGAAACGCTCGGCATCAAACAGCGGCGACAGCGTCGCAAAGATTTCGATTTCACAGCCGTTACAGCCGCCGCAGTCCACGCGGTAAACGTATGCCGAACGCTTAATATTTTTCAGTAGAGACGCCTTCATGCTGGCGATGGATTCATCCACCGTCATCGGTACCGGAATGCCGTTGGCGTCACGCGGGCCTAATAAATTGCTCATTAGCTGACCTCTTTCATATGGCGAGTCAGTTCAATACGGTCGGACGGCACCAGGCATTTCTGACGCTTACAGTCCGGGCAGGTCTCAAAGCTTTCGCGGTGGTTTTCCGCGCGGCTGTCGCCGTTGTGCGCAAGCAGCGCAATGGCGTAGTCAATCTCTTTCTGTACGGCGAAAGGACGATTGCACACGCGGCAATTGCACAGCGCAAAGCGGGACTGTTGCAGGAAGTCTTCTTTCTTCCACACTGCCAGTTCGTACTCTTGCGACAGTTTGATCGCCGCCGTCGGGCAAACTTCTTCGCAGCGACCGCAGAAGATGCAGCGGCCAAGATTGAACTGCCACGCCAGCTCATTGGTTGCCAGTAAGGTTTCCACCGTCAGCGCGTTCGACGGGCAGGCATTAACGCAGGCGGCGCAGCCGATGCACTGCTGCGGATTATGTTCCGGCTTGCCGCGGAAGTTTTTATCAACCGCAATCGGCTCCAGCGGATAAGACGAGGTCGCCGTGCCGGTTTTGATAACTTTTTTGATAAAGGTAAACATGGCGATTCCTTATTTCAGCGGCGAGTTTTTACGCTCAATGCTGTAGCGCTCAAGTTCTTTGTACGGCACGACTTTGCTCTTCTTCTTACGCACATCGACCACGGTCATCCGGTCGGTACAGGAGTAGCAAGGGTCGAGGCTGCCGATAATCAGCGGCGCATCGGAGACGGTGTTGCCGCGCAGCATATAGCGCAGCGTCGGCCAGTTGGCGTAGGTCGCCGCACGACAGCGCCAGCGGTAAAGCTTCTGGTTGTCGCCGGTCATGCTCCAGTGGATATCATCGCCACGCGGCGCTTCGGCAAAGCCGAGCGCAAAACGGTGCGGAATATAGGTAAAGCCTTCCACCATCAGCGGGCCGCCCGGTAGATTATCCAGACCGAAATCGATCATATTCAGCGAGGTGTAAACTTCGTTGATACGGACTTTCAGACGAGAAATCACATCGCAGCCCTGCTCGCTATGTACTTCCATCGGCAGCAGACCGTAACCGACAAACGGGTGGTCGGCTCGGGTGTCGCGGGCGTGACCGCTGGCGCGCACCATCGGGCCGACATTACTGAAGTCGCGGGCAATTTCCGGGTCCAGACGACCGATACCCACGGTACGCTGTTCCATATTCGGCGTGCTCAGCAGCATGTCCACCAGCTCCTGCACGTCACGACGCATCTGCTGCGCCAGTTGACGGGTCTGGATCATGTCCTCTTTGAGCAGATCGCGGCGAATCCCGCCGATCAGGTTCAGGCCGTAGGTTTTACGCGCCCCGGTCAGTATCTCTGCCATTTTCATGGAGGTTTCACGCACGCGGAAGAACTGCATAAAGCCGGAGTCAAAGCCGGTAAAGTGGCAGGCCAGGCCGAGGTTGAGCAGATGCGAGTGCAGACGTTCCACTTCCAGCAGAATAGCGCGGATCATCTGCGCACGTTCCGGCACCTGAATGCCCATCGCGTTTTCCACGGAAGTGGTGTAGGCGGTGCTGTGGGCGAAGCCGCAGATACCACACACGCGATCCGACAGGAAGGTGACTTCGTTATAACCCATGCGGGTTTCCGCCAGTTTTTCCATACCGCGGTGGACATAGAACAGACGGTAGTCGGCGTCGATGATGTTCTCGCCGTCAACAAACAGACGGAAGTGTCCCGGCTCATCGGAGGTCACGTGCAGCGGGCCAATCGGCACCACATTATTTTTCTTGTCACCCAGCTCGTTAATGAACTCGTAGGTTTCCGCATCGGTGGTCGGCGCCGGGCGCTGACGATAATCCATGCTGTCTTTACGCAGCGGATAGAGTTCATCCGGCCAGTCGTCCGGCAGCACCAGACGGCGCTCGTCCGGCAGACCGACCGGGATTAAACCGTACATGTCGCGTACTTCGCGCTCACCCCACACGGCAGCCGGTACGCGCGGCGTAACGGATGGGAATTCCAGCTTATTGGCATCCACTTCAACGCGGACGGTAATCCAGCACTTCGTGCCCTGCTCCATCGACAGCACGTAATAAACGGCATAGTGGCCGCACAACTGGCGTTCGTCATTACCGAACAGCACCGACAGCCACCCACCCTGCTGGTAGTAAAGAAACTCCACCACTTCCGGCAGATAGTTCACTTTTACCGTAATAGTCAGCTGATCTTTGGTCTGCCAGGCTTCGTCCAGCACGACGCCCGGAAACGCCTGGTGCAGCGCCGCAAGGTATTGTTGACCTAATTTTTCTTCAGACATGCTCAAACTCTCTTAAATCACGCCGCCAGCAAGGAGACGAAGGCTAAAAACGCAAACCCAAAACCGGCCCAGGTCACGCGTGAAGTGGCGCAAAAACGCAGTCGCGCCATGCTGTTTTCAAACAGGGCGATCACCAGTACGCCGACAATCAGCTTGACGACGGCAATCACCAGCGCCAGCAACAGTCCGCCTGCGCTGAAGGTTTCCATCTGTCCCCACGGCAGAAACACGCCGACGAACATTTGCAGCACCACCAGTTGCTTAAGGCTGATGCCCCATTTCAGCACCGCAAAGCCGCTACCGCTGTATTCGGTCAACGGCCCTTCCTGCAACTCCTGCTCCGCTTCCGCCAGGTCGAACGGCAGCTTGCCCATTTCGATAAAGGTGGCGAAGGCGCAGGCGCACAGCGCCAGAATCAGCGGAATACTGCGCGCGACAGGCCAGTGATAAATGGTATCGGCGATATTGCTGATATGAGTTGAACCCGCCACCTGCGCGGCGACCCACAGACCCAGCAGCAAAATCGGCTCCACCAGCACGCCGAGCATCGCTTCACGGCTGGCGCCGATCGCGGTGAACGGACTGCCGGTATCCAGGCCTGCAATAGAGAAGAAGAAGCGCGCGATGGCGAACAGGTAAATCAGGGTGATTAAATCACCCAGTTGCGGCAACGGAGATCCAACGGTGACGACCGGCAGCGCGGTGGCGATAGTCAGCATCACGCCGACCATCACAAACGGCGTCAGGCGAAAAACCCAGCCGGAATCAGCGGGCGCAATACTCTGGCGACCGAGCAGTTTGATAATGTCGCGGTACTCCTGCAACACGCCCGGCCCACGGCGATTGTGTAGACGGGCGCGCGCCACGCGAGTAATACCGGACAGCAATGGCGCAACGGCAAATAGCACCAGCGCCTGAATTAACGGATAAAACACACTCATTTTCAGGCTCCTCGTGAAACCACAATCACCACCAGCACCGCCAGCTCAATCAGCGCCAGACGACGGAACAGCTCCGCGGCCGCCGCGTTCTGCCAGCCCGGAATCAACGATACCGGGTTGAGCCACTTACGCAGTTTGAGTACCGGGGCAAAGGCCTCTTTCACCGGCATGGCGAAACCGTGCGCGGTAATCACCATCGACTGCTCATGGTCGTAGCCGCACACCCAGGCCGCGCCGCGAGAACGCGACGGCAGACGGTTGCCTTTGAACATCGCCATAATGATGAACGGCAGTAGCGGACAGGCGACCAACAGCAGCGTGATCATCGGCTGCGATACGGTGGTGTGCGCGGTTTCCAGCGGCAACGGTACCGCAGTGGAAATCATCGGCAACAGCCACGGCGCGGCAACCCCACCAATCACACAGCAGATAGCCAGCGCAACCACGCTGACGCCCATCAGGATCGGCGCGCAGCTGGCGTTTTCAGCTTCCTTCGTGCGCGGCGCGCCAAGGAACGTCACGCCGTACACTTTCGCCATACACATCACCGCCAGCGCGCCGGTAATCGCCAGGCCAACCGCCAGCAGCGGTCCTAACAGACGACCAACAAACGCGCCGCTGTTGCCCAGTTTGAAGAAGGACTGGTAAATCACCCACTCGCCGGCAAAGCCGTTCAGCGGCGGCAGCGCCGCCATCGCCATCAGACCGACCAGCATGGCGATAGAAATAACCGGCATCCGTTTACCAATACCGCCCAGTTTTTCGATGTCGCGATGACCGGTACGGAACCAGATGCTGCCCGCGCCCAGAAACAGCACGCTTTTGAACAGGCTATGGTTCAGCAGATGATAGAGCCCGCCGGTCAGACCCAGCGCGATCAGTACCGGCTGATTGAGAGCAATCCCGGTAACGCCTGCGCCCAGACCGAGCAAAATGATGCCGATATTTTCCAGCGTGTGATAGGCCAGCAGGCGCTGAATGTTATGCTCCATCAGCGCGTACAGACCACCGACAAAGGCGGTGATCATCCCAAGCACCAACAGCGCCACGCCCCACCACAGCGGCGCATTGCCGCCAAGCAGAGATAGCGTGAGAATGCCCAGCAGCCCGATTTTCATCACCACGGTCGAGAACAGCGCGGCGGCGGGAGCGCTGGCGTTGGCGTGCGCCTGCGGCACCCAACCGTGTAGCGGGATAATCCCGGCCAGCAGACCAAAGCCGATAACGCCGAGCAGCCAGATATCGGAGCCCAGCGGCAGTTGCTGAGCGCGTTGATCCAGCAGCCCCAGATCCAGCGTGCCGTAGCGCTGCCACACCAGCCAGCAGGCGATTGCCAGCAGCAGCGTACCGAGACGGCCCAGCGCAAACCACAGTTTGCCCTCTTTGCTACCGCCGGTGAGGAACACGGCGCAGAGCGCCATGATTTCCGCCATCACCACCATCGTCCCCAGGTTACTGGCGACCACGGCGCAGACGGCTGCCGCCATCAGCAGGTTGATCAACAGTCCGTTGGCTTTTACCTGTGGATGGCGATGCCAGTCGATATTGAACAGGCTGACGAACAGGCCGCACAGCCCCAGCGTAATCAGCCAGATAGCATTCAGCGGCGTTATTTGCAGCATGTGACCGGTAAACGGCATCACGCCGCTCACCGTAACGGCGCTGGTCAGCGCGGTGAACCCCGCGCCTGCCGTACACAGGCTGCCGACCGCGCCGCCGATACCGGCAATCCAGCCGCTCAGCGCTTTATGAAACGAAAACAGAAACGCCAGAACGGCGGCGGCGGCAAACCACGCGACGCCGCTAGTAATCAGTGAAAGTGAACTCATTATGCATCCCCACTCTGAGCCTGCTGAAACAAGGTGAGATCGCCAAAATCGGTATTAAACGTCAGCTCACGTTTACGTTTGCTGGCGCGGGCGATATCCGTGTTATCCACCAGGTGTAGCGCTTTAGTCGGGCACATCCGCACACAGGCCGGGCCTTGCTCGTCAAAGCTGCACAGGTCGCATTTCACCGCGATAGCGCGTACGCCCGGCACCCAGTCGAGCAACGTACTGACGCGCGCAGGCGCTGGCGGCGCGGGCGGCGCTTTCGGCGTATTGGCGTTCGCTGGAATATGCAGCGGACGGCTGCCGGAAAACTCAATAGCGCCAAACGGACAGGCAATACCACACAGTTTGCAGCTCACGCACAGGCTTTCATTAAGCTGGACAGCGCCGTCAACGCGATTAATCGCGTTAACCGGGCATACCGTGGCGCATGGCGCATCTTCACAGTGGTGACAAAGCTGCGGCGCAGATTCTTTTTCATTCAGCATCACTTTCAGGCGCGGCATTGACTGCAGGCCATGCTGGCGATGCGTCTCTGAACAGGCGGCCTCACAGGTGTGGCAGCCGATACAGAGAGTGGAGTCAGCAATTACAAAACGATTCACCAGGCATTCCTCAGGTGATTGTCATTTTTGACGAAAACATGCCGTTGAAATGTCATTTTCGACACTTATCGACACGCCCATCCCCAAAACATTCATGACATGGCGCAACGCCACATCGCGAATCAAAGCGGGCAACGCCTCAGGCTTATACCGCCGGGCTGTTTCCCTTTACCAATTGACGCAAATTAACCGGCGAGTTGGTTTCTACAGCGGTATAGAGGCTGTCGTAAACGCTGGCGATTTTTTCCAGATAGTGCTCCAGCACCTGCTCGCGATCGCGGTTGTTAACCCGTTCATCAACCTTGCCGTCGATATCGAGCTGCGCCTGTGCAATCAATTGCTTATCTTCGCCATCTTTGGTTTCAACGTAGTACTCAATGGTGTGGCTGTTAAAACCATCCGCCAACGCGACGTAAATACGAAAGTGCTCAAACAGGACAAAGCAAAGATCCCTTTCCGGCGCGCAGCTCATTGCGTGATGCAGGCGCGCTTTCGAGAGGGTGATCCCCTGAACCAGCGAGTTGCAGTAAATATGCCACTGGTCCTGTAGGCGACGATGCCGTTGCGCGATGTAATCGGCCTTTTCGCTTATTTCCCAAATAGTCATGTCAGGTTACCCGTTTAACAGAGATGCCTGCGTTAAGCATTTTCCATGCCAATTTTTAACTTATTGTTTTTAATGGCAGACGAGCGCAGTTACTGCCGTTTCGACGCGGTGACGACATGTCATTTCGTCATCGTCGACATTAACCTGCCAGGGGATAAAAATATTGGCATAAATATTGCTTTACAGGGGCAACCACTACGGGAGGCGATATGCACGAAATCACCCTCTGCCAACGGGCACTGGAATTGATTGAACAACAGGCTTCAGCATACGGTGCAAAACGTGTGACAGCCGTCTGGATCAAAATTGGCGCATTTTCTTGCGTGGAAACCAGCGCTCTTTCCTTTTGTTTTGATCTGGTATGCCGCGGCACGATAGCAGAAGGTTGTAAACTGCACCTCGAAGAACAGGAAGCCGAATGCTGGTGTGAGCATTGTCAACAATATGTCACGTTGTTAACCCACCGTGTACGTCGTTGTCCGCAATGTCATAGCGATACACTGCGAATTGTGGCCGATGACGGCTTACAAATTCGGCGCATAGAGATTGATGAAACTGAAGATTAATGCCGGATAGACGCTCGCGTCGCCATCCGGCAGAAAGCCTGTAACAAGAAAAAGATCAGGAGTAAGCGATGTGTACGACTTGCGGTTGCGCTGAAGGCAACCTTTATATAGAAGGCGATGAACATAATCCGCACTCAGCGTTTCGTAGCGCGCCCTTTGCCCCAGCGGCTCGCCCGGCGCTGAATATTACCGGCATTAAAACGCCTGACTTTGCCCCAAGTCAGACCGCAGAAGGCGATCTGCATTACGGCCACGGCGAAGCCGGAACCCACGCGCCTGGTATGAGTCAGCGGCGGATGCTGGAGGTTGAAATCGACGTGCTGGACAAAAATAATCGTCTGGCTGAGCGCAACCGCGCCCGTTTCGCCGCCCGCCAGCAACTGGTGCTCAACCTGGTGTCCAGCCCCGGGTCCGGTAAAACCACCCTGCTGACCGAAACGCTGATGAAATTGAAAGACCGTGTACCGTGCGCGGTGATTGAAGGCGACCAGCAGACAGTGAACGACGCCGCCCGCATCCGTGCTACCGGCACGCCCGCCATTCAGGTCAACACCGGTAAAGGCTGCCATCTTGACGCGCAAATGATCGCCGACGCCGCGCCGCGCCTGCCGCTGGATGACCACGGTATTCTGTTTATCGAAAACGTCGGTAATCTTGTCTGCCCGGCCAGCTTCGATCTGGGCGAAAAGCATAAAGTCGCAGTGCTTTCCGTGACCGAAGGTGAAGATAAGCCGCTGAAATATCCCCATATGTTTGCCGCTGCGTCGCTCATGCTGCTCAATAAAGTCGATCTGCTGCCCTACCTCAATTTTGACGTTGAGAAGTGCATCGCCAGCGCGCGTGAAGTGAACCCGGAGATTGAAATTATCCTGATTTCCGCCACCAGCGGCGAAGGCATGGATCAGTGGCTGGCCTGGCTGGAGGCGCAGCGATGTGCATAGGCGTGCCGGGTCAAATCCGCGCCATTGACGGCAATCAGGCAAAAGTTGACGTCTGCGGCATTCAGCGCGACGTTGATCTCACATTAGTCGGCAGTTGTGATGAAAACGGTCAGCCGCGTCTGGGTCAGTGGGTGCTGGTTCATGTCGGATTCGCCATGAGCGTCATTAACGAAGCGGAAGCGCGCGACACGCTCGACGCGCTACAAAATATGTTTGATGTTGAGCCGGACGTCGGCGCACTGCTGTATGGTGAGGAGAGATAATGCGTTTTGTTGACGAGTACCGTGCGCCGGAACAGGTGATGCAGCTCATTGAACACCTGCGTGAACGCGCCGCCCTTCTTCCTTACACTGCCGAACGTCCGTTGCGCATTATGGAAGTCTGCGGGGGTCATACCCACGCAATTTTTAAATTTGGTCTCGATCAGTTACTGCCCGAAAACGTGGAGTTTATTCACGGTCCCGGTTGTCCGGTCTGCGTGCTGCCGATGGGACGCATCGACAGTTGCGTGGAAATCGCCAGCCATCCGGAGGTGATTTTCTGCACCTTTGGCGATGCCATGCGCGTGCCGGGGAAACAGGGTTCTCTGTTGCAGGCTAAAGCGCGCGGCGCGGATGTGCGTATTGTTTACTCTCCGATGGACGCGCTGAAGCTGGCGCAGGATAACCCGACCCGCAAAGTGGTATTTTTCGGGCTGGGCTTTGAAACCACCATGCCGACCACCGCCATCACGCTACAGCAGGCAAAACAGCGTGACGTGCAAAACTTCTACTTTTTCTGCCAGCACATTACGCTGATCCCGACGCTGCGTAGCCTACTGGAGCAGCCGGACAACGGCATTGACGCCTTTCTTGCGCCAGGCCACGTCAGCATGGTCATCGGCACCGAGGCGTACCAGTTTATCGCCGCCGATTTTAATCGCCCGCTGGTGGTGGCTGGATTCGAACCGCTTGATCTACTGCAAGGCGTGGTCATGCTGGTTGAGCAGAAAATAGCGGCCCTAAGCCAGGTTGAAAACCAATACCGTCGCGTGGTGCCGGATGCCGGAAACATGCTGGCGCAGCAGGCCATCGCCGATGTGTTCTGCGTTAATGGCGATAGCGAGTGGCGCGGTCTGGGCGTGATTGAATCCTCCGGCGTCCACCTGACGCCAGAGTATCAGCGCTTTGACGCCGAAGCGCATTTCCGCCCAGCGCCACAACAGGTCTATGACGATCCGCGCGCCCGCTGCGGCGAAGTGCTGACCGGCAGATGCAAGCCGCATCAGTGCCCGCTATTTGGTAAAACATGTAATCCAGAGACCGCGTTCGGCGCGCTGATGGTCTCTTCCGAAGGCGCATGCGCCGCCTGGTATCAGTATCGTCAGCAGGAGTGTGAAGTTTGAACAATATACAACTCGCCCACGGCAGCGGCGGCCAGGCTATGCAACAGTTGATTAATAGCCTGTTTATGGAGGCCTTTGCCAACCCGTGGCTGGCGGAACAAGAAGATCAGGCGCGTCTGGAGCTGGCGCAACTGACGGCGGAGGGCGACCGTCTGGCGTTTTCTACCGATAGCTATGTGATCGATCCGCTCTTTTTCCCCGGCGGCAATATCGGCAAACTGGCGATTTGCGGTACGGCGAACGACGTTGCGGTGAGCGGCGCGATCCCCCGCTATCTCTCCTGCGGCTTTATCCTTGAAGAAGGGCTGCCGATGGAGACGTTAAAAAGCGTGGTCAATAGCATGGCGGCGACCGCGCGGGAAGCGGGTATCGCCATTGTAACCGGCGACACCAAAGTTGTGCAGCGCGGCGCGGCGGATAAATTGTTTATCAACACTGCCGGCATGGGGGCGATTCCCGCCGATCTTCGCTGGGGTGCGCAAACGCTGAGCGTTGGCGATGTGCTGTTAGTCAGCGGTACGCTTGGCGATCACGGCGCCACTATCCTCAACCTGCGTGAGCAACTGGGACTGGATGGCGAGCTGGCGAGCGACTGCGCAGTATTAACGCCGCTAATTCAGACGCTGCGTCATATTGACGGAGTGAAGGCATTGCGTGACGCCACGCGCGGCGGCGTGAATGCGGTCGCCCATGAGTTTGCGGCGTCCTGCGGTTACGGTATTGAATTGTCCGAATCCGCACTGCCGCTCAAACCTGCCGTGCGCGGCGTCTGCGAGCTGTTGGGGCTGGATGCCCTGAACTTTGCCAACGAAGGAAAACTGGTGATTGCCGTTGAACGGCAGGCCGCAGATCGGGCGTTGGCGGCATTACGCGCGCATCCGCTGGGACGTGATGCGGCGCTGATTGGCGAAGTCGTGGAACGCAAAGGCGTTCGCTTAGCCGGACTCTATGGCGTGAAGCGAACCCTTGATTTGCCACACGCCGAACCATTACCTCGTATATGCTAGCAGCCTGTTGGCAGCATACTGTAGGCCGGATAAGACGCATTTGCGTCGACATCCGGCATTAACGCTGCATTAACGCCTGATGGCGCTTTGCTTATCAGGCCTACGGAGTGTGTGACCAGCGAGTTTGCGGTCAGCCATCCGGCAATAACTTACGACTTATACCTATAATTCATTTACCGTTTTCGCACCGTTTTGCGGTATTTTCCTGGAAAAGCAACATGTCGTATACACCCATGAGCGATCTTGGACAGCAAGGCTTGTTCGATATCACTCGTACCTTATTGCAGCAGCCCGATTTGGCGTCGCTCAGTGAAGCGCTTTCGCAACTGGTAAAGCGTTCAGCGCTCGCCGACAGCGCCGGCATTGTGCTATGGCAGGCGCAGTCGCAACGCGCACAATATTATGCGACGCGAGAAAATGGCCGTCCTGTTGAATATGAAGATGAAACCGTACTGGCGCACGGCCCGGTACGTCGCATCCTTTCTCGCCCCGATGCATTGCACTGTAATTTCCATGAGTTTACCGAAACCTGGCCGCAGCTTGCCGCGAGCGGCCTCTACCCTGAATTTGGTCATTACTGTCTGCTTCCTTTAGCCGCGGAGGGCCGTATTTTCGGCGGCTGCGAATTCATCCGTCAGGAAGATCGCCCCTGGAGTGAAAAGGAATATGACCGTCTGCATACGTTTACCCAAATTGTCGGCGTGGTCGCCGAGCAAATTCAAAACCGGGTAAACAATAATGTCGATTATGATCTGTTGTGCCGCGAACGCGATAACTTCCGTATTCTGGTTGCGATCACCAACGCCGTCCTGTCGCGTCTGGATATTGATGAGCTGGTAAGCGAAGTCGCAAAAGAGATCCACCACTATTTCAATATCGACGCGATCAGCATCGTGTTGCGCAGCCATCGCAAAAATAAGCTGAATATCTACTCCACCCACTACCTTGATGAGCATCATCCGGCGCACGAACAGAGCGAAGTCGACGAAGCCGGCACGCTCACGGAGCGCGTCTTTAAAAGTAAAGAGATGCTGCTTATCAACCTCAACGAACGCGATCCGCTTGCCCCCTACGAACGCATGCTGTTCGATACCTGGGGCAATCAGATCCAGACGCTTTGCCTGCTGCCGTTGATGTCCGGCAAGACGATGCTTGGCGTGCTCAAACTGGCGCAGTGCGAAGAAAAAGTGTTTACCACCGCCAACCTCAAGCTGCTGCGTCAGATTGCCGAACGGGTAGCCATTGCCGTGGATAATGCGCTGGCCTATCAGGAAATCCACCGACTGAAGGAACGCCTGGTCGACGAAAACCTGGCGCTCACAGAGCAGCTTAATAACGTCGACAGCGAGTTTGGCGAGATCATCGGGCGCAGCGAAGCGATGTACAACGTGCTAAAGCAGGTTGAGATGGTGGCGCAGAGCGACAGTACCGTACTGATTCTGGGCGAAACGGGAACCGGTAAAGAGTTGATTGCCCGCGCCATTCACAACCTGAGCGGACGTAGCGGGCGCAGGATGGTAAAAATGAACTGCGCCGCGATGCCGGCGGGGCTGCTGGAAAGCGATTTGTTTGGTCATGAGCGCGGCGCGTTTACCGGCGCCAGCGCGCAGCGGATTGGCCGTTTCGAGCTGGCGGATAAAAGCTCGCTGTTTCTGGATGAAGTGGGCGACATGCCGCTGGAGCTACAGCCTAAGCTGCTGCGCGTCCTTCAGGAGCAAGAGTTTGAACGTCTCGGCAGCAATAAACTGATCCAGACCGACGTGCGGCTGATCGCCGCGACTAACCGCGATCTGAAAAAAATGGTCGCCGATCGCGAATTCCGTAACGATCTCTACTATCGGCTGAATGTTTTTCCGATCCAGCTTCCTCCGTTACGCGAACGTCCGGAAGATATTCCACTACTGGTCAAAGCGTTCACCTTCAAAATCGCCCGCCGAATGGGGCGTAATATCGACAGCATTCCCGCCGAAACGCTGCGCACGCTCAGCAGCATGGAATGGCCGGGGAACGTTCGCGAGCTGGAGAATGTCGTCGAGCGCGCCGTGCTGCTGACGCGCGGCAATGTGCTACAACTGTCGCTGCCGGATATTACCGCCGTAACGCCCGATACCTCGCCTGTTGCGACTGAAAGCGCCAAAGAAGGCGAAGATGAATATCAGCTTATTATACGCGTGCTGAAAGAGACCAATGGCGTAGTGGCTGGACCAAAAGGCGCGGCGCAGCGTCTGGGGCTTAAACGAACCACCCTGCTGTCGCGTATGAAGCGATTGGGTATTGATAAAGACGCGTTAGCGTAACGGGTTGCCGGATCTGATCCGGCCTGGAGATGATGCGCGCCGTAGGCCTGGCGCTTCCCCTTCACTTCTTGCGCTGATATTTTTCCGGCAATTCCGGAACGGGGCGCTTATCGTCGATAAGGTGCCGCACGGTCAGGACAGGGTGTCGCCAAAGCATTCGCGGACCTGCCCAACGCATAATCTGCTTCATCTCCTCGCGTTTAGCCGGCTGATAGCAGTGCACCGGGCACTGCTTACAGGCGGGTTTTTCCTCGCCAAATACGCATTTATCAAGACGTTTTTGCGCGTAGGCGAACAGCGCGTCGTAATGCCCCTGCACCGCTGACGCCTGTGGGCACTGGCTTTCATACAGCGCGATCATTTTTTTGATCGTTAGTTTTTCACGAGCGATACGTTTACCAGGCATCGTGCTCTCTCCGAACATTAAGGTGTATTTATTTTACACCTTATCCCTCTTTAGCACTATCACTGCATATCGTCGCCATTTCGCAAATAAGAATTATTTTCATTTATTCATACCTTGTGCTATATAACATAGCAAAGGCTATATTCGATGATTAATTAACCACATTGTTGCGAGGGATACTATGACGAATCTACATCGTCTGAAAACACTCCTGATTGCCGGTATTGTCGCGATACTCGCGCTATCGCCAGCCTATGCAAAAGAGAAATTTAAAGTCATCACCACGTTTACCGTTATTGCCGACATGGCGAAAAACGTGGCGGGCGGCGCAGCGGAAGTCAGCTCAATTACCAAGCCCGGCGCTGAAATCCATGAGTATCAGCCAACGCCCGGCGATATTAAACGAGCGCAGGGGGCACAGCTTATCCTCGCGAATGGTCTGAACCTGGAGCGATGGTTCACCCGCTTTTATCAGCACCTTTCCGGCGTACCGGAAGTCGTCGTCTCCACCGGCGTCAAACCGATGGGCATTACCGAAGGCCCGTATAACGGTAAACCGAACCCGCACGCCTGGATGTCGGCAGAAAACGCGCTGATTTATGTCGATAACATTCGCGACGCACTGGTGAAGTACGATCCGGATAATGCGCAGATCTATAAGCAAAACGCCGAACGCTATAAAGCGAAAATTCGCCAGATGGCCGATCCGTTGCGTGCCGAACTGGAAAAAATTCCCGCCGATCAGCGCTGGCTGGTCACCAGTGAAGGCGCGTTCTCTTACCTGGCGCGCGATAACGACATGAAAGAGCTTTATCTCTGGCCAATTAACGCCGATCAACAGGGGACGCCAAAACAGGTGCGTAAAGTGATTGATACCATTAAAAAGCACCATATTCCCGCCATCTTTAGCGAGAGTACGGTTTCCGATAAACCGGCCCGCCAGGTCGCGCGTGAATCCGGCGCGCATTATGGCGGCGTACTATATGTCGATTCTCTGAGCGCCGCTGACGGCCCTGTGCCAACCTATCTGGATCTGCTGCGCGTCACGACCGAAACCATCGTCAACGGCATTAACGACGGACTGAGGAGTCAACAATGAGTCAATCTGCGATTACCGTTGATCAAGTCACGGTGACGTATCGCAACGGTCATACCGCCCTACGGGACGCCACTTTTCAGGTGCCTGGCGGTTCAATCGCCGCGCTGGTAGGCGTAAATGGTTCCGGTAAGTCTACGTTATTTAAAGCGTTAATGGGCTTTGTGCATCTTGCGCAGGGCGATATCACTATCCTGCAACAGTCAGTCAACAAGGCGCTGAAAAAAAACCTCATTGCTTATGTTCCGCAATCGGAAGAAGTGGACTGGTCATTTCCGGTGCTGGTAGAAGATGTGGTGATGATGGGACGCTACGGCCATATGGGTTGGCTACGCCGCCCCACTGCGCATGATCACGCCTGTGTTGACGCCGCGCTGGCGCGGGTGGATATGCAGGAATATCGTCACCGGCAGATTGGCGAGCTGTCCGGCGGGCAGAAAAAACGTGTGTTTCTTGCCAGGGCCATCGCTCAGGATGGACAGGTAATCCTGCTGGATGAACCTTTTACCGGCGTAGATGTAAAAACCGAAGCGCGAATCATCGATCTACTGCGGGAACTGCGCGATGAAGGCCGCACGATGCTGGTCTCAACGCATAATCTCGGCTCCGTCACCGAGTTTTGCGACTATACGGTAATGATTAAAGGAACCGTACTGGCCAGCGGCCCTACCGAAACCACGTTTACCGCCGCGAATCTGGAACAGGCGTTTAGCGGCGTTCTACGTCATATCGCGCTAAGCGGAGGCGAAGAGCACATCATCACCGATGACGAGCGCCCCTTTATTTCCCGGCGCGTGGCCAGCGGAGGAAAATCGTCATGAACTGGCTTGTTGAGCCGTTTGGCTACCAGTATATGCTCAACGCGATGTGGGTCTCCGCGATGGTGGGCGGTCTGTGCGCGTTTCTCTCCTGCTATTTGTTGCTCAAAGGCTGGTCGCTCATTGGCGATGCGCTATCTCACTCTATTGTGCCTGGCGTCGCTGGCGCCTGGATGTTAGGGCTGCCCTTCTCGCTCGGCGCGTTTCTTTCCGGCGGACTGGCGGCAGGCAGTATGCTCTTTCTTAACCAACGCTCACGCCTGAAAGAAGACGCGATTATCGGGCTTATCTTCTCCTCTTTTTTTGGCGTCGGCCTTTTTATGGTGTCGCTCAATCCGATGTCGGTGAATATCCAGACGATTATTCTCGGCAACGTGCTGGCGATCGCGCCAGCGGATATTGCGCAACTGGCGATTATCGGCGCAGTCTCGCTGACGATTCTGCTGTTAAAGTGGAAAGATCTGATGGTCGTCTTTTTCGATGAAACCCATGCGCGTTCTATCGGGCTTAATCCGGGTCGACTAAAGCTGTTGTTTTTCACTCTATTGTCCGTCTCTACCGTGGCGGCCCTGCAAACCGTTGGGGCGTTCCTAGTGATCTGTCTCGTCGTCACGCCGGGCGCGACGGCCTGGTTACTCACCGACCGTTTTCCACGTCTGCTCATGATTGCCGTCGTGATTGGCAGCCTGACCAGTTTTCTGGGCGCATGGCTTAGCTACTGGCTGGATGGCGCCACGGGTGGAATTATTGTCGTCATGCAAACCTTACTGTTCATCACAGCCTTTATTTTCGCCCCGAAACACGGTCTGTTAGCCAACCGTCGACGCGCCCGCCTGCAGAAGGAGCCGACATGTTCTTAACAACGCTACTGGAACCCTTTCAGTTTGATTTTATGGTGAACGCCCTTATGGTTTCGGTCATTGTGGCGATTCCCTGCGCCTTACTGTCCGTGTTTTTAGTGTTAAAAGGCTGGGCGTTAATGGGCGACGCAATGAGTCATGCGGTATTCCCCGGGGTCGTGCTGGCATATATTGTGGGGATCCCCCTGGCGATTGGCGCTTTCATTGCCGGATTATTTTGCGCTATCGCGACCGGTTATCTGGACGATAACAGCCGCATCAAGCGTGATACGGTGATGGGCATCGTCTTTTCCGGGATGTTTGGCGCAGGTCTGGTGCTCTATGTTTCTATTCAATCGGAAGTGCATCTGGATCACATCCTGTTTGGGGATATGCTGGGCGTATCGCTGGGGGATATCGTACAAACGTCAGTTATTGCACTGGGTATTGCGTTAATCATTGGGCTGAAATGGAAAGATCTCCTGCTACACGCTTTTGACCCGCACCAGGCGAAAGCCAGCGGGCTGAATACGACACTACTGCATTATGGCCTGCTATGTATGATTGCGCTGACTATCGTCGCCACGCTGAAATCGGTGGGCATTATTCTGTCGATTTCATTGCTTATCGCCCCCGGCGCAATTGCCATTTTGCTGACGCGACGCTTTGCGCGCGCGCTAGGATTAGCGGTGAGTCTGTCAGTTATTACCGCTTTTGCGGGCGTTTATCTGTCTTTTTATCTTGATAGCGCGCCAGCGCCGACCATCGTGGTATTATTTGCCATCGTGTTTATTGCGGTATTTATTTACGCAACATGGCGCGACAGGCGTAATGAAATCGTACCAGAGGCGCAAGGTTAACACTTTTTTGCCTGCTATTCAGGAAACATACGGTCATAATATAGAGTAGTTTTATGGCGCTGGAAGGATTTCCTCTGGCAGGCAACCTCATAATTTCATTACGGTTTAAGTAAAGAATTATATTCAGCTATCCTTTTTTTATGAGCGGATATAGAGAGTTTTTTATCGTTTAGCATAACGGCATTGTTATCGAATCGCTCATAAAGCGTTTCATTCTTTTTGTTTACTATACTGCTTCCCGCCGCCGGATTGGCCTGCACATATTCATTTAATCGTTGTACGCCTTGAGTATGTTTGTAAAAACTCACCGGCAGATAGCGGTCTGCTTTATCGGACGGGAGAAAAGGTTCTTCACCACACAGACGTTCACAAATATTATCTTCATGAATTTTTACTAAGTTCATAAATTCAAGCTGAAGTTTTTTGGCGAGCGCCAGGCTAAAAATACCGCATTCAGAAGAGCTTCGTTGAATGTCCAGCTCGACCATAGCAAAATAACAATCAGGCAGTTGTTCACGTTCAAGAGCTGCTTTGGTCCTCAACGCCAGTAAAGCAGGTCCAAAAGCGCTACACGCTGCTGGTTCGAACAAAATCACCGATGTCTTTCCGTCCATAACTCTAAAATCGACGACTGAAATATGGATACCTGAACTTCCCATATTTACGAGAAATCGGGCAGATTCAACGCCTTCCATTCTGGTCTCCTTTATAGAGGAAACAAGCTCATGGACTGACATAACAAATTTAAGATTTAACTCTGGATACTTCTTATTGGCCTGTGCAACAAGAAAAGGCATCATTTCGAGATCGGTTTCCTCGTAACTGATATGAATCCAGCTGCCATCTATAATTTCACTTTCCAGACGCTCAACAATACAGGTCAATGCTTCGGTGTTTAGCTCCCCGCTGACGTCAGGCTGAGGCGATAAACTCGCCCCCATATTACGAGTCGTAGGACTTAGCATACTTTTCCCTCCACATGATAGCTCCTGCACCGAAAATATCATCTTTAACTTTTCAGATTCAATATATTGCCCGCAAAAATATGCCTCAATGATTGAGCCTGGCAACCAATCACCTCCAGATGATTATATATAAGAATTACTACTCAAAAAATCTTTTTTATAATAAAAGCTCAACACATGGTCATAAATGATAAAGAATATTTTAATTCATTCCTACCGCAATCGGTAACGCGCAATTATCGTCAGGTACAGCAGGGTTATGTGCAAAAGCAGTGCGCTGTAAATGCGCGTCTAGTTTCAGTCCCCGGAACAGCGATAGCGGTGAAGAGTCCATCCCCAAACGATACATAACCTTTTTACGATAAATACTGACGGTTTTTGTTCCCAGACCAAATTTTTTCGCCAGTTCAATTGCCGGATGTCCGGAGGATAATAATATCAGCAGCGCATATTTCGCCTGAGTGACGCCGGGAGGTAGATTCCACCAGGCGTATTGATTGATATTAAACAATACCTCTTCCGGCGTCTCGCCGGCATTAAAAGCATACGTAGCAGCCACGGTTTTCTTTTGTGGCCTGTGGCAGAAACGCAGCCAGGCTTCCGGAAGACGGAGCTTCTCTCGATCCGAGCGGATAGCGCAGGATAGTTCGTCTTTTAAAACATAATCCATAACGCCAAAATATTGCAGCACACAGCGATCGATATAATACAAGCGATCTGCCACTACCAAAACTTTACGGTTCTGCAACCGCGTCTGCAACGCATGAAAAAGATAAACATGCTCATGCGGGTTCAAAGCTAAAATCAGCCCGGCGTCCGGCATATCGGATAGAGAATGCAAAAGTGCGGTTAATGAGTTACACGTTTTAACGCACTTTTCCGGATATTTTTGCTTAAAAATAGACTGAAGGGCATAACAATTAGTCCAGTTAATACCGTATATAATTACATTTCTCATTTATTTATCCTTTTTTGAAAACTGACCACAGCTTCGGTAATGATTTTTCTTCCTGGGCGACTACTGCGCAAGTAGATAACGCCTTCTTACTACAAAGGTAATAAGACCAGATACGTTATTACATGCGCAATGTCGTTACCGAAATGAATTCCTTTTACAAATCTGATAATGATTAAATTTGCTGTTTTACTTTACTGTAATCTCTTAGAGTACAACGATTGCCCGACGCCTGGTGGCCATGTATGTCTGACAATGAACGCTTTCGATTCCCTTTCATTAACTATATATCACTGGTGTAGCGATACTGAAATATACACTACGATTAAAAAAATATTTGGTATCTGTAACGCAAACAGATAGTAACGTTTAAAATAATTTCACAAATCAATGGTTCATCGTACGCATAAAGCTAAGCGGTGTAATCTTAAAATGCCGTTTAAAAATAGCGATAAAATAAGAAGGCGTATCATAGCCACACATCGTCGCGACTTGTGAAATATTTCCAGCCCCCATACGTAATAATTTTATAGCCTGATTCATACGAGCATCCAGATATATTTTGCTAAAACTCACCTCTTCAGCGGCCAGTTTTCGCTTCAGACTTGATACGCTCATAAACAGCTTTCCTGCCACCTCAGCCTGTGACCATTTGCGGGTGAGATCGCTGATAATAATGTTATAAACTTTCTCTTTTGTCGTAATTTTTATTGCTCGCTCAAGGAAATCAAACCCACCGGGCTTACGTACAAATGCCGATATAAGATACATCAATGAGAAATATGAATAATCATGATCATCAATACTCACATTACTACAAACCCGTGGACATGCCACACCATGCAAAATAGAGTCAAAAGTATCACTCATCCCTGGCAACAAGTCCGCATGAAAAAAATACTTTGGTTTCGTTTTTAATGATAGCTCTCGATCATTATAGTTTCTTGTACTGTAAAAAACTTTGTAGAATTTTTGCATTAAGTCATAGGAAACTTCCAGTGAAGAAAAATCAATATGCCCTTCTATTTCGCTCATACTAAGAGTGATTGTTTGATCTTTTTCCAATAAAAATAAACACGGCGCAGATTGTTCGATGAACTCCCCAAATTCGTTTTCAATTCGCAAACTGCCTTTATTAAGTTTAAATAATAAGCAGTTTGCGACATAATAGTCTCTTACGTCAGCTAATCCATTTATTAATGGAAATTTGTTCGGCTGTTGAAGGTGATTATTGCTAATGGCCTCAACTGATTTATTCATTGAAGGCAATACCATATTTTATCCTGTGTGCTATAAGGAACTCAAAATCGTTATATTCTTATAAACAAATAATTAAAACTCACAGAGATGATTTAAATCCGATTTTTTTATTATTATAGCCAATAATTACATTCCAACGCGCGTTCATTTCGTCACAAAAAGATACTCTTACAAACTTTATGCACAATTTTGTAATGGAAGCTTACAATATTAATATAATCATTTCAGAATAAAACGCCTGGCAGATACCTTAATAATCCATATACATCAATAAGATAGATACACTGGCATGGTGCATTTTCTGCATTATTTGCTAATATATACACCATACCTTATCACAAATCGCCAGCAATGGGGGGTTCACCAGTCAATTGCCTCTTTGTTTTCCCCGCCCGATAAAATAATCTCCTGCATCCAGGAGGTCATTTGTGACTGTGCATTCATTGTACCAACTAATACCCCGTTTAAAGCCTCATATAAATGGGTGCCCGGTTCAACTTTTGCTAACATGTTTTGTAGCATAGCCGTTTGCTGCTCAAAAGAAACAAAAGCCGAATCACCACTTTTAGGATCTTTGAAGGCATTCATCTCCTGATAAATGCTATCTTTAAGCGTTTCAGAAGAGGCTGACTCAGGAAGCGCCAAAAGTCGTTGGTAGAATGCATCATAAAGATCAACGTCGCCGCCATTGCTTAAAGGCGCGCTATCCACATTATTCAGCATAGCGGCCCTGGCACTCAACGAAACCACACCCGTCGCTTCAGTATCCGCTGTCGGGACCAAATAAGAAGTCGGAATCGTACCCGGTATCACCTTATAACCTCCATTTTACAATGCTTGCGTTTTTGTCTTCCATTCATCAATAAGTGCGTTAATGGCGTTATCAGAAATTGTCCGGCAGTCTTGTGGAAGTTCATCAAGATGATGCTTAATGACGCCTACTGCCGTTTCAACAAATTGTTCAGGTGAAAATTCTGCGATCTGATCGCCGCAACTCATGATAAAGCGCTGTTCCTGATGATATTTAAGATTAAAAGTGCCTGGCCAGTTCTCCATAAGCAACACCATCAGTTTTTGGTGATCTTTTTTCGCATTAACTGGCAGTGTTAAAAAAAGTTGCCCCTCCGGCTTATCGAAATCCCTCAGCCACTCATCCAGGACGGTTAAAAGCGTTTCGGGATGGTCGACCGCAGCTGAAAATAACTCGCGGGCATAAATCTGTATTTTTTCCATCCACTTCCAGGCCATTGTCTGATTATCAGTAAGATAAGCGGCGACCTGCTGTAACGCGTCTATCATTCCCTGCTCGTAACCTTCCTGATAGGCGTACATCCGCAAGGTCTTTGCCTCTTCTTCCGCCTCTCGCAAAATACGCTTAGCCCGTTGATGCGCCTGCTGTTCTAATCTTTCAATAGAGAAATAACGTTCCAGCGTTTTACGCTTTATCAGTATCCCCTCAACAGGCGAAAGCGGGGACGGAATTGGGATATTTTTGAGCATATTGTAAGGCCAGTAGCAAAATTGACATTTCTACAGCATCCTGCTTCGATGCCTCCTCAATAAATGGAGGAAAAAGCAAAGGAAAACGCTGTGCTAAAGATTCAGGTAAAAATTCATTCAGGGCATTTAACTGTGCATACCCGACGCTAAGTAAAAACTGGTGATTCGGCGCCTTATTGCAGACAGATAAACTTGTTCCCTGATGCATTGCCAAAAATGCTTGCGCCCAATCCGGCAGGCCAAGCAAGGCTCCCTGCCTTGCCAGATCGGCTCTCAGTTTATGGCAACCGAGTAAATACGCTACCTGCGGCAGTCGGCGCCACTGACGCAGCCACAGCTGCGTCAGTGAGTTTTGAATACACTCCTTTTCTCCGTTCTTAAGCCGCCATGCCGCCAGTATTAACTCATTTGCCGCCGCCCTGGCGGCGGGTCTGACAATCATTTCCGGCGCTATCTGCAACCGCTGAGGATGGATATACGATAACGGATCAAAAATGATTCTTTGCCAGATAATGGGTAATGGCTGCCTATTCATTTGACGATTTCGCCTTATCATCAGCCGTTATGCCTTTCTTATTGCGGGCATAATGGTTTTTGTAATACCAGACGCCAAAGCCTGCTGACATCACGGATAACAAAATAATCAACACAATCCAACTGGTTGCAAAAGAATTACGTTTTACTGGTGTGCCGGGAGCCTGTAATTGGGCATCAGAACGTTCTGACAACACAACAGAAATGTTGTCATAATCCACATCGGCAAAACTATTCTTTAAGAAACGCTTGATATCGCTGATCTGATGCGCAAGCGGCGAACCTCGTTCATATACGGCTAATGCCGACAGATGGACAGGTTTTGGCGGGCGGCCATTTTCACCAGCATCAATATCATAACTAATATGGACCCTGGCGGAGAGCACGCCCTCCATCGTCTGTAATGACTGTTCCAGTCGCTGTTCAATAGCCGAATATAACCTGGCCTTTTCAGCTCGCGGAGACGATACCAGCGAATCCGCCGGGAACATCTGCGCTATTTCCACCCGTGGCCGGGGAGGAAGCTGATAAGTTTTAATCCAGTACACCGCAGCGGTAAAATCAGGCTCAGCAACAGTAATGCTATAGCCCAATTTTCCGCTATCAATTTTATTCGCCTCTATATTGTGCATTTGCAGAACGGCAATGACCTCATTAGCCTGTTCCTGGTCCAGTCCTTTTAAAAGATCCTTATCCTTACAGCCGGCAAGGGTCATTACCAGCAGAAAGGTATATAGATATCGACGAATCATGAGCGTAATAGCGTTTCAACAGCCCCGACTCCTTTACGAGTAAGGGTACTTACCATAGAAACATACAGGTTATAATCTGAAATCATCTCTTGCGAAATAGCCAGCTCTTTAGGATCCGTCACCAGATTAGGGTCCTCAATCCTGTTGGTAATCGTCTGTTTATCCACAGCCGTGGCAATCGCCGAACCAGAAAAAGCCTGGAGTAGCCGGTCATCCAGCGAGACAATGTCCGTTTCCATAGACCTGATATTGACCGCCTGCCCTATAACGGCATTCTCAGGGACAATAGTTGCAATCGACATAATCCACCTTATAACTGATTAACGGAAGTTCTGAATAATGGCAGCATCAATATCCTTAAAGACTTTTACCGTGTTCGATTGCGCGTTACGGTACAAGTTATATTCCGAAAGCTTACTCTGATACGCCGCCAGTAGCGCCGGATCGGAGGGTTTTGCTGCTAATTTATCCAGCGCATCTGTTACCTGCGTTTGTAGATCCTGAACGCCCGTATCAAATTTTGCTGAGACGTCATCCAGATAGCCTGACCAAGGTGTTGCCATAATGACTTCCTTATTTGCGTTAAATTAAAGTGGGCTTGGGAAATACCAATGGCCTGGGCTCATTTTGATATAACCTTCCGCCCCGTACTGAAATGAGCGCCCCTTGAGCCAGTCATCTTTTAATTCGATCGCAAACTGCACATAGCGTCCTCCCCATGTGCGGTAATAGCTATCGACAAATTGACGGGCTCTGAGTATTTCTACATCATCGAGCGCCCCCTGAATAACAAACGTTACGCCCCCCTTATGATTCCTGCGGGAATAAGGTAACGCCTGCTGTTTTAGCCCCGCTTCCGCCTGGCCTGCGGCGGTAACATCGTCCATCAACGTGATGTTAACCGAATCCGCGTAAGGCATTAGCGCTCTCAGCTTTTGACTTAACACCTCGAGCTCTTTCTTGCTCATCGTGTTTCGCTGGCGGCTTAGCCAGAAAACGGGTTTACGCGGCTCATCGAAATGAAGCCGATAATAAGCCAGCTGAGGATAATAGGTATCCAGCCAGGTAGAGATACGCTTATTTTCTTCGTTTTCGTTAATCACTCGCGCATTTTTATCATAATCGCCCCTCGCTAAAACCTGACGAGCCCACAGCGTATCTCTTTCATTTTGCGCAGCGACATAGAGCATTTTGTCCCGTCCTGGCAACACCTGAAAGCGCTCCTTCTCCTGCCCCAATAACGAATCGAGCTCTGCGGCCTGCCGCTGCGGCGAGTTAAGTATCCATAACGTCCCCACCGTCCCAATTCCCAATATAAAAAACCCGGCCAGTGCTGCTACAATTCCGTTTTTAAAACGCGGCTCGTTCTTTTTTGCAGACGTTTCTAACTTCTCAGGCTGCTCGGGCACCCACGGCTCGCTTTCCGGGCGAATCAGGATAAGCAATTCACCGACCTGTATTGGCGTATTTAATTGCACCGAACGAGATTCAGAATTTCCTTCTTTCAGCTCATGGAGTATAATTTCGGTCGCATCCGTATCCACCTGGATTTCAAAATTTACTCCGCCATGGTCCAGCGGGATAAAAAAGCTATCGGCAGGTATATCAGGGAGTTGGCCTGAAGCAGTGAGCGCATCACTCTGACCTACCACAAAGAGTGTTCGGCCTGTCAGCAATGGAAACTCACAGCCGTTCAGTGAGCTGTTAAGTAATCGAACTATGTATGGCCCAGGGCTTGTTATCGTCTTCTCTTTTGATATTTCCATATATACTGTTAGCGATGTCTGTCGTTCTCGATAGCAGCAGATTACCGCACAGGACACAGGGATTCCTGATGAAAATAGAATGAAAAGTGAGAAATAAAATCAATTTATTCTGTATAATGCGTCTCAACACATATTAAAAGAACCATCATCCCCATTGGGGCTTAAACTACTGTAGATAAATTACCCAAATTTGGGTTCTTTTGGTGTAACAATCAGACCATTGCCAACACACGCTAATAAAGAGCATTTACAACTCAGATTTTTTCAGTAGGATACCAGTAAGGAACATTAAAATAACATCAACAAAGGGATAATATGGAAAATGTAACCTTTGTAAGTAATAGTCATCAGCGTCCTGCCGCAGATAACTTACAGAAATTAAAATCACTTTTGACAAATACCCGGCAGCAAATTAAAAGTCAGACTCAGCAGGTTACCATCAAAAATCTTTATGTAAGCAGTTTCACTTTAGTTTGCTTTCGGAGCGGTAAACTGACGATTAGCAATAATCACGATACGATTTACTGTGACGAACCTGGGATGTTGGTGCTCAAAAAAGAGCAGGTAGTTAACGTGACGCTTGAAGAGGTCAATGGCCACATGGATTTCGATATACTCGAGATACCGACGCAACGACTTGGCGCTCTCTATGCACTTATCCCAAACGAGCAGCAAACCAAAATGGCGGTACCCACAGAGAAAGCGCAGAAAATCTTCTATACGCCTGACTTTCCTGCCAGAAGAGAGGTATTTGAACATCTGAAAACGGCGTTCTCCTGTACGAAGGATACAAGCAAAGGTTGCAGTAACTGTAACAACAAGAGTTGTATTGAAAATGAAGAGTTAATTCCTTATTTTCTGCTGTTCCTGCTTACTGCTTTTCTCCGACTCCCGGAGAGTTATGAGATCATCCTTAGCTCGGCTCAGATAACGTTAAAGGAGCGCGTTTACAACATTATATCTTCGTCACCCAGTAGACAGTGGAAGCTTACGGATGTTGCCGATCATATATTTATGAGTACGTCAACGCTCAAACGGAAACTTGCAGAAGAAGGTACCAGTTTTAGCGACATCTACTTATCGGCAAGAATGAATCAGGCAGCAAAACTTTTACGCATAGGCAACCATAATGTTAATGCTGTAGCATTAAAATGTGGTTATGACAGCACGTCCTACTTCATTCAATGTTTCAAAAAATATTTTAAAACTACGCCATCGACATTCATAAAAATGGCGAACCATTAACATTTTTTGTATCTGTCACTCAAGTAAAGATTTTTATTAAAATTGTAATAATTTAAAATTCAGACTGCGCATTAACACGCTATATCAGGATGGGAGGCTATTTAATATCATTGTTCTGTCCGGAAGACAGCTTATACTGATATCTCTGGTAATTTAAAGTAAGGCTGATTATATAACACGATTTTTGTGAACTTGTCATCGCTATGATGACTGGTAAACCGATATTGCCTTATTCACAGCGTAAGAATCCGTCCAGATGACACTATCTCCTTCCGGCTTTAACCCTGTGGATTAAGGCCGGCATTTTATTCATATTTATACATCATCCGTTCCCTCTGAGAACTATTTGCCTGAACGGTCTACACCGAAACAGTCACGCTTGTTAGCTTTCTGCCAGGTATACCTCTTCTCTTCATCCTGATATCGATATAATGCCTGGGGGCCAGCCTGAGGATGATACTGCTCATAACCCCCCTGCCTTTTTGACGCTATAGCTGAAAGGAGTAAAGAAAAGACGATATCATTATTTTGCAAAAAAATATAAAAATAAGCGCACCATTAAAAACAGTCTTTCATTTATATTTTGACACCTAAGACAAATTACACTCTTAAACTTCCAACGAATGGTCATTTAGTGGAAATCTTCGAGAAAAATGGTTCTGATGGTGTAATTATCAGACCATTAACCATGAAGATATAATAAGCAGCATTTACACCCCCAAAAAATGCAGTAAGATAGCTACAAAACTAATCTCTATTGCAATGAGGCCAAGTTAAATATGTAAATATTTAGATGCCCGGCGCTGACTCTCTGCTCCAGGATATACGACAGCGTCCATTCGATAATCACGGTTAGTTATAACAATATTATTACCAACATGTCAGTTATTTAAAGCACAGGCATAAGCTAAATAATCAAATGTTAAAAACATATAAACCCGAGCCCGTACAATATGACATTAAGCTCATAATAAAAGCTCAACCTGACCGTTAGTACTAACAGCAGAATTACTGAAACAGTAGATTCTATCCTAACGACTTGTATTAGCTATTATAACTTTTCACCCTGTAAGAGAATACACTATTATCATGCCACATTTTAATCCTGTTCCTGTATCGAATAAAAAATTCGTCTTTGATGATTTCATACTCAACATGGACGGCTCCCTGCTACGCTCAGAAAAGAAAGTCAATATTCCGCCAAAAGAATATGCCGTTCTGGTCATCCTGCTCGAAGCCGCCGGCGAGATTGTGAGTAAAAACACCTTACTGGACCAGGTATGGGGCGACGCGGAAGTTAACGAAGAATCTCTTACCCGCTGTATTTATGCCTTACGACGTATTCTGTCGGAAGATAAAGAGCATCGTTACATTGAAACACTGTACGGACAGGGCTATCGGTTTAATCGTCCGGTCGTAGTGGTGTCTCCGCCAGCGCCGCAACCTACGACTCATACATTGGCGATACTTCCTTTTCAGATGCAGGATCAGGTTCAATCCGAGAGTCTGCATTACTCTATCGTGAAGGGATTATCGCAGTATGCGCCCTTTGGCCTGAGCGTGCTGCCGGTGACCATTACGAAGAACTGCCGTAGTGTTAAGGATATTCTCGAGCTCATGGATCAATTACGCCCCGATTATTATATCTCCGGGCAGATGATACCCGATGGTAATGATAACATTGTACAGATCGAGATAGTTCGGGTTAAAGGTTATCACCTGCTGCACCAGGAAAGCATTAAGTTGATAGAACACCAACCCGCTTCTCTCTTGCAAAACAAAATTGCGAATCTTTTGCTCAGATGTATTCCCGGACTTCGCTGGGACACAAAGCAGATTAGCGAGCTAAATTCGATTGACAGTACTATGGTTTACTTACGCGGTAAGCATGAGTTAAATCAATACACCCCCTATAGCTTACAGCAAGCGCTTAAATTGCTGACTCAATGCGTTAACATGTCGCCAAACAGCATTGCGCCTTACTGTGCGCTGGCAGAATGCTACCTCAGCATGGCGCAAATGGGGATTTTTGATAAACAAAATGCCATGATCAAAGCTAAAGAACATGCGATTAAGGCGACAGAGCTGGACCACAATAATCCACAAGCTTTAGGATTACTGGGGCTAATTAATACGATTCATTCAGAATACATCGTCGGGAGTTTGCTATTCAAACAAGCTAACTTACTTTCGCCCATCTCTGCAGATATTAAATATTATTATGGCTGGAATCTTTTCATGGCTGGTCAGTTGGAGGAGGCCTTACAAACGATTAACGAGTGTTTAAAATTGGACCCAACGCGCGCAGCCGCAGGGATCACTAAGCTGTGGATTACCTATTATCATACCGGTATTGATGATGCTATACGTTTAGGCGATGAATTACGCTCACAACATTTGCAGGATAATCCAATATTATTAAGTATGCAGGTTATGTTTCTTTCGCTTAAAGGTAAACATGAACTGGCACGAAAATTAACTAAAGAAATATCCACGCAGGAAATAACAGGGCTTATTGCTGTTAATCTTCTTTATGCTGAATACTGTCAGAATAGTGAGCGTGCCTTACCGACGATAAGAGAGTTTCTGGAAAGCGAACAGCGTATTGATAATAATCCGGGATTATTACCGTTAGTGCTGGTTGCCCACGGCGAAGCTATTGCCGAGAAAATGTGGAATAAATTTAAAAACGAAGACAATATTTGGTTCAAAAGATGGAAACAGGATCCCCGCTTGATTAAATTACGGTAAAATCTGAGAGAGGAGATATGCATTATTTTTTTATCATCGTAATCTGGTTGCTTAGCATAAATACAGCATGGGCTGATTGCTGGCTTCAGGCTGAAAAAATGTTCAATATTGAATCCGAGCTACTTTACGCTATCGCCCAGCAGGAATCAGCGATGAAACCTGGCGCCATTGGTCATAACCGAGATGGTTCAACCGATCTTGGCCTGATGCAAATTAACAGCTTCCATATGAAAAGGCTGAAAAAAATGGGGATTAGTGAAAAACAGTTGTTACAGGATCCCTGCATTTCTGTCATTGTGGGCGCATCCATTTTATCAGATATGATGAAAATCTACGGTTATAGCTGGGAGGCCGTTGGCGCTTATAATGCCGGGACGTCACCGAAACGATCGGATATAAGGAAACGTTATGCTAAAAAAGTTTGGGAGAATTACAGAAAATTAAAAGGGATGTCAGCAGAAGAGAAAAACAAAAGACTTTCTATCGCGGTAAACAAATAATGAGACAGGAATAGCTTACTTTCAGATAGTTCTAAAAGTAAGCTATATTTTTATCAGCTTGCCGTCGTCATAAGCAACTGGGCTTGCATTGCTTTTAGTTGTACAAACTGTGAGGCGTCTTCCAGCATTCTATTGTTCCGTGAATCCCGGAAATCTGCACGTACCTGCTCCAGATTACTATGAGGATTATCCTTAAGTACAAGGGCCGCCGCCATCGTTCCGGTTCTTCCCACTCCGCCCAGACAATGAATCATCGGTAAATGCTTATCTGATGAACTACGCCCCGGCGCGCCATTTTGGTTACTATTTTTCACAATATCCGCCAGGTATTCTAACTGATTAGTAGACGGTAACGGCTGGTGATCTGGCCAATTTTTGACATGTAATACCGGGATTGTATACTGCTTTTCTCCGCAGGACAGATGCATATTGTATTGGTCTACCGCACCTCCCTGACTGGCTGAGCTCACTTTTTGGCTGTTGGTATGCACCTCGCCAAAGGTGTAGCTCCCTCTGAAATAGGGTGGTAATTGTTTTGCCTGCATCTGATCTTCCGACGTTAACACCACCAGGCACGAGCATTCTTTTTCAAGAAGCATTTTCATATGCGCTTCCAGCGCGTCCGGCGTATTTTTTGGGTACGAACCGGCTAATGCCACAGGCTTACCGTCAAAAGTTAACGTATTCACTGGCACAGGCATTCCATCGCTCAGTTTCACCTGGGTTTGCTGATTAATTGGAATGCTGCTGACCGCAAACCGTGCCAGGCCCAGTGTCGGTCCGCTCATCGTCTGTGGCATTGGCGCGCCGGCTTTTATTTTCTCAAGTTCAGCTGTAACGTTTTTCAGTTCTTTAGCAATAACGTGAATTTTTTTTACAGCCTGGGTTAATTCATGGGTAGAGGCTTTATCAATCCACCTCTCAACCACTCCCCCACAGGTTCCCCATTGTGAGAACCTGTCTGCTCCTATCTGAATATTTGTTAACGTTGTAACATAATCATTAAGTTGTTTAGCCTCTGGAATTTTATTTAAATTCTGTAAATTCGTCATTAATGAACGCAGCGGGCCGTTACCTGAAGCCATCTCCTGGAAGTTTTCTCGCAGGCTATTTCCATCCATTTGTTCCAGTTGCGGTAATGTTCTTTTAAGTCCCTTTAGCGCGATATCGAGTAAAGGTTGCTTACTTTCTGCTCCAACATCGTTATTTTTTTCTGCCACTTTTGTATCGCCGCCTTTTATGACTAAAGCGGCATTCCTGACACCAACATTATCCTTGCTATTAATAAGGTTTATAACCCCTTCGTCAGCAGCTTTTACACACTCCGTGATCTGCACTGCTAAACGTTGGGTAAGGGGTTTGTTCATATTTATACGGGACATTAACAGTGCGTCATTAACCGCTGTTTCCCCATATTTTTCCGTTAGTGCATGGAGAAATGTCTGTAAAATCTTTTGGTCCTGTACTCTGATATTTTCCGTATGTTTTTGCACCACTTCAGTGTTTTTAAATAACGGCATTTTTCCAAGCCAGGTTAATACTTTTGACGAAAATTTTTCAGGCGCAACATATGCCTTATCAGTATTTTCCTTAGCAATATAAAGTCGGGCATCATTCGACACACCAACTTTTGAAAACGAAGACAACGTTAAATTATTCAATTTTCTCTCCTCATACTTTAGCATATTCCTGCAGTATGTTTTTGAGCGCTTCCTGCTGATTCACAAATGACTCAAGCTGCGATATAATATGGTAAGTATTTGTCAGATCGGTAATTGCATGTATAAACAACAACGTCTCTGCGGCATCAATATACGCTAACGTACCTTCATTATTCGCAGCCAGTTCACCATTAATCACCATAATCTGCCGCCAGATAGAATCGCCACAAACAGGCGATAACGGTATAATCATACCGTTCAATAACCAGATATCATCTTTAGCTTCAATAGACGTAAAAATATCGCTATCGAGTAGTAATAAGCACTGATTGTTGTCGTCAAAAGTGAGCGGTAAACCCAATTTCTCACCAATATTAGCGATAATATCCTGGTGTGCTTGCAATTTACTTTCCTCTTGAATTATATCTTTTATAAGATTGCTTCTTCAAATTTAATCTGGTTACATGATGTTTTGATGCATTTTCGCGCCCATCGCCGGGCGCAATATTTCTCTCCTTTAATCCAGTAGAATAGCCATTCACTACGCATCGGAACACATATCAGCAGCTCCTTCGGATCATTTTCAACATGACGTAACTTGCCTTTAATAACAAAACGCGAACTGTCAGCAATATCATCATATATTGCAGCCATACCTGAACCGGGTACTACATGTGTGATGATTTTCATAACAATTAATCTTGTTCAATTGTTGTCAAGCGAGACAAAAATACTACACCCTGGACTCAAGACTTTTTTTAACAACACGACATATATCCGCAAAGGTCGTCATATCAGGAAGATCGTTTTCATTACAACTAATGTCAAACTCCTCACTAAGACCAAATACAATATCAATTAAATCCAATGAGTCAGCGTAAAGATCCTCAACCAGATGGGTCTGACCATTGATACTATCAACATCAACGGCAATACAGGAGGTAATCACTTTTTTGACTCTTGCTTCAATATCCATATTCATCGCATCTTTCCCGGTTAATTAACGCTGCATGTGCAAGCCATCAACGGTAGTAATAACCCGATCCACGCCAGGTTTATTCAGGTATGACTCGTAAGCCGGGCCAGCTCGCCAGCTACCGTCTCCGATAAGGCCGTCCAGCACATTACTTAACACATAGTCAGTTTCCCCTTTTAGCCTGGTCAGCCCCGCCTCTCTGGCAAACTGCTGTGCAATCTCAGCCAGTTTTTCTTTTTGTGGATGATGAGTAATGACCTCTTTAAGCGTCTCCATTTTCGCTTTCAATTCTGGGTGCTTGTCAATATCGCTACATTGCGCTTTCAACGCTGCACTCTTTATCGTGTCATTGGGTAATATTTCCGCACGCAAGCCGTCAAACGCTCTGCGTACAGGAAACGGTGTAGAGGCATCCGGCTCCAGGGCTTTACGTATCACCCCCAAAAACGTCTCACGGGCGTCGAAATGCATTGAATGCATATTCGTAACGCTCGGTACTGTTGAGAGGAAACTATTTTGCTTAAACTTCAAACCAGAAAATGGGCCAGTCTTATCTGTCTGGCTATTATCATTATCGGTCGTACCGGCTTTATTACCTGTAATTACCGTCGAGTCTGATTGTAAGGTATCGATTTTAACATTCTCGACGCCAGCCAGTTGACTGGCAAGCGGCTTCACATTCACAATCTCTGCCGTCTGGCTTTGCTGTTTATTATCATCAACGCCGTGCACCGTGGCCTGTACCGGCTTGCCGATAATGCTCTTGCTGGTTACGCCATCGACTTCATCAAAAGAGGGGGTTTCACCCGTAGTGCCTTTTTCTGACGTGACCACCTTTCCATTTTTACTTTCGGATGAAGAGTTGGTCACAGCCTCTGCCGTCGCATGAGCCGTGACGTCAATTTTACCCGCGATGCCATGGTCAATTGCCCCTGTGCTGGCGCTGTGTGCCGTCTCCGTTTGATGCGTAGTCGAATCCACACGCGAATGACTATGACTTACGTTGCTGCTGTTAGTCGAATGGTGTGACTCGCCATGGCGTTGGCTGTTATCAATAAATGTTCGGCTATTATCAATCGTCTTCCGGCTATTATCATGGTTGCTATTATCGATATGGCGCTGGCTATTATCGACATGGCTTCGGCTATTGTTAATATGCTTACTGTTATCCACGCTATGGCTACTGCTATCAATATTAATATTGATATTAATACCCGTAGGTTCTGCTTTTTTCCCACCATCAGGTACTGGTCCAGCCGCAGGTTCCGGAATTTTAGGGTCAGGCAGTTTATCTGCAGGAATTTGTGCAAAAACATTACGTAGCAGCAGGGGTATCAACGTTTGCGTTTCAAGGTGCCGGGCTTCCCGTCCTACGCTGGTACCCTGCTCTTGCGTTAATTTTTGGTGGCACATATCAAGCGCCTCAACCGCCTTCGCCGCCGCTTTGTCAACAAGCTGCGTAAGACTGCTGCGGGTTAACGGATCCAACGTACAGCCAAAGTTATGTTCAATGCAGCTGGCAATATAGGGCATCACCTCCTGCATAACAAGATTCGTCGATAATTTACTTAATTCACCGCCAGTGTTATTTTTGATGATATCTAATAGCTGCTTTTCCAGGTTTTCCAGCTTCGTTTCCGCTTTCTTTGTTTCTGGCAGCCATGGCCCAAAAGCTGACTTTTCTTTCAGGCCATCTTTTATGATTTGCGCGGTATACTCTGCCCCCACCTTCATCAGTAGCGTCTTCGCCGCAGGAGAATCACTGGTGGCGTTGAGCGCTGAACGAAAGAGCCCGGCAAACTCCATTATCGCTTTCTTACCGGCGACATTATTTGAATTGGTAAAAACTTCTTTTAACGCCTCAGCGTCTTTCCCGCATTTAAACAACGCATCCAGACTCGCCTGTTTGATCAGCGCGGGAAAATCTTCCAGTTGCGGGCCTCTAATTTCCCCTGACAGCGTCGTTGTGGCACTTTCTCTGACTGCGGAAAGATTCGCCGCAAGATTCGTGGCCTGCGTTTTGATCTCGGTCTGCATACCTGGCATTATGACGGGGGGCTGAGTCCTTACACTTGTAACCATTATTAATATCCTCTTCTGTTATCCTTGCAGGAAGCTTTTGGCGGTTTCCAGGCTGCTACTTATCGTACTGCTCAGCACTTTTACCAGGTTGTCGTATAATGAATTGGCATTGCTATATTTTTGCGTCAGCGTCTGTAATGTGGTTTTCAGATTTTCTTCCTGCGCTTTAAAACCCGACTGCCAGGCTTGATATTTGGCGTTATCCATTTCGAGTTTTGAGTCTTTTCCCGGCGCGCCTAAACCATCAATATCCTGAACCATTTTTTGTAATGGCGTCAGATCAACGGTGACGACATAACCGGATCCATAAGATTTCAGGCAGCTATTCGGTAAATTCAATTCACTGAGCCACTGTCTCGCTTCCGCTTCAGTGGCTACTTTAACGCCGCTGCCTGACTGCGCTGGAAATAAAACGGTATTACTGTTTATTTGATTATATTTATTGACTAAACTGTTTAAATCATTTTTGAGTGAGGTAACATCTAGCTTAACGGTATTACCGTCCTTACCTGGTAATAACCAGCCTCCCATTTTAGAAAGAATATCACTGAAGGCCTGATAAAAATCGGTATAGACTGCGACAACGTTTTCATAAACGCCCAGATAGCTGTCACCTATCGCCGATATATTTTGGGAAACCATATCCCAAATCTCAGCATCAGAAATGGTTGTTCTCGGCTGCGCCATAGGCGAAGCGCTAAATAAGGCCGACGTCGGCGCAGAAAACGCGCTCCGCAGGTTCTCATTTTGTTCTGCGGATAATGACACGCCGGACTTCGCCAGCGCATTCAGGCTGCTGGTCAACTGTTGGCGCGCCAGCGTGCGCTCGTCATTATTCTCTTCAGAAATCGGTGGCGTTGACTGCAGCGTCTGCTGTGCCTGCTGGATTTTAGTAGCCGCCTGCGATAATGAAATGATATCTGTGCCGCGATGTTCTGTGGTAGACGGTACCACGGCAGCCTCGACATGCTCGCTCGCCGAGGGAGTCTGCGGCCGTTCGGCAACGATCCCCGGATGAGGAGAAGCGGAATAATTTTGAATATTAAGCATAATATCCCCAGTTCGCCATCAGGAGCGCGATTAAATCACACCCATGATGGCGTATAGATGACCTTTCAGATTAAGCGCGAATATTGCCTGCGATAGCAGCAAGTGCGGATGCTTTCGACTGGTTAATGCTCTCCATTGTTTTCAGCATTTCCTGAATCAGGCTGGTCGATTTACGTGAACTTTCACGGGCTTCGTCCGATGCGGTGCTGGCAACACGGTTATTCACCTGGCTAATTTGCTGCTCGGAACGTTCCTGAGTAGCGGCGTACTGCCCGGACGCCCCTGCAATACCACCGACCGTGACCGAGTTCTTCATAATCAGATCGCCCGTCATCTGCATCTTGCGCGCATCGATTCGGGTCATATCCATGGTATTCTGCTCAAGACGAATATCGGATTCGACAGACTCAAGACGTTTCGACAGAATAGCCTGATGTTCAGGGGAGATTTGTTTATTACTGTCTTTAATACCCAGACTTTCCGTGGCGCTGGTTCCGGCATTAGATTTAAGCGTCGCATCATTAAGATTTTTCGTCGCATCGGTACCGGTTTTCTTCATATTTAACGATTTCAGAGAATCGACGCCTTCAGCACCGAGTTTGACGCTATTCTGCCCGTTCAGCACGTTTTTAATACTGTGGCTTTCAGTGGTCAGTTTATCGATCTTCGCGGCATTATGTTTAAGCGCGCCTCTTTCATTCTGCAGCCCCTTATATTCCAGTTTGGCGCCCACGCCAGTGATCCCCAACTGAAGCGCGCTCTGGGAAATACTACCGGACAACGCATTCATCCCTTCGCGCATCATGGAGCTTGCCGTCGTTTTAGCTGCATCAAAGCTGACTAATGACAACTTACCAGACAGTTTGCTATCAGCCTGGTTCAACGTCAGCATTAACGTATTCGCGGCAGCCAACAGCGCAACGGCACTGGAAGACATTCCGCTAATATCAAAAAACTTTCCGACTTCTGCCTGCTGCTCGCGTAACTGGGTTTGCACAACCTCATTCGCTTTAGTCGTGACATTATTTGCCAGAGCATTCAAATCCTGATTCATGTCGGTATTTTGAATACTGGCTTTTAAAAAGGACGTGATCGTTCCGGGGGTTTGCGTTAATACCCCTGGCGCAGGCGCGCTCAGTGTAGGACTCAACCCCAGGTCACTGACTTTACTGCTGCTAATACCAATACTATTCAGAATATCTTTAGCGCTAACGGATTGCGAAGCTGTCTGTGAACTATTCTCAACAGAATGATTATTTAAATAAGCGGCGGGATTTACTCCCACATTACTAATTAACATATTTTTCTCCCTTTATTTTGGCAGTTTTTATGCGCGACTCTGGCGCAGAATAAAACGCGAAGCATCCGCATTTTGCTGTACCGCGGAAGACATGGCTTTTTGCAGTTCCGCCGTTACCTTCTGGTTTTCACCAAATATTTCTACGGATTGTTTAAGCCACTGCTGAATCTGATCCATGGCAAAACGGGCGAGCATAAAATCAGCAAGCGCCTCGCTGGCATTTTTAATAAATACGCCCTCGGCAACACCACCGGCTGACTGGGCTGCGGTATTCGTGACTTCCATGCCCAGCGCCACTTTATTTAGAGTATTACCTACCAGCTCTTTACTTAAGGCATTCGTTTGCAGGCCCATCTTGCTACCCACATTACCCAGACCGCTAGTAATACGTTGCATCCCCTGGGTAAAGAGTTTGCTGCCGTTTTGCGCCAACTGTTTCAGCACGTTAGGCACCAACTTCTTAATCGTTTCGCCCATCATTTTGCTCAGCGCGTTACCCAGTTTCGCCGCCGCGCCTTTCCCGACAACTGCGACCACCACAATGACCGCTACCATCGCAATAGCGGCAACAATCGCACCAACAATGCTGCCTGCCATCTCTGCCGTTTTCTTATCGACGCCTAATCCTTCCAGCGCTTTGGTAATCGCCTTGCCAATCAGCTCCATTAACGGCTTCAGCACATGCTCCATAATCGGGTTTAGCGCCTGCTGAATAAACGACACCCCCGTCGCCGCCTTCACAATTTCATCGGCAACCATTACCGCAAGTCCCACCGCAGCCAGCGCCAGACTCGCCCCACCGGTAAAAACAGCGGCCACAACGCTGACAATGGTTAGCAGCGCGCCGAGGACTTTCCCGATACATCCCATAATGCGGTTCGTTTCCTCGGCTTTGCGCGTCTCTTCCTGAAATTCAGCCGATTTCTTTTCCATCTCCGCCTGACGCCCTTCCTGCAAGGCGTTGAAAAGCGCAAGATCGTTTTGCAGGCTTTCTTCCGTATTTTTGCCCACAATCTCAATAAACATGGCCATGAGCATAGTGAGGCGGGCGACATTTGACAGATTATCCTGCTCACCCTGGGAAACCTGATTCTGAGAGGCGGCATTAGCCGTTCCCTGGAATTTAGTCAGAATGTTATCCGCTTTCTCGGCTTTCGCTTTGGCGTCTGTGCCTGCTTTAACCGCCGCATCCGTGGCCTTATCTAATGACTCTTTCGCCTCTGTCGCTTCTTTTCCTGCCTGTTCTACCGCGGCTTCAGCTTGTGCATAGCCGGGGTCAGCCGGGTCCAGCGATTGCAATTTATTTTGCGCCTGCGTCAGTTTTTTGGCCGCAGCGTCATAAACACTCTTGGCGGTATCCGTCTTTTTGATACTGGCTTCATAGAGATCCGTCGCCTCCTGAGCCTCTCCCAGAGCCGTCTGGAATTCTTTCGATACCTGAATCCCCATCTCTTTTTGTGACTCAATCATCGCCTGCCATACCGCCAGACGAGACTCCAGTTGAGACAGCGAAACATCGCCCAGTAGCGTCATTAACTTGCCAAGCAGTAACGTCAATTGCCCTTCGCTGGAGAGTTTTTCCCGGGCGGCGTCCGTAGGCGGCTTTAGACCCACCGTATTAATAGCGCTCTCGCCGGACTTTGTTCCGGCTTTAAGGTCGCCCGCTTTCGTTGCCACCACATCTTTAAAAGCTTTATCCGCCGCTTTTAAAAAGTCCGTGTTCTTACGAACGCCCTCAAAAGCCGCCTCAGCGAGGCGCGGATTTTGGGTATATCCGCTACGGCTAATGCTACTTGCGTCATTTACCATAATTATTCCTTTTCTTGTTCACTGTGCTGCTCTGTCTCCGCCGTTTTTAGCGCCTCCAGATAGACCAACGCTTTTGCCCGCAGAGACTCATCTTCAGTACGTTCATTGACAAGTTCAAAACACTGTCTGGCTTTTGCCGCCTTACGCATTAATAATTGACACTGCCCGGTAAAAAAAACGGGGCGATAATCATTTTTAAGTAACGTAAACGCTACTGCATAAAGGTCACATGCTTTCTGAAATTGTTTTTTCAGTTGGCATACCGCCGCCAGTCCCATGGTGTAATCGGGATTGTAAAAATCATAAATGCATAAGAAACGAAAGAATGTCTCAGCTTCATCCAGTCGTCCCTGGTTATAAAACTCATAAGCATGAGCATATAAACCATCCATCATATCTTGAGGGATCCCATGAACGTCTTTTAGCGTGGCGCCTTCACTAACGGCATCCCAAATCATTTCCGCAACACGTTCTTCGCTGACATTATTTTGATAATCCATTACTTACTCCTGTTATCTGTCACCGACTTTGTAGAACTTAACGACTGCGTTTATCTGATGCAGTTATTAAACCCTGACGGTGGTTAGTGAACATTCAAAAAACGCCCAATGAATACATCGCTACTGCTTTACGCGGCTCAATGCCGTACCTCGTTTTCTTGTGGCTGAATAACGTCTTTGCCCGCGTTTTCTACCTCTTCCAGCCAAACCAGAAGACGTAAAACTTCATCAATTTCTTCCAGACTCACCAGATCATAACGGCGATGGGTTTTGAAAAGACTGCGCGCCAGTTTGATATCGACGATCACAGGTACGCCAACCTTCTCCGCATAGGCGCGGACGGCCAGTGCGCGCTGATTCGTTTCATACACCGAGATCATCGGAATCGGCATCAGTTCGGGTTTAAAATAAATCCCGATCGTAATATGCGTGGGGTTGGCAACAATCAGGCGTGAGTTTTCAATATCGGATTTCACCTGTTCAGACAGAATTTCCATATGAACTTCACGTCTTTTAGATTTAACCTCTGGGTTCCCTTCCTGCTCCTTCATTTCACGCTTCACTTCTTCCTTATCCATTTTCATGTCTTTCATGGTCAGGAAATATTCCGCAATAGCATCCAATAATAAGACAATCAATGCGCAAGCAAGGCAAGTTAATACCAGCGCGAGGAGAAGTTCACGCCAAATGACGGCTATATCCACAATATTGCCATTTAACTGAGAAAAGATTTCAACCTTATATTTCTTCCAGCAAATGATGGCGGCCACCACAAAGGATGAGAGATACAGTAGGGTTTTGACCGTATCTTTAACCGTGCGCATACTAAAAAGTTTTTTCGCCCCTTCTACCGGGTTTAACGCCGATAAATTAGGTTTTAATGCTTCTGTCGCCAGCACAAAACCGGCCTGTAATAACGCCGGTAATGCGGAACACACTAAGCAGAGCAGCATAAATGGAATCAGATATTTTAACCCTATCCCAAAAACGGCCAAACTGTAGTCAGCCATGCTCTGATCAAAATTATCCGCAATAATGATCTTAATTATCCCCATAAACTCATTAAATGAGCCATACGACACCAGATAGGCAATTCCTCCCAGCGTCAGGCAGGCGATAATGAGATCTTTACTTTTAAATGACTGGCCTTTTTTAGCGGAGTCTTCCAGCCGTTTTTTAGTCGGTTTTTCTGTTTTATTCGAGGACATGCGTCGCCCCTCGCTCGTAAAACCAACTGCTTAATCCTGTGGCCTGGAAAGAGAGTCGAAGTACATTGTCCGGTAGTACCGGAGAGAAATAAAGCAGCATAATTAAAACGGCAATACCGCTTTTTACCGTCAGTGAAATCGCAAAAGCGTTCATTTGCGGAGCAAAGCGCGACAATAAACCCAGGAATACTTCTGACAGCAACAGCACTAATACCACCGGACTGGCCAGAACCAAGGCGTTTTGAGCCACCTGATTAATAAACGTTAATAGCGGCGGTAATGAAGGCGTGCACTCGTTCATCGGATCGCATAGCTGATAGCTTTTATTTAACACGTCAACCATCGTGACCAGACCGCCGTTTTGTAAATAAACGACAGCGGCAAACATATTCAGGAAATTAGCCATTTCCGAGGTATCAATACCGTTTGCCGGATCGATACTGCTACTTAGCGTTGCCCCTCGCTGGTTATCGATAATACAACCCAGCGCATGCATAACCCAAAAAGGCCATGACAGCAGACAGCCCAGCATGACGCCTACCGCCGCTTCTTGCAGAACTAACGGGATCATCGCCACCGATAAAAACGGCGGCGCCTCGTTCAATGCATGCGGCCATACTCCCAATGCCACCAGGATGATAATGGCGTTTCTCGGCGCGCCGCTTAATACCCCGCTATTCAAAAACGGCAGGAAGAAAAAAATCGGCGCCACGCGAGCAAACCCTAGCGCCGCAGACGCAACCAGGTGATGAATTTCAAAGTACAACGCGTAAAACATTTTTTACCCCTTAGCCAACGCCAGGAATATCACCTGACGCCCGTAAGAGAGTAAAACTTCGCCATACCAGCCAGACAGTAAAAACAAGCACAAACACACGCCAAGTAATTTAATGCCAAAAGGCAGCGTCTGTTCCTGTAATTGCGTTACCGTCTGGAATAACCCTACCAGGAGGCCGATAATCGTTGCGACAATCGTCGGCCACCCTGACAGGATCAAAACAAGATAGAGCGCCTTATTACCTGCAAACACTAAATCATCCATTTAACTATCCCGTCTCGTAATGATGTCATGTTGCAATGTCCATATACTGTAATATCAATCCCTTAGACAGTAAGGTCCAGCCATCAAGCGCGACAAAAAGTACCAGCTTAATAGGTGTAGATATCGTCACCGGACTCATCATCATCATCCCCAGCGCCAGTAGCACGCTGGATACCACCAGGTCGACGACAACAAAGGGCAAATAGAGATAAAAACCAATTTTAAACGCGCTTTTTATTTCGCTCAGCGCATAAGCAGGTAATAACGCAAATATTGATGGTTTTTCAATTTCATCTTTGTCACGCTTTACCGTCTCGGTCTCTTCTCCATACTGACGCTTCAGTTGCGCGTTTTCAAAAAACTGAACTAACTCGCGATCTGAATATTTGATCAGATAATCGCGATAACCATCCAGACCTTCATCAACGTGTTTACTTAATGACGAAATATCATTAAAGGTGACATCTTCGTCCTCAAAATAGACGTAGGCATCATGCATTATGGGCCACATAACAAACATAGAAAGCAGCAAGGCGACGCCGTTAAGCGTCATATTTGAAGGTATCTGCTGCAATCCCAGGGCGTTACGCACCATGACAAATACAATAGAAAATTTAACGAAACAGGTTCCTGACGCAATAATAAATGGCAACAGGGTGGAAAATGCCAGTAAGGCAATTAATGAGATATCATTCCCCATTACCAGACTCGCTCAGCCATTCATGGATCTCAACGCCTAAGGTGTCATTCATCTGTACCAGTTCGCCATTACCCAGCAAAACACCATTCGCCATAATTTCAACGTTAAGTTCAGCATTGGTCGGCAGTGATAATAGCTGTTGCTGCCCCATGGCTTCGAGTTCGGCGAGGGTAACGTTCTTACGATACAAAACAAATTCCAGTTTGACGGGCAATTGGTTCAAGCCAGGCAGAGTTTCTGCAGTTTCAGTTGTATTATTTTCTTCTTCGATATGTTGAATATCTAACGTTTCCACAATAATTCCCCCTTCAACACGGTTGAAATGACCTAACTTTTTCGCGTAGCAATAAACTTCCGCACGGGAAGTACGAATCAGGAGTACATCTCCGATCCCGATTCGGCCCAGCAACGAACGCTGCGTATCACTGCTACCGATTACAAAGCGCAACGGCCAACGCAGCATTTTCGGCCTGCCGCCCCCGACTGCAGGCAGTTCAGGAAGATGCTCAAACCACAGGCCGCCCCGATCGCTCATAATGTGCAACAATTTCCCTTCCGGCAGCGCGCTTCCCGGCACGGGGTTCTCTACGCATAAACGCCGACAGGACAAATGCGGCACGGGCAACTCAAACGGTCGCTCTGTTGCAGCAAGCCAGGGAACGACCAGGTGCTCAGCACCGGCAGAAACCGCCGCCCCCGCCAGAGCGGGAGAGACATGCTCAAGCCAGTCCCCAGGTTTAATCCAGGCCGACCACCGTTTTTCTGCATCGCTCAACCGAACCCACATTCCCTGTCGCGTCGGATATTCCAGCGTAGCTTCCCGGCCATGGCGCTGGCATTCTGTCGCGGTTTGCGCCAATAGCCATTCGCGACGATCAATCTGTCTCACACGCAATGACATCAGGCGTCATCCTCCTCGCCAGATTGCTGTCTGTGCTGTTGCTGCTGCGGATTTTGTTGATCGTCTCGCGTCAGGTGCCAGCGCTGGGGATTACCGTTTTGCCATTGATCATGCAAACGATGTTCAACCTGCGTATTTGACGGTATTAACGAAAACTCCCCTGCTTGCCGCGCCTGAATATTGACGGAATAGTCATTTCCCCAGCGCTGAAAACGGTAAGTCAGCGAGCTATCCTCTCCTTTCACGCCATCGGCAGTCGGAAAAATAGTCATCATCGGCTTTGATTGCGCCGCTAAAGGCATTTTTTCATCGCCGCCGGTTAATTGGCTAAGATCGGCGATAGTGGTTGGTTGCAGCGGAAGCTGAGAAACATCTTTAACCTTTTTATGATCTTTATCGTCAGGCTTACCGGTGTTGGCTGCGGCCATTCGGGCAGGTGCGACATCCCGCGCCAGCGGCGCGCCCTCTTTACGAACGCCTTCGCCCGCGATGGCTTTGTTATCTCCAGGCAATGCCTTGATATTATCGTCAGAGATTCCCGTGGCGTTATCGGCTACTTCACTAGCGGATTCCACGGCTTTTAAATCAGCAGATAATTTTTTACCGCTTACGCTTTCTAACGGCCTATTTTTAGACGATAGCAACGCTGCGGATTTATCTACTTTGGCCTCCGCAGAGATCAAACCGACAGATTTTTCAGCAGTGACTTTCAACAGTTTTTCAGCAATCCTGAGTTCGCCTTTTCCGTTATGATGCAGACCAGAAACGTTGCCATTGTGATGTTCTGATTTCGCTGGCGCGCCATGTCGCCATGCCGCCAGTAATACCGGTAAAGCCGTTTCTTTATGCATTACGAAAGCATCACCATAGTCGCGATCTTTTTTATCACCGGAATATTCTGTCTTATGTTTCTCCACCGCTTTTTTTAATGCTTCTGATAAACCGCCGACCTCATCCTGCTGCGGCAGTAAAATGTTTCCGGATGAACTGACAGCTGACACATCGCCCATTAAATTATCTCCTCTGACTCGGCCTCTTCCTGCTGTATCTCTCGCTGGATGTAGTGTCTTTTCTGACGGATTATCCAGCGTTGATAGTTCCCTTCTTTGCGCAACCAATATTTACTTTTTTTCTGAAACTCTTCCCTTTTCTTTTCCAGCTCGCTCCGTTTTTCCTGAATTTGTATAATCTGGAGTTCTAAATCTTTTATCTGCCGGCGAACAATAGACTGCTTACGTAATAACGTATAAATTTCCTCACGACTGAGCTGTCTGTTTTCTGCACGCAGCGTATCTAATAACAATTTCAGACCCGCTATTTGTTCAAGGAGTGCCTCCTCCTCGGCCTGCAGCCCGCGGTCCTCATCCTGATAGCGAAGTAATATCGACTCACACTGTGAATGAAATACCGTACAGCGCCGCTGCAATACTTTAATTCTGGTCAGCGAATGCATTCATACCGCTCAACGTGTCATCAAAGGATGAATATTGCGCTACCGGCTGGCATAACCAGGCTTTCAGGCTATCCCGCATCTGCATCGCCCGATCGTTATCGATATTTTCGCCAGGACGATATTCTCCCAAATCAATGAAAAGCTGGAGCTCTTCCAGACGCGTCATTAATTTACGCACGGCAGATGCCTGTTCAGCATGTGTCGGCGTCGTGACTTGTCCAAAAACGCGGCTTACGCTTTTCAGTACATCGATTGCCGGGTAATGTCCCTGCCCGGCCAGCTTTCTGCTCAGATACAGGTGACCGTCAAGGATAGAGCGAATTTCATCCGCCATCGGGTCCGCCTCTTCCTCGCTTTCCAGCAGTACCGTATAAAAGGCAGTAATGCTTCCCTCGCTGGTCGCCCCGGGGCGTTCCAGCAAGCGGGGCAAATTATCGAATACGGAGGCGGGATAACCTCGACGAGCCGGACGCTCGCCCGACGCCAGTGCCACGTCTCGCAAAGCACGCGCATAACGGGTCATGGAATCGATAAAAAGCACGACCCGTTTTCCCTGGTCACGAAAATATTCCGCTACGGTTGTCGCCAGTTGCGCCGCATTGCAGCGATCGACCGAGGGGAAATCGGAAGTGGCAAAAACCAGCACGCATTTTTCTTTCTTATGCGAAGCGCGCAACATATCCACGAATTCAGTGACCTCACGGCCTCGTTCACCGATAAGACCGATAACAAAGACATCCGCCTCCGTTTGCTCGATCAGCATATGCATCAGCATGGTCTTACCGCATCCTGCGGAGGCAAAAATGCCCATTCGCTGGCCTACGCCACAGGTCAATAACCCGTCAATCGCGCGCACACCGGTAATCAGCGGTTCACGGACGCCAACGCGCGAAGCGTAAGAAGGCGGTGCGACATCAATAACGCGTTCTTCGCTAATCGGCGCCACTTCAGGGGTAAAACGCTCAACGATTTTCCCTGTCGGATCCAACACCGCGCCTAATACCGAGTATCCCACCCACGCCGATAACGCACGTCCAGTGGGATAAAGCACGACATCGCGGCTCAGCCCCTGGGCATTGCCGATAAGGCTCAGCACGGTGCGTTCCCGCTGTAAGCCAACCACCTGCGCACGTGCAACAACCTGTTTTTGGTGCCAGCCACGGCGTATTTCACACAGTTCGCCAATGGCTACATCGCGCAATTCCGCCTCAATAATTGGGCCGGTTATTTTTTGTGGGTAGGCCAGATATTGCAGTAAACGAGGTGTTTTCATCTCATTAGCGACCGACTAAAAACTTCCAGATAGTTGTAAAACCCATTCAAGGCAGTAGAGAACTTTTCACCGTCAGATAAAAAATCCGGATGCACTAAGGCTTTAAGCGTTAGCTCCCCATTCTGCTCCCCCAGTAGTAATTGCCCGCCGCGGGCAAAATGGCATCCTTCCATTATGGTCATTAAGATTTCATAAGCCCGCTGTTGTAATACCACCATGCTGTCAGCACCCAATTGCGCCCAGATCCATACATCATCGTCCTTGACGCTGATACAGATACTTGGCAATGCAAATAAATCCAGAACAATTGTTGAATGGCTATCTATTCCTCCGATGAGTGAAGGATCGCAACCACTTACTTCCAGTGCGGAACGAACTAATTCAGCGATATCCAAATGTTGCATAGATCTTTTCCTTAATTAAGCCCTTATATTGTTTTTATAACATTCACTGACTTGCTATCTGCTATCTCACCGAAAGATAAAACCTCCAGATCCGGAAAACGACCTTCAATCATTTTCTTAATAAATCGACGGACATCGACAGACGTAAGGAGGACAAGATCTTTATGTGCAATCAATAAATCATCCAACTTAAGTGTAATGAGATCCATCAAATTAGCGGAGGCTTCCGGGTCAAGGCTGAGGAAGGTACTGCCAGAGGTCTGACGGATCCCTTTGCGAATAACATCCTCAACTTCAGCAGATACCATTACTGCTCGTAATTCGCCGCCATTGGCGAATTTATGACAAATATAACGCGCCATTGCTCCACGAATATGCTCCACAAGGTTAATGACATCTTTTTCTCTTGGCGCCCACAATGCGAGCGCTTCCATAATTAATTTCATATTACGCACGGAAACACGTTCGCTTAACAAACGCTGCAAAACTTCAGATATACGTTGTACCGTGGCATGTCTGAGCACTTCTTTAAGTAAATCAGGAAATTTCGCTTCCAGTTGGTCCAGCATATGTTTTGTTTCCTGAATACCGAAATATTCATTGACGTTGCGCGCCAGCGTCACCGCCAGACAGTGGTAAAGCTCATCAAGCGCGTTCCGCAACACATAGCCAAGCTCCCGGAGTTTCTCCCCCTCTTCATGCGTTACCCAGAAATACTGACTGCTACCTTGCTGATGGATTGTTGGATTAATACCAAAGGACACGACTTCATCGGAATAATTTACCACTCGCATCAAATCAAAATAGACCGTAAATTGTTCAACACGGATCTCATTAATCAACAATACGATGCTGTTATCGTCCAGGCCCTCGCCATCGCGTAACAATACTTCCGGCAGGCGCACGCCATAATCAATAAAGAACTGACTACGTAGACGCTCCGCAAGTTGAGCTTTTTCCAGATCTTCACGCCGGCTCTTCGGCACAAGTAATATCAACGGTACAGTCTCTGTAGAGACTTTATCGAGATCGCCAATCAGTCCTAACGACGACCCTTCTTTTTCCTCAATACTGAGCGGCTGCTCGCCTTTGCTGGTTTTAGGTTTGGCGGCGCTACGTTTTGCTTCACGGAATTTAAAATAGAAGAGTACGCTTAAAACCACCGATAAAATAACAAAAACCGGCAGCGGGAATCCCGGCAGAGTTCCCATTGAAATGGTCAAAATAGCCGTAACAACCAATACAAATGGGTTGTTCAACAGCTGCGTCATGATATTCCGCCCCATGTTATCGCTATCGCCATTTACGCGAGTCACGATAAAACCGGCACTAATCGCAATCAACAATGCGGGGATCTGGGCGACAAGACCATCACCAATGGTCAGCATGGTATAAGTAGACAGAGCGGAGGACAAATCCATACCATGGCGGGTCATCCCCACCGAAATACCGCCAATAAAGTTCACAAAGATAATAATGATGCCGGCAATAGCGTCACCTTTGATAAACTTCATCGCACCGTCAAAGGAACCGTAAAGCTGGCTTTCCCTTTCCAGTACGCTTCGCCGTTCGCGCGCGGCATCCGCATCAATAATACCGGCCTTCAAATCGGCATCAATACTCATCTGTTTACCGGGCATACCATCCAGAGAAAATCGGGCCGCAACTTCCGCGACGCGTTCTGAACCTTTGGTAATAACGATAAACTGGACCACGGTGACAATAGAGAAGACAACAAAACCCACCGCCAGGCTATCGCCAATAACGAATTGCCCGAACGTGGCGATAATTTCACCGGCATCGGCTTCAATCAAGATAAGACGGCTGGTACTGATCGATAATGCCAGACGAAAGAGCGTGGTAATTAACAGTACCGCAGGAAACGTTGAAAAACTGAGGATTCTGTCAATGTAGAACGACCCCATAAACACCAATATCGCCAGTACGATATTCAGTGCGATCAGGAAATCAACCAGATAGGTAGGTAATGGAATGACGAACATAGAAATGATCATCACCATTAGTACCAGAATCAGTAATTCAGGTCGTAAACGAGCACTGTTAAGTAGAGAAAGCAGCACTATAGGTATCCTGTTAATATTAAATTAAGACAGCTTTTCAATAGTACGACGCTGTTCTGCCATTTCATGCTTGTAGGCAATATCGGTCATACTACGTAACGCCATTAACAATTCTTCCTGCCAATATTCTTCATAAAAGAGTGAAGAGGGTATGGCTTTACATACTTGATAAAATATCTGCAAAAAGGATGCATGTTCTTTATGACTAAGCAATAACGCATTCAAACCTATAATATCGGCTAACAGCGAATCCACTTCATGTGGCTGTTGCAATAGCGAAAGCATCAGTAGTAGCCACGACGACTCCTCCGCATTAAACGCTTTGGTAAACGAATACGACAACAATGTACTCACAAACAGTAGGTCAGCGGAGCGCAACATTTTGAGTTGCGTCAGGCGTCGTAAAAGCTGGCCAAACTCCAGACGCGAACAGCTGGCGTCATTCGCGTCAATATCGGTTAATAGCGAACCCTCGATAAAATCCAGTACCACCAGTCGACGTTGATAGCCATAACTGGCTATCCAGTCAGAGTAAATCTCCACTTCATGTGATTCACTCTGGATAAATTGCCGATAGCTGGCGCGCAATAAGCCTGGTTTTAACGATAATGTTTTCCCAAAAAGCCGGGCCTTCAACGCACAATTAATCCCTGCCTTGAGGGTCTTCGGATCGGTTTGCTCTTCAACGTGCTTAAGTAACGACTCCAGCTTTTTCCGCACGATCTCTTCCAGATCTTTACGACGAAGCAATTCACGTAACACAAGGACTAAATCACTGGGGTCAGGAAATAAGCTACGCGCCTGACGTAAAAAATCTTCTAACGCGCCGCCATGTACGCTAATTAGCTTTAATATTTGCTTCGCCTTCGGTAAAGCCTCATCCTCCAGCACGCGTTCAAAACTGTTAGATAAATTACTGGATTTTTTTTCATAATCGCGACGGTTACGAAATTGCGCCAGCGCCGCTGACATTTCGTCCGTCGACTGGACAAATTTTTGTACTTCCGCCCCTGGAGACGAATCCTCTGCGGCCTGTTGTATTTCCGCCTGTTGCGCATCAGTATGCTGGGTCGCATCCTGATGAGATGTCTGCCGGGACAATATTCTGGAAAATGAAATACCGGAGGTTGAGCCAGGAATCATTTAATTGCCTCCTGACCTCTATCCAGATAAACACGAACCCATTTCTGTAACTTATCGTCCCCACTCCAGGCACCGCTTTGCTTCAGAATATTGTTTACCGATTCGCTGGCATCCGGCGTTAACGGGTCGACAATTTCTTTTGGTTCAATCATGAACACACGAACAACATTACTTTTATTCTTACTGGAATAACGGAACAGGCTACCAATAAGCGGTAATTTGCCTAAAAACGGAATACTTTGAACAGTATCGGTATTTGCATCCCGTGTATAACCACCGACCAGCAAACTTTTTCCGTGCGGAACTCTCGCAATAGTGCTAATTAACGTTCGCCCGACTTCGGGTAACGCATCTACGGAGGTGGTAGTATCGGATTGCGGCGTCTTATCGTTGCCATCTTCAATGTCCAGCGACATTTCTATCTGACCATCTGCGGAAAAACGGGGCAGCACTCGGATCATTGTTCCGTATGTTACATGCTCAAGCGCCACATTACGTTCCCCAATCAGCTTGGTGTAAAACGTTCTGTTGTTATCAAAAATAGCGGGAACATTTTCCTGAGTCAGTAATACCGGGCGTGAAACCACCGTCGCCTGTTTCTTCTCTTCTAACGCATTGACCGCGGCGATGAATCGACTGCCATCGAGGGTACTTATTGAAGACTGGTTTAATGACACGCCAAGTTTGTCCCCAATAGTAATACTGCCGCTCCATGAAGTGCCCAAACGCTCCAGATCGCTTTTATTAAGATCGACAATCCACAGGGATAATTCTACGTGACGTTTGGCGACATCCAGCGCTTTAACCAGCATTTCGATAAAATGCACCTGCTCAGCCGTTCCCTTTACTAACAAACTGTTGGTATCCGGATAGGCCACGATTTTAATATTGCCCGCCGCGGCATTTTGCTTTAAAGCTTCCTGCAGACTCATGCCACCGGCATAATTTGCTGCTTTACCTTTTTCTCCATTCGCTGAAAACGCTGGCATCGCCGGGGGTTCGCTACTGACAATATTACCTAAGGGTTGCTCTTCTCCCTGCAATAACCTTTCAATGGCCGTAGCAATACCGGGAATAACCATTTTCTGATCGCGCAGATTATAGGTACGATCGCCCACGAAGGTATTGTTCAGACGCATCACCCCTATTTTCTGGCGTCCCAGCTCAATACCATCGTTTTGCTTGTCCATCATGGTGGCGGCGTTGACCACCATATCAACATAGACGGGTGGCCCTGAAACATAGAATGTTCCTTTACGGTTATCGCCACGTAGCGGGTAATTTTTGTTATATAAACCTGAGCGTTTTAGAAAATTGTTGAACTCATTGAGTGAGACGTTGCGTAAAGAAACCACGGCATTGCGCATTTCACTGGCGTCATAAATATAGATAGCCTGCCCATCGAAATACCAAATCAGCCCCAGTTGTAGGGAAAGCTTCTCCAGTAATGCGTTAGGATCGTGAAACTCAAAGTTGCCCGTAATTTTTTTTCGTGCCGCCATTTTGCTAACAATGACAGGCTCCTTTAGCTGTAGCGCCATGGCATCGAAAAATGTCCGCAGGCTATCGTCTTTCGCAACAAACCCACTTCCCGTTACAGGTATTTTTTCACTAGAATAACCAGGTGCAACCAGAACAAGCGCGGCACATGCCAGCACTCTGGCCAAAAGAATATGTGTCTTCATTTGTCTGCCAATTGAATAATATTTGATAATTTCCGCGGCGAAACGCCGATCAGCTCTTTGATCTCACTAGAAAAATGTGAAGGCGATGAGTAACCATGATTAACGGCTAATTGGGTGATGTTCTCGTGGCCTTCTACACTATTCAGCAGCGATTGCGCCATACGCCAGTTTCGTAATTCACTCTTCGCTTTTCCGCCCAACGCTCTGCTGCACAAACGACGAAAATGGGTATAAGAAACGCCATAGTCTTCTCCCAGCATTCTCATCGTGTTGCCGCTGGTTGACTGAGCGAGTAAATAGCCAACCAACCAGTAACTCTCGCTTTTTCGTAACAGCGCCAGTACCTTATTGAAGGCCGGAGAAGGCGTAATAATTTGCTGCAAAAACCAGTACTCGCAGCGTTTACGATCTTGCCAAATAGCGCGAAACTCAGGACTCAGCAAAACCCATTTATCGGATTCAGCATATGTCGTGTCCACTAATCCTGCGCCATCGATAAATGCCAGTAATTTGCTGAGTACTTCAATTTTTAACGGTCGAAAAACCAGGTCTCCTGATACTGGTGCGACAACGGCCTGCTCGCAAAAAAGCAGCGCGCCTTCCTGAATCAGGCAGTTTTCATTGTGTCGGCCTTCAGAAAATGACATATGCAGCTTTTGCGCGGAACACGTCTGTATAAACCATGCTTCCGGGCTGCGGATTTTCCGCTTCTCTCCTTCTTTAAGTACTTCCTGCGTATTTAGCATAGTTGTCAGCACCAGTTAAAAATCATTTTAATATGTAAACAATACCGGGAGCGGGTGGCAAAATCCTGATGCAATCATTATGAAACTGATGCCACCCGCTAATTAAATTAGCCAACTTGCACAGCGCTCGCTGATTTAAAATAGAAAATCAGCTCATAGTATATAAATTCTGGCTTATTGTTCTGCAGCAGCAAAAATTCAGATATTGTCATCGGGATGGAGAATTAATTATTTATATCAGGAGTTTTTTTTGCTAGCATTCCTGAAACGCATTCGCCCCTTATCACTATTGTCAGATAACGTTCTGACGGTTGTGTAAAAACATTGCGCCTCATTCTTCTGTAGTTGGAGTTAATATGAAAAAATTTTATAGCTGTCTTCCTGTCTTTTTACTGATCGGCTGTGCCCAGGTGCCCCTCCCTTCCTCCGTGAGCAAACCGGTACAGCAACCTGGCGCTCAGAAAGAGCAACTGGCCAACGCAAATAGTATTGATGAGTGTCAGTCTCTTCCGTATGTGCCGTCAGACCTTGCGAAGAATAAATCATTATCAAACCAGAACGCTGATAATTCCGCATCAAAAAATAGCGCAATCAGCTCAAGCATTTTTTGCGAAAAATATAAACAAACCAAAGAGCAGGCGCTCACCTTCTTCCAGGAACATCCACAATACATGCGTTCGAAAGAAGATGAAGAGCAACTCATGACCGAATTTAAAAAAGTTTTGCTTGAACCCGGAAGTAAGAATTTAAGCATATATCAGACGTTACTTGCTGCCCATGAAAGACTGCAAGCCTTATAAGGCCATATCACCGTTGGCTGAACTCATCATGATATAATTAAGACCATATTTTGCATTGCCACTTAATATCAATATAATTATTATAGCTATGGTCACTTTTACGGTTGGCCATTTGTCTCTTACGTTGCATTTATCAATCTGCTTTTTGATACAGCAGCACCTCGCTGCTGCTTTTTTTATTTGTGATAAAGAACTGTCTCCCAGACTCGGGAAAATAGCCGAAACTTATACTGACAAACTATCGTCTCGTATATCGCGATAAACTGACATCCCCCTCTTGCCCCACATGTTGGCATTCTTACGATACCTCATCCACTTTTCGCGAATAACGTTCTTTTTACCTGTGACAGCGTATTGACGACCAGGCTAGTATAGCGGCAGAAACGTCCCGATGTCTGGAATGAATGGCAAACAGTCTATAAGGTGATTGAATGGATACGACAGAAGAACTAAACGGAACCTACTTCTACCACGGACAATCGAACCTGCCAGCAGGTGAACTATTTGATGTAATTTTCCTTGAGCAATTTTGTGATGAACCTGGGATTGGTATTGAGTCAGGTGCTGCCATCCTCGCCGGGCAACCGTGGTTAAAAACCAGAACGAAACCGGGAGAGGCAATCAAAGGGACAAGTGTTATCTCCAGGTATGGGAGAATGCTTTTACGAAATGCACGAACTCCTTTTGGTATTAGAGTTCCTACACCCGTTGGTATAAGAATGCGAAAAACAAATAATCTTGCCGCAGTCATAGCACGATATGTTCCATGGTTAGGTTGGGTTGGTCTTGTGAATTCAATTTACCAGGTATCAAGGAGAACTCAGGCAAAATACAACCTAATAGCACGCCCTAAAGATCGTATACAATGGACATCCTTTTGATGGACACAATTCAGCAAGAGGTGTTAGCACTCTTCCGTGAAGAGATTCCCGGATATTTAGACAGCAATTGGAAAGAAATCCCTTTAGAACTTGATTCTGATTTATTTGAAGCTCCAGGCGATGACCTGCATGAAGCTTTGGATAAATTTGAAAAAAAATTTAATGTAGATTTATCACAAGTTAAATGGTCGTGTTATTTTCCTTGGGAGAATACTCCACTGCTTACACGATGGTTTAAATTAAAACGGGAAGATGTAGAACGAACTCGTACACCTTTAACAATCAGAATGTTTTCTGAGTCAGCGAAAGCTGGGAAATGGCTTTATGATTAGTGAAAAATATGTCGAATTAATCAGGAGTTAATTACTATGAATTTTGTTAATCGGTTAAAATTAAAAGTAGTAAATTTCATATGCTTTTCAAATTAAAATAATTTGTTGTATCTACCTTTCGATCACCAGTAACTTTGACGCCATCAGTTTTAAATTGACCATTTTGTTCTGGTGGTATATCGCGAGTAGATATTTCTGAAGTGCTTGACTATTCACTCTTTTTTAGCCTGCATGTATGGTGGCGACGATGCTGTTACATAGGTACCGGTATATTACCAAATTGATTCTGCCAGATATCCCACCTCACGTAGAGCATTCATAATTTTATTCGCTAATTCATACTGATATTCATACGAGGTATTCTCCATGGAAAATACCGTTAATTCATATTTATAATACAGCCAACCATCATTCTCATTTATCAATTTAGGATTACAGTCATAATTTCTTTCTATTGTAATCATTGTATTTTCGTATCTTAAATATAATGAATTCACTTTTATTATGTCTGGAATCCCTTGGGATAAAAAATCAATTAACTCATATTTATCCAGATCAGACTCAACAACGATTGTGAACTCAGCGTTAACTTCTTCCATTATAGAACCTCAATATATGGGCCTCTATTAAACGGTGATGATCCTTTCATTACCGATATCTGTATTTTTGTTACATCATCCGGATGAAAATGTAGGATATACATCCTCCCGTATGCCACCTTCATCACCAGGGCCTAATGCACGCCGTTGGGCCTTTGTTGATTTTTAACCATCTGATCTTACTCAGCAATAGTGGACACGCAACTAAGTGAGTAAACGCTCAAGCAAGAGGTGACTCACATGACAAAACCAGCATCAACCACCAAAAAGCCACGCAAGCAGCACACGCCTGAAAGCCCTGAAACTGGCGGAACGCATTGGGGTGGCCGCTGCCACCAGCGAGCTTAACCTGTATAAATCACAGATCTACAGCTGGCGAAACTCAGCTCTCTTCTTCTGAACGTGAGCAGGAGATGTCCGCCGCTTAGGGTTGTGTCCCTATTACGCGGGTAGGATCAATCAAGCAGTTACGGCAAAAAAGAGAATCATGGATATATTTAGCAAACTCCCTGATGATACGTAATCAGTGAGATTAAAATAATGCAATCGCGATAAACCGAAGTTAATCCCCTGTTTAAAGACAGTGAGCGACCTTCTTGCCATGCCTGGACTATATCAGCCTCATATGTACGCCTTGAAAGCGTACAGATATGTATTATAATTGTACATATTGTTCATAAACAGGAGGATGAAAACCATGCCTCAGATAGCTATAGAATCTAACGAAAGGCTGTCGTTACGTGTATCGACGGATGCCAAAAAGTTGATAGTCCGCGCTGCGGCAATCCAGCAAACCAACCTGACGGATTTTGTGGTCAGTAACGTACTACCTGTCGCACAGAAGATTGTTGATGCCGCCGAACGGGTATATCTGACGGAGCGCGATACTCAAATGATCATGGAAATTTTAGATAACCCGCCAGCGCCGAATGAAAAGCTTCTTGCCGCTGCTTTCGCCCTGCCGGACATGAAGAAATGATGTTTACAGACTGGCATGAGGCCGCGATAGGGAAAACCCACAATCGAATGAATTTTGATTGTGGGGATGCCGATCTGAACCAATTCCTGCAACGCCATGCACGACAAAATCATGAGAAAGGGACAACGAAAACCTATGTTGCGCTTGATAATTCGGATGTTACACGTATCCACGGCTTTTACTCAGTCAGTCCTGCATCACTGATATATGCACAGGTTCCCGGCGCAATCAGCAAAGGATTAGGGAGATACGATGTGCCAGTGTTTCGTCTGGGTCGTTTAGCCGTAGACAAATCTATGCAGGGGCAAGGGCTGGGAGCACAACTTTTGTTATCTGCCGGAAAGCGTTGCATACAGGCGGCTTTGCAGGTCGGTGGCGTAGCCCTGCTTATTGATGCCAAAAATAAACAGGTTTGCGACTGGTACAAAGGATTTGGCGCAGTACCATTAAACGATCAACCCCTTTCCTTATTGCTGTCGTTTAAAACGCTTTATGCTGCTTTATCTGCATCTGGTAGGTTATGACAACATGAGGCTTGGTTGAATAATTCAGAATCGGCCAACGATAAGGATACAGGACTCCCACCGGAGCACTCGTTATACGAGCCTGACGCTGGTCGGCATTGCCAACAACGTTATCCAGTTCAGCGCTTTGGCCATCGCCATCGCTTCACCCACCTGCGCACCATAGTTCCGCAGGCTCAGATGGCCGCCCAGCAAGGTTTTGATACGGAACATGACCGTTTCCGCTACTGAACGACGGTGATAGCCCACTTTCTTTTCCAGACCTCATTGCTGCCGCTCCGATGTTGATTTTAAACTTTTGCTTTGCCATGGGAACCCGATGCTGAAACGACAGTAACGATCAGATCCGCCAATCTCTTTATTCAACAAAGCCCTTCGGGATAGAGCTTCCGCTGAGCGGGAAAGTATGCCTTTGCAATTAATCAGGAAAGTGTTGCGCGAGAAATAGTGCATCTTTCAAGCACATCGTCTACTTTAATTAACCGATTCATAAAATATATATTACCTGTTCATTTCTAGCTTGTAGGTTATTTTAATAACTGTGTATTTTAAAGAATAAAAATTAATATCACCCTACTTCTTTGTTATAATACCAGCCTCCAAAATTGTGCTATAGGAACATCATGGAATTAATTCGTTATGCTGACATCAACAGCGATCTCTATCGCCACATTTGGGTCGTTGGTGATATTCATGGATGTTACTCCTTATTGTTAACCAGACTGGCTCAATTAAATTTCTCTCCTGATACCGATCTCTTGATCTCCACTGGAGATAACATTGATCGAGGAAAAGAAAACCTTGAAACACTGAGACTGTTAAATACCTTATGGTTTATTTCTGTAGTGGGTAATCATGAAGCTATGGCGCTTGACGCTTTTGAAACACAGGATGGCAATTTCTGGTATGTAAACGGTGGTTACTGGTACGACTCGGTCACCGAAAAAGACAGGCAAGAAGCCACTGAGCTATTACTAACTTTTAAGCAGCGTCCTCACATCATAGAGGTTGAAACGTCCTCAAAGAAGTACGTGATTGCCCATGCCGATTATCCAGATGACAGCTACGATTATGGGAAGCAAGTTGATATTGATAGCGTTCTATGGTCACGCGATCGTCTGCTTGGTTCGTTACAGGGGAATATCCATCCAATACGCGGTGCGGATACTTTTATCTTCGGCCATATGATTGTTGACTACACAACAACATTCGCCAATCAAATCTACATTGACACCGGTTCTTTCTGTTCAGGCAATCTGTCTTTTTTTAAAATAAAGTAATCTGGAAATAGAATTATATAATATACGCAACGATAGCGTTACTTTATTTTGTATTCTGAGGATATATACTCAAACATAGAATTCTATCATAGAATATTAACCCTCCCTGCATTATGGGCAATGATATAGCCTTCAATAAGTACCATTGCCCATTCGTAATAGCGTCTAAATTTCGCGTTTTTCTGCCCATTTCAGCATTAAGATCGCAGGCCAAAAAAACGAAGCCGTAATCCGACGCAGGTAGTTACTCGAGCGCCTGAGACGAGTAAAGATCGCACATCTCAAGATACCTATCGGAAGAAAGCGCAATAACCGTGGTGGCGAAATGGATCGGCTTGCCTTCATGCAACACAATCTTGATTACAGTCTCGAGTTTGGAAGCATCCGTTTCCCTCTTAATTTTGTTGGGATTTCTCTTTGTTGCGAGCATGGTCTGAACTAATTGCCTGGCTACTTGCCTTGTTTCGTCAATATTTGGAAAATCGAACACATTTCCAACTTTTACTTTCAAGACAGAACTTGGCTTCCTACCCTCACTGACATTACGATCTGACGAGGCTACTCTTCGCTGGATTACGTAGGTTTTTTTCGTCAAACTGGCTTTTACCCCGAAACCAGCAGGAGCTTCTCTGTGGTCATCGAAAACAATGTAGAGTTTTTGAGCTGGGTTAGCTTCGAAAACGATTTTTCCAGAGCGACTGAGTGCAGGCTTAACATTGATACTTAACTTGTTGATAATGAAAGGCTGGCTGAGAGTTGTTTTCAAAGTATCACCCCTGTTGTAGTCCAGGAATGATGAGAATGTAACCTGTCACATTTTAGGCTACAGGTGAGCTACAAATTTATGAGTTTATGTGAGTTTATAAGCGTTTTACCCGGGGGCCACATGAGCACTTGAAAGAATAAAAAAACGAGTAAAATCAATATGAATGAGTCATTTGATAAGGACTTCTCCAATCACACCCCCATGATGCAGCAGTACTTGAGCAATCAACCTAACACCATGAAAAAAAATACAGTAAATACTATTTCTTTTTCGTTGGTCTACGTATGGGATACATTTTCTGGACTTTAACCGGGTGTTCGAAGTCGTTTCAGATAGATAAGGTTCTTCAATTCTGTTGGCTTCGGTGGGAACAAGAAGCGATGGTGAGCCTTGAAAGACGAAAGGCTACTTCAAAAACAAAGTAACCTTTCCAATATCCCCATATATGGGGCAAGTAGTATATTAACTGCACATGGTGCAGGAGACGTATGACATAAAAACTCTTTTATTTATGGCATACGTTATAAATAACTTATATTTTGTTTATGTCAAGAGATTTGGTTAAATCTTTTATAATAATTAATCGCCAGTTTTATATTATAGCTTCTCTTGTGCAAGCGAAGATCTTATTATTATTTAATGAATAATACCAATTATAAGACAAGCAAGGGCTAACCCTACGAAGCTACTGCGTATGCTTCTTCGGGTTGACCTTGCTTTTTCGCCCTTTGGTTGAAAAAGGAAGAATAGCCACATGAATATTTACCACATCATTTTTATTATGATAAAAATGTTATAAAAAAGAACATTTAATAAAATGATGCATACTTAATAATACATCGTTATCTCAACTAAAATATTAGCTAAACAAAATTATACCTGCATAATGAACGCCGCTAATCGCTATTAAAATATGTTATACGTAACATAAGTAAAGATGTATCAATGATATAGCCATCTTCTCTTGATAAAATAGGAGAGTTTTGATCCACGTCACATAATTTAATGTCTGTCGCATACTTTCCAGAATATACAGAAAAACCATTTTCAATATGTCTAACTAAATAGTATGATTAGCAAGTACAAAGGTTTCGTATTTAGGATAGTAAAAATGTATATTAAGAATATCCTCATAAATAATTATGGTGCATTAAGTTCATTTAATTTAGAATTTCCTTTCAATGAAAATGGCTCTCCGAAGCCCATTGTACTCGTTGGGAAAAATGGTTCCGGTAAAACTTTGCTTACCTCAAGCATTGTTGATTCATTAATTGAGATAAAACGAGCCAATTTTCGCACAATTAATGAAACTAAGGAAAACTCCTATTACAAAGCTGGAAAAAAAGACTATATAACTGTAGGAGAAAACTACAGTTTTGTTCGTGTTGAGTTTTCAAAGGGTGATGGTTCAAGCATTTATTATAATGACATTGCCAGCACTCAACCCACTAAGACACGAGAATTGCTTCAGCATTACAATATAAATCTGAATCAGGAATTTATTGACTATGGGTTTTCTAAAACAATTAATGGTGATACAAAAGGTATTTTTGAAAAGAACGCAATATTATATTTTCCCGTAAATAGATACTACAATCCTGCATGGTTAGTGGATAGTGATGACCCTCGAATACAAACTGTTGAAAATTATGTTGGACAAAGTAATGATAATTTTATAAAAACAAATGTTATTAAAGAAATCGAATCATGGATATTAGATGTCATCCTTGACTCTGAGCTTTATGAAAAAATACCATTAATGGTTCAAGCTTATATTCCCGTAGGGAATAATTTTATTCCTATACCAGGGCAAGTAATACGATCTTCAAATGGAAAAAATACTAAAATTCAGATTTTAATAAATCAAATACTAACTATAATATTAAAATCTAAAATTCCAAATCTAGAAACAGCAAGATTTGGAATTAGCAGTAAGGAAGCTGGCAGAAAAATATCAGTTATTATTAAAGAGAATGGAGTTGAAGGCGAAAAAAGAATATGCCCAACATTTTCACATATGTCGTCAGGCGAAGCAATGTTGGTCGCATTATTTTGTTCAATCATCAAAAAATTTGATGAAATATCGACACTGGAAGAATTCAACCTAACCCAAATTGAAGGTATTGTAATCATTGATGAAATAGATCTTAATCTTCATATTGAATATGCAAAAAATGCTGTCCCGGAACTTTTACGGTTATTCCCCAAAGTTCAATTCATTATAACAAGTCATTCTCCATTTTTTTTGCTTGGCATGAAAGAGTGCTTCTCAGATAATTATCAAATTATCAGCACACCAAATGGAGAAATTATTCAAGAATCTGATTTTGATGAGATACAAACAGCATACTCTATTTTCATTGAAAGATTTCAAGATATCAAAAACAATCTCAAAATCCTTGAAAAGGATCTATATAAATCAACAAAAACATTAGTTATAACCGAAGGAAAGACTGACTGGAAACATATAAAGTCTGCACTTTTATTTTTTCAAGAAAAGCAAGAGAAATTTATTGACTTAGACTTTGAGTTTCATGAGTACAATGATGCTTCATTTTCAGATGATAAACTTAATAGCTTTTTGACAAATGTCAGCCAAGTGCAAAACACAAAAAAAATAATTGGTATTTTTGATCGCGATGAAGGTAATGGAAAGCGATATAGTAAAAACAAAATAAATAGTCTTGGTAATAAGGTGTATGCCATCAGCATACCTCAACCAGAACACCGTAATTATCATGAAGGAATTTGCATTGAATTCATGTATAAGGATCAAGATTTATACAGATGTGATGAAGCCGGACGTAGAATTTATACCTCAAAAGAATTTAATGAAAATGGCAGATTAACTGAAAATTTAGAAATTGGAGTCAAGAACCATAACAAAATAAAAGGGAAAAATAATCCAGCATTTGATAATATCATAGATTCAGATGTTATTGACATCTATGGTAATTCATTGGCATTATCTAAAAATGACTTCGCTGACAATATCTTAAATAAGAACGAAAGATATTTGGATTTAGACTTCTCGGCATTTGAAGAATTATTTGAAACAATAAGAGAAATTATTAATTCTTAGATTTTTTGATATGTGCGATGTTATTTATTAACATCGCACGAGTTATCATTTAATACTTAACACTGCATCAGGTGTGGCTTCCATTTCTTAGCAGGCTCATACAACTGCTCAGACAGTTGGGTAGTTCTCTGTTGTATGCGACCGCTCGTCCCTTTAAACAAATCTATAATCTTCACTTACTTGCACACAGCCCTGAGCCTTTTGATAAACTCATTTCAGAACAATCAGTTAGCAAAACTCACAGCTACAAGCCGCCTCACCATTAGTTCATAAATATAATTTAGTCAATAAATAATTGATCGTTTGTACAGATTGTTATTTTGATTATGATAGTTACAACCTATCACATGATAATCATCGATCGGTACAAGCAATTTTACTAAAGAGAATTATTCATCGAGAATGGTCAAAAAGACATCAACTTAATTTAGGCCACGGAGTCATAATGAGTAACCAGACAGTTCGGTGCCCCTTCTGCTTTAAGGAAAGTCCCCACGGTGTAAAAATATGCATTGGATACCATGCAAAAGTGGTCTATGGCGAAAGCCCGGTCATAGTGGCATTTCTGTTTCAATTCGTGGCGTTCGGTCTCGCATGGTTAGCATTTTCATTGACCGGAAACACTCCAGTCTCAGTCATTACGTTTTTCGTAAGCTGTATTGTTCTTATATATATACTTAAAAAAATCTATGCAGACAGGGTTTTGTTTATTCAATAAAATAAATCCCACAATAAGTAAAATTTCAGCAAATTCTTCATTCAGTCAGGAGCTTGGATAACCAACTCCTGCTTTTCTTACCCGCTAATTAATTTGAACTGAAAGTTCCGCATAACTGTTATTTCCGTATTCTCACAGTCTTTTTCTGCCCCCCATAGGTGGTGGTATAAAATCCAACGAATGAGAAATACTTTTCCTTTCATATTGCGCCAGTAAATCTGCATAGAGTTGTTCAACCTCCATGAGGTTAGCGGAAATGTAATCCACAAGCCCGTTCAAGCAATGAAGCATTGTATGACTATTGTTGAGCTTTGTTAGCACATTAGCCTTGAGTGAAGAAACTACACCTGTGAACATCTGCATAATATTATCCACATGAAAACACGAGTTGCAGTATTGCTTACTTGTGTAATAATATTTGAGATGATATCCGACGAAAAGCACATACAGCTTTCGGTAAAAAACAGCATTAATAGTATTATCACGATGCTGAGTGATATATTTATCAATCAACTTGATAAATTTTTCTTCCTGAGAAAGAGCAACATTATTGCACATAGCTTGATCCTTTTTTAGTTTTATAATCAAGTACTATTATGCCAACATAAAAAATCAACACCTAAAACAAAATATTTTTATGTCATTATCAATGAGAAATAATTTTCATCTCGCTTCTGAGAAACAAAAGAATAATACATATAAATTAAAAAACAATGATCCTTTAATCGAATTTAAAAAACCTTCTACGGATATTTATAACAAAGTGCTTCGCACTGGCTTACGCCCCATATACTGATACGAAGATATTGGTTTATACTTCTCTAGGGACTTTCTTGCAGCACCGCTGAGTGCACAAAGCACTCACTCGCTGAAGTAGAAAAAATTTCCAGAGGTTTTCGGCGAAAGCCGGTTTTTATAATCAGGTAATACAATGATTTTCAGTTATTCTGATATCTAAGCTCTTCTGCGACAACCTTGCTCATTCATTTAACTTCAGATATCTGTATATGGCGTAATTATTTAAATTTAGTCAAAAAAATAATGATAACCGAAGTCCAATGGCGCAACACTGAAGTTGCGCAGACTTCATTACATTTATACACATAAGCATAATAGATATATTCGATATTGAATCAAGCAAGACAATATGGCAGATCTAATTAGTATTGTAATGCTATGGTTTCTTATTTCTTTATTTATCTTTTATCTTGCGAAAGACAAATAAAATAAAACCAATTAAATCATAACATTACATCAGATGAGCGGTAATGACTTCCATGAAGTAAATTTATTTATTTTATAACCTGAAACATTAAATCTACCACCCATAGTATTTAATTTAATACTCCATATGTCAATATAGATAAAATAATTTGTGTTTTTATGAAAAAAAATTTGACAATTAAATAAAACATGCAATATATATTATCAGATAAACAATAAAAGGAGATAATATGATAAATACAAATGTTATTCTAACAAGAGAACAAAAATCCGCGATTGCAGAAGCATTAGACGTATCATTAGACGATTTAGAAGAACTTAGAATTAAAGCCAGTAATAAAAGGAAAACCTCCTTTAAGGATGATTTTTCCATAATTTTTAAAACAAATATCGGCACTCTGGCAAAAATGAAGCTAACACCAACTTCTTTTCGAATAATTATTTATCTTTTTTCAATCATTGATTATGGTAATATTCTTGTTAACTTCTCTCAATCAAGGGTAGCAAAAGATTTAGGACTACAAAAATCTAATGTTTCGAGAGCATTCAAAGAGTTATTTGAAAAGAGAATACTCATTCGCAATACAGAAGACGACTATGTATATTTGAACTCTAATTTATGTGTAAAAGGGATTCCTCATAAATTTAATGAGGAGCAAATGGATAAATTCAAGAGATCCAAAGCAGAAACTGAGGACTTTGATAACTCGTTTAGTTTTTATAGTGTTAAAAAAAACAATCGTGAATAAATCTCACAGCACTAAAATATATATATCTCGAATGATAAAAATAATACTAAAAAGGTTGCCATTTTTAATTGGTTACAAAAATGGCAACAATTATAATATATTATATTTGATATCTTTAAAAATTACTTATCCGTGAAAAGGTTTTTAAGTCCTTTTAGATCTAAGCCACGCATGTTGGACTCTTCAATAAAATCACCAAATGCCAACATTAGCTCACCTAACTTATCCACTGGTAATTTTGGTCCATTTTTCAAAATAAATGGCATTATTTTGTTCATATGATCAACCGCCGCCTGTAAAACTTTATCATCTGACCAATCGTTCATATATCGGTTTTTACGATACCATAGTTTTCTTTCATCAGTGCGAGTTAAACTATTTGATTTAGACTCTTCTTTCTCTTCTAAATTAATGAATAAATCTCTGGCATTGTCAATTTTCATAGTATTACGACCATTAAATTGAGCCCACCCATTGGCAATATAATTCAAATATTCATTAATTTCTGCAGGATTCTTAGCCGCATTAGAACCTTCTAAAATAATCACAACTGGATTACCATTTATCTCATGTGTTTCAGATATAAATATTATATAGTCAATAGAGTTAAACCTATACTCTCCATCTTTTTTTTCTTTCATTCTTTGCTGCAATCGATAAACTACTAAATCTGGTGATAGTATTTTTATTTTCTCATTTAAAATGACAAGCACACCAACTGAATTATCTAAATTAAAAATATTTTTAGATGATTCTATTTGTTTACATGCCTGACTCAAATATGACTCAAGTAATTTTGTAATTCGAACAAACACTTTGTTTTTGATATCTTCACTATTAGGAAGATCTTTTATGACTAAATTGAAATCCCTTTCACCATAGAAAACAGGATAGTTTTCGTCATTGACATATTGCTCTAACTCAAGTTCGATTTTTTGAGATTGCTCTTGTGTTATACATTTTTGTTCAAAAATGATCTTCCTTCCCATTCCTAAATAATCAGCCTTTTTCTCTTTTCTGAGTTCCTCACTCAATTCTATTGAATCTATGCTTTCTATTGAAGGTAATGAAAGCATGAATTTTTCAAATCGTGAGTCAATACTCATAGTTAACTCCGGAATGATAAAAGATTAAAAGATATATGTGCTACTATATTGAATTTTCAAATTATTTACTCTATGCAATCCATAATTAAATGAATATTATTACACTGAGCATAACCAATAATAAACTTATTCAAAATAACAAAAAAATAGAAATTAAATTATGATTGCAAAAATTCTTCATACAATACATGCCTCTCCTGCTCAGCCACACAAGCATCTACCAATCCTGTCATAACCCCAACAAAAAAATTATTCCATCTCTGCCGTTCTCTCACAGTATGCCAGTCCTCAGACAAAACTTTTTCTACAGAGATCCAGATAACTTCTGCACGGTTTGTATTTAATAGTTCCTTGAATATTTCGTCAGAAACAGTAAGAACATGTGAATAAATTTTATTATCAATAGTCCAGAAAGGCTCCGGTTCGATAAAGTCAACCAACGAAGTAAAAGCCAGTCCACGGACCTGTGCAGCCTCCATTGTGCTGCTTACCTTATGACGATCACGCCATATTCTTAAATCACCTAAAAGATAATTTACTCGTTGATTCCTTGCTTTGCTGTCTTCTGCCTGGTATTGGATGTCAGCAGGGCCATTACCAGTCTGACGATAACGAGCCAATGTTTTGACACTTACACCAAGATAAAGGGCCGAAACCTCAGCACTCAGGGTTGCATCATCTGGCATAGTACCAAATAGCCGCCATACTTCGGCATACTCCCTTAAAGTATCGATTGCACTCATTCCCTGTTCCCCTAATTTGTTGGCAATGGTTGATATTTCGCCGAAGCCAGAAGTGTATTATACAATTCTGGTGCAGTCATAAGCATATGGAGCTCAATACTTTGAAGTGCCTCATAAATTCGGTCATTATCAGGTATTGCATACCGTTCAGTAGGATCAGTAGTATTGCGATGGTTGAGCAACCTTTTCACCACACTATATGAAGTGAGTCCTTCTGCAACACGACCAAAGGTTCTTCGCAGGTCGTGCATTCCCAACTTCCCTATTCCGGCTTCCTGGCAGATATACTCGCGTAGGCTTTTGCTGTCTGAATAGTGCCCAACTTTGCTTCGCGACGACCGAGCAGGAAAAACCCATTTTCGTTTATCTGCTCGCTTTTCAGTCTCGTTGACTAAATCTCTTCGGTCTTCAAGAATTCGCTTTGTAGCATCACAAATTGGAAGTTCATGGTCGTTGCGGTTTTTAGTGTCGTAAAATCGAATTATCCTATTTTCAAGATCAACATAGCTGGTCGTTCTGGCTTCTTCTTCTGTCAGAGCTTCTCGCCAGCACAATGAAGCTGTTTCTTCTTTCCTGGTTCCTGTCAGAACAGTCAGCAAAAGATAATCGCATCCTAGGCGGTTGAAGCTTCTCTTGTTGTGCAATGCCGTTAAAAATCGCCCCAAGGTGTCTTTTGGCGACAGTGGGTTTCGTACACCTTTTGCGCGATAGCTTTCTTCAAGCTCTGAACGGGTTCTGAATTTTTTCTGAATCGTCAGAATTGAAAAGGGGTTGTAACTTAGTGTCGGTTGTCGTTGTTGTGTCTGGGCATTTCCCGCTTCGATCTCAATCGCATGTCTTACCGCCACATTCACCCAGCGAAAAGTCTGCTCTGCCGCAGTTCTGGCTCTTGAAGCAATCTCATCAAACTTGCGCAATATCTCGTTGCCAGTCAGATCTTTTACTCTAAGATTTTCCCACTCTTCCAGGCGGTTTTCGGCTTTGTTCAGCACATTTAATGTGTTGGGCTTTGCCGGTTTCGATCTGCCCATAAGATGACTTCTGTATTGCGCAAAAACTTCACTGATCGTTAGCTCAGAAGCCTCTGCTTCTCGCTTTACTGCATTCGGATTTCGTCTGGTCAACTTCATAGTTTCAACGAATTTGCGAGCAGCATCGCGTGCCTGATCAATGTTGGCAAAATCTGAAACATTACCAATCGTAGATCTGATAACCTGTTTCGGTGCCTTGCCACCCGTCGAGGGTCGCTTGTCTGCTGATGCCACCCGTCGTTGAATGATATAGGTTTTTTTGGTGGCACTGATTTTGACACCGAAACCTACGGGTGAATCCCTGTGGTTGTCAGTGATAATATACGGCTTTCGTTCAGGATTGGGTAAGTAGACTACTTGCCCTTGCTGGTCGAGATCTGGTTTCACGTCGATAGATAACTTATTGATTATAATCGACTGAGTAAGTGTCATTTTCATAAATGTATACCAGCAAGTCAGAGTGTATACCCGATACTAACCGGTATACTTCTGGTATACAAATTTATCGATTTATATGGGTTTAAAGCGGTTTCACATGGGGCCACATGGGTAACCGCAAGACTTAAAAAATGAGTAAAATCAATATGCAAGAGTCTATCGACAAGGATCTCTCCAACCACACCCCGATGATGCAGCAGTATCTCAAGCTGAAAGCCCAGCATCCGGAGATCCTGCTCTTTTATCGTATGGGAGACTTTTACGAGCTGTTTTATGACGACGCAAAGCGTGCGTCGCAGTTGCTCGATATTTCGCTGACCAAACGCGGCGCATCGGCTGGCGAACCTATCCCTATGGCGGGAATCCCGCACCACGCCGTAGAAAACTACCTCGCGAAACTGGTCAATCAGGGCGAATCCGTCGCTATTTGCGAACAGATTGGCGATCCGGCCACCAGCAAAGGTCCCGTTGAACGTAAGGTCGTGCGTATCGTTACGCCTGGCACCATCAGCGATGAAGCCCTGTTACAGGAGCGTCAGGATAACCTGCTGGCGGCTATCTGGCAGGATGGTAAAGGCTACGGTTACGCCACGCTGGATATCAGCTCCGGGCGCTTTCGTCTGAGCGAACCCGCCGACCGTGAAACGATGGCCGCAGAGCTGCAGCGCACCAATCCCGCCGAACTGTTGTATGCCGAAGATTTTGCTGAAATGGCGTTAATAGAGGGACGCCGGGGTCTGCGCCGTCGCCCGTTGTGGGAGTTTGAGATTGATACCGCCCGCCAGCAGTTAAATCTGCAATTCGGTACGCGGGATCTGGTCGGTTTCGGCGTCGAAAATGCCTCGCGTGGATTATGTGCGGCAGGCTGCCTGTTACAGTACGCAAAAGATACCCAGCGCACCTCCCTGCCGCATATTCGTTCCATTACGATGGAACGCCAGCAGGACAGCATCATTATGGATGCCGCGACCCGCCGCAATCTGGAAATTACCCAAAACCTGGCCGGTGGTGTCGAAAATACCCTCGCCGCGGTGCTTGACTGTACCGTGACGCCAATGGGTAGCCGAATGCTTAAACGCTGGCTGCATATGCCGGTACGAAATACCGACATATTACGTGAACGCCAGCAGACCATCGGCGCCTTGCAGGACACCGTCAGCGAACTGCAACCGGTGCTGCGTCAGGTCGGCGATTTGGAGCGTATCCTTGCGCGTCTGGCGCTGCGCACCGCGCGTCCGCGCGATCTCGCCCGAATGCGTCACGCCTTTCAGCAACTGCCGGAATTGCACGCTCAGCTTGAAACCGTTGACAGCGCGCCGGTACAGGCGTTGCGTAAAAAAATGGGCGATTTCGCCGAACTGCGCGACCTCCTGGAACGCGCCATTATTGACGCGCCGCCGGTACTGGTCCGCGACGGCGGCGTTATTGCACCCGGCTACCATGAAGAGCTGGACGAATGGCGCGCGCTGGCGGACGGCGCCACCGATTATCTCGATCGTCTGGAAATTCGCGAACGCGAGCGTACCGGGCTGGATACGCTGAAAGTCGGCTATAACGCGGTACATGGTTATTACATTCAGATTAGCCGTGGTCAAAGCCATCTGGCGCCCATCAATTATGTGCGTCGCCAGACGCTGAAAAATGCCGAACGCTACATTATTCCTGAGCTTAAAGAGTACGAAGATAAAGTTCTGACCTCGAAAGGCAAAGCGCTGGCGCTGGAAAAACAGCTATATGACGAATTGTTTGATCTGCTGTTGCCGCATCTGGCCGATTTACAGCAGAGCGCCAACGCGCTGGCGGAGCTGGATGTGCTGGTTAACCTGGCCGAACGCTCCTGGACGCTGAATTACACCTGCCCGACATTTACCGATAAACCCGGTATCCGTATTACCGAAGGTCGCCACCCGGTGGTTGAACAGGTACTGAATGAGCCGTTTATCGCTAACCCACTCAACCTGTCGCCGCAGCGCCGGATGTTGATCATTACCGGCCCCAATATGGGCGGTAAAAGTACCTATATGCGGCAAACGGCATTGATCGCCCTGCTGGCTTATATCGGCAGTTACGTTCCGGCGCAAAACGTGGAAATCGGCCCCATCGACCGTATTTTTACCCGCGTCGGCGCAGCGGACGACCTGGCTTCCGGGCGTTCGACCTTTATGGTGGAGATGACCGAAACCGCGAACATTCTGCATAATGCCACGGAAAACAGTCTGGTATTGATGGATGAAATCGGGCGCGGTACCTCCACGTATGACGGGCTGTCGTTGGCCTGGGCCTGCGCGGAGAATCTCGCGAATAAGATTAAAGCGTTAACGCTGTTCGCTACCCACTACTTCGAGCTGACCCAATTACCGGAGAAAATGGAAGGCGTGGCGAACGTCCACCTGGATGCGCTGGAACACGGCGATACTATCGCGTTTATGCACAGCGTGCAGGACGGCGCGGCAAGTAAGAGCTATGGCCTAGCGGTCGCGGCGCTTGCGGGCGTCCCTAAAGAAGTCATCAAACGCGCGCGCCAGAAACTCCGCGAGCTGGAAAGCATCTCGCCCAATGCGGCGGCAACGCAGGTGGACGGCACGCAAATGTCGTTGCTTGCCGCCCCGGAGGAGACATCGCCTGCCGTTGAAGCGCTGGAAAATCTCGATCCGGACTCCCTGACGCCACGCCAGGCGCTGGAGTGGATCTATCGGCTGAAAAGTCTGGTGTAAACGTGTCAGACCCGATAGCGCCGCGCTATCGGGTCTGCGCGCCGGAACAAGCTTTTCAGGCTGTGACTGTCGTTTCGTGTAAATGACGCCAGACTATCCGTTCTCTTTCCCTTTTTAAAATGACCGTCGACCAGCGTACCGTCTCGGCCTGGCCCGGCAGTTGCTGTCGCTCGCGATAACGCAGCGCGGCGCCTTCCGGCCACTCCGCCACAAGGTCAATGTGCTCAACCACGATAACCAGACCCGGGCGACACGCGCGCTGCGCCTGGAAAAAAGCGCCCAGCGCCGGATAATCCAGACAAACACCGCCTGGCGTTATCATCGTAAAATCAGCAGCGAAACGCGCTATCAACGCCTCCAGGCTACCCATCCCCTTACTAAGCCAGTTCTCAATCGCCGCATGGGCGTGAATAATTTCATCTTTATATGGATTCATGGTCTTTCCTTTTTCAGGCACAGAAGCGCCTGTCTATTGTTTAGACAGACAGCGTAAATAAGGGGCAGCAGGGTGATACCGGCGGCGGCAATAAAGGTCCAGCGATAAGCAACCTCAAGCGACATAACGCGCTGGAGCGCGTTTAACAGCAGCGTCAACAGCGCCGCGCCAAGGAAAAAACTGAGCTGACGATTAAGATTCCATAGCGCGCTGGCGTCAGGCATGTCCCGGCGAGCAATAGTCAGGAAAGCGCCACTCTGCGCGGTACTGCTGCACAAACTGCCGCCAGCGCCCATTAAGGCGAATATCATCATCAGTACACGGTGCGATGTCGCAGGCGTAACGTTAGTTAAAAGCAGTATCCCTGCGGCCTGAAGAAGACAGCCGACGATAATCAGCGGACGCGGCCCAAGCCGATTGAAGTAACGTGCGGTAAGCATAATGGCGACAAATGAAGCGATCGACCAGGGGAGCATCAGCGACCCCGCCGCCGCAGGCGATAGCTGCGCGACGTTCTGTAGATAAAACATCCCGACCACGCTGATACCAATGAACATACCCGGTACGCACAGATAGACGATCATGGCAAAACGCAGCAGCCTGTCCGTCAACAGCGGCAGATGGAGCAATCTTGCTGACGCCATTGTCGTCGACGCGACGTTCAACCAACGATAAGCGAGCAATAAGGTGAGAACGGCCACCGGCAGCGTGGCAAAGAATATCCAGCGCCAGCCGCACGTTTCCACCAGCAGCCCGCCAATCGCAGGCGAACATGCCGGCGCCAGTAGCGCCACCATCATGACAACCGATGACACGCCAGCGCGTTCATGCGGTTTAAACTGTTGCCAGGTTAACGCCTGACCAACCGGGATCAATAAGCCACCGCCCGCCCCCTGCACAATACGCCAGAAAACAAGGCTGTGTAAGGAATCGGCAAAACCTGCGGCAGCGGCGGCAACGCTAAACAGAATGAGCGAAAATATGATCAGCCGTCGTGCGCCGAGATAACGCGAAAGAAACGCGCTAAACGGAACGATCAGCGTTAATCCTGCGATATAACCGTTACTCACCCATGCCAGCGCCGATATGGACGTATGCAGATCCACGGACATCGCAGGAAAAGCCACGCTGGCAATAAACAGATTAATCAGATCAAGAAAGAAGCCGAGCAGGTAAACCACTGCCACTTTACTGCGATACGTCATTATGCATCCTCCGTCAGAGGCGCTAATGTAGCCGTCCGGAGAAAGCCAGATAAGTCCGCGCTTCAACGATATACTGTCAAAATAATTTTGACAGTAAAGGAGCTCGCCATGCTCAATTTGCAGCGTATGTCGCTGTTTATCGCCGTGGTAGATAGCGGCAGCTTCACGGCCGCCGCCGCCGCATCGGGCCAAACAAAAGCGGTAGTGAGTTTTAATATTCGGCAGCTTGAAAAAGAGCTTGGCGTAACGTTACTGCTACGTTCCACCCGACGACTGACGCTCACAGACGCCGGCGTCCTCTTTTACCAAAAAGGCGTGAATTTACTCAATGCAGCGAAAAATTTGCAGGATGAAGTGCGTGCCAGCCATAGTGGGCTGGGCGGCGAGTTACGTATTACCACTACGCCCGAGTTTGGCGAACAGGTGGTCATTCCGGTACTGGCGCAGTTTAGTCAGCGCCATCCCGATCTCCGTATTCGGCATATGTCCTCATCACATCATGCCGATTTAATTGCCGAGCGCTTTGATGTGGCGATTCGGCTTGGCTCGCTGGCGGACTCCCGCTATCGCGCCGCGCTGATATCCCGCTTTACCATTCTGCCGGTCGCCGCGCCGCAGTGGCTCGCCCGCCACCCCGTGTCGTCACTGGAGTCGTTGGCCCAGGCGGAATGGATTATTCATGAGCGATTACCTACGCCGCTACGGTGGACAGTAACGAATAATCATGGCCAACACTCACGCCTGGAGATAAGCAAAGCCGGCAAAATTTCTGTCGACAGCGCGCGCTCGCTGATGGCCTTCGCTCTCGCGGGAAGCGGCGTCGCATTACTGCCGCAATGGTTAGTCAACACCGCACTGGAGGATGGAACGTTAATTCACGTGTTACCCGACTATCATTTTCCCCGTCAGGGCATTTATGCCGTTTATCCGGACGCCCGCCATGTATCGACAAAAGTACGCGCATTTATTGATTTTTTACGTTCGCAATGGGATTGCGGGGAGCACGCCCCATCATTGTAGCCAGCCCGGGAGCATTGCGCTCCCGGACGGATAATACCGTCTTAATCCTTAACTACCAGCTTGTCTTTGATCCCCTGCGCCTGCCAACGCACCCACAGCATAATTGCCGCCAGAACGACAATCGGCAGTAACGGATCGAGCCAACTGCCGCCGGAACCGAACAGCAGGTTAATCAACGCCACGCCGGTGCCGCCAATCGCCCAGGCAATGGTGGTCGGTACAGACCAAACCACCATCTGCTGTTTGACATCAGAGACGCCCATCATGCGGTTAACCACCCAGAACAGGCTGTCGTTGAAGTAGCCGAAGAACAGCGACCCCATCGTTGCGGCCTGAGCGGCAAGCAACATATTGATGCCGGGGATCTGCGCCAGGATCGGCGCGGAAATCGAGGCGGCAGTGATCATCGCCACCGTCCCCGATCCCTGAATCAGGCGTACCAACGTCGCCACGATAAACGGGATCAGGATCGGCGAGATCGGCAGGTTGGCAACCTGCTCCGCCAGCTGTTGCCCCGCGCCGCTGTCGCGCAGGATCGCGCCCAACGCGCCGCCAGCGCCCGTGACCAGTAAGATAATCCCGGCGCTTTGCAAGCCCTCTTCCAGACGCTCTGCGGTAGTATGTTTATCCATGCGCGGCACCAGCGTATACACCGCCAGCAGAACGCTGATGGCCAACGCGATCACCGGACTTCCCACAAAGTTGATTGCCTGTACCACCGGATGCGTCGCCAGGCCGGACCATCCTTCTACAGTGGCGAGGGTGGAACAGATAGCCTTCAGGAAGATCAGCACGATCGGCACCACAATAGGCAGCAGAGAGAGCGTCAGGCTCGGCAGATCCTTTTGCTCTTTCTCTTTATTGTACTGCTCCAGCGCGGCATTGACTTCATCGGCGTTCAGCGTGCGCGGCACGAAATCAGGGTAGCGTTTATCCAGCCACTGCGCATAGAACACAATGCCGATCACACAGGGCACCGCCAGCGCCATCCCGGTCAATAACATTGCGCCGATGTCGACGTTAAAAATTCCGGCTACCCCCAGCGGACCGGGCGTGGGAGGTACCGTATGGTGAGTGACCACCAGCCCGCCCGCCAGCGCGACGCCCAGCGTCAGTAGCGAACGCTTACCGCTTTTCGCCAGCGCTTTCGCCACCGGATAAAGAATGACAAAAGCGGAATCGACGAAAATGGGGATGCTGACAATATAACCCGTGATCGCCAGCGCCCACTCTTCACGGCGTTTCCCCAGCCATTTGATAAAGCTCCAGGCGATACGCTCCGCCGCGCCGGAAACCTCCAGCAAGCGCCCCATCATTACGCCGAGACCAATCACCAGGCCAATGCTGCCCAGCGTCGTACCGAATCCGCTGGTGATGACAGAGAGCGTTTTATCAATGCCCATTCCCCCCAACAGACCGGCGATACAGGCCGCCGCCAGCATCGCGATCAGCGCATGAACACGGGTGCGTAACACCAGCCATACCAGAACGAAAACGGCAACGATCAGGCCGATAATTGGGGTCGGTAAACTTGTCATGACCTCCCCTCCATATCATCTTGCCGAAAGCGTTCGATAATGTCATCGAAGCGTTTATCGGCGACAAAACCTAACGCCAGCGCACGCTGGTTATCGATACGTCCCGGCCAGGAGGCGACAATTTTCTCGACGCCTTCGTCGCGCTGATGCGTAACCCGATCGCGCGCCGCCTGACCGCCCGCCTGACGCAACGTTTCCAGCATCTCGCCCACGGTTACGCTGATCCCCGGTAAGTTGATGCTGCTCGCCTCGCCAGGCGCGGGTAACGTTGCGGCCAGCGACAGGTTATGGATCACCGTCGCCGGGCTGGAAATCCACAGCCGCAAACTTTCCGACACCGGGCAGACGGTCGTCTCGCCCTGCAACGGTTCACGAATAATCGCGCTGACAAAAGAAGAGGCGGCGCGGTTTGGTTTACCCGGGCGAACACAGATCGTCGGCAAACGCAGCGCCAGCCCATCCACATAGCCTTTGCGGGTATAGTCGTTGACCAACAGTTCACAGGCGGCCTTCTGCGCGCCATAAGACGAGCGCGGCGTGAGTGCGGTGGTATCGGTGACGCATTCCGGCAGCGTACCGCCATAAACGGCAAGCGAGCTGGAGAAGACAAAACGAATTTTCTGCGGTTGCCGACGACACGCCTCAAGTAACTGGCGGGTAAGATCCAGGTTAACTTTCCATCCCAGATCGAAATCGTCTTCCGCATGGCTGCTGACAATCGCAGCGAGATGATAAACAACAGAGGTATTAGCGGTAATCACATTCTCCAGTACGCCCGGCTGGGTTAAGTCAGCTTCCAGGCAGCGTAAACGAGGGGAATCTGATAACCGTGCAGGCATTTTTAAATCAACAAGAAGCAGTTCGTTAAACGCCAGCGATGAGTTTAATAAGGCGCTTGCGAGTTTCTGGCCTAAAAAGCCGCCCCCGCCGGTAATGATAATCTGCATCCGGATGTCCTCTTTATTGTTGTGTAGGGTAGTTCAGGGTTAGCGCCAGGCGTTAAACCAGCCAAGCCCGTCCTGCGTGGTATTCCGTGGTTGGTATTCGCAGCCTATCCAGCCGCGATAACCTACGTCATCGAACAGCCGGAACAGCCATGGGTAGTTGATCTCGCCATCATCCGGTTCATGTCTGTCCGGTAGCGAGGCGATTTGTACATGGGCATAGCGGCCCGCGTACTCGCGAATCAGGTGACTCAAATTGCCATCCACTTTTTGCGCGTGGAAAGTGTCGAGCTGGATGAATACATTCGGGCGGTCAACCTCTTCTGCGATGCCCAGCGCCTGATATTGGCTGGAAAAGAGGTAGCCGGGTTTAACGCCGGGACTCAGCGCTTCGATCAAAATACGTTTATCGTGGGCGGCAAACCGGTCGGCGGCATAACGCAAATTATCGATAAACGTGGCGCGATAACGTGCGCCATCAGCGCCATCCGGCACTACGCCCGCCATGATGTGAACCTGCTCGCATTCCAGCGCCAGAGCGTATTCCAGAGCCAGTTCAATATCGGCGCGCGCGTCGTGTTCGCGCCCCGGTAGCGCGGCACGTCCCCACTCGCCCGCCGCGATATCGCCCGCTGAAGTATTAAACAGCGCCAGCGTCAGATCATGACGCGATAGCTGGGCTTTAATCTCGCTGGCGGCAAAGCCGTAGGGGAACAGAAACTCAACGGCCTGAAAACCGGCTTCGGCAGCGGCGGCAAAACGCTCGGTAAACGGCACTTCGGTAAACATCATCGACAAATTGGCGGCAAAACGCGGCATCGGGTTATCTCCTTAACTGCGCAATTTCTTCGGTGGTTAAATAACGAATCGGGCGTTCGCCAAGGATAAAAATCAGCTTTGCCGTCTCTTCCAGCTCCTCGGTATTATTAGCGGCTTCCTGCAAATTCTCCCCGCACACGACCGGCCCATGATTAGCCAGTAAAAAGGCCTGATGCCGGGCCGCCAGCGCAGCCAAATCGCGAGCAATTCGGTCATCCCCCGGGCGATAGTAGGGAACCAGCGGAATGTCTCCCATCCGCATCACCACATAGGGGGTAAACGGGCGAATCACATTTTGCTGGTCCAGCCCTTCGAGACAGGAAAGCGCCGTTGACCAGGTGCTGTGCAGATGTACCACGGCCTTGCAGCAAGGGTTATTGCGATACAACGCCAGATGAAAACGCACCTCTTTAGACGGTTTATCGCCGCTGAGCCATTCGCCTTGCGGGTCCACTTTGGATAGCCGCTGCGGGTCGAGATTACCCAGACACGAACCGGTGGGCGTCGCCAGAATATTGCCGTCCGGCAGTAACAGCGAGAGGTTGCCTGCCGAGCCGGTGGCATAGCCGCGCTGGAAAAACGAGGCGGCTATCCTGACCATCTCTTCTCGCAAAGCGTGCTCTTCTTTTGCCAGTATCGTCATACCTGAAACTCCCTTTGAGCGCGGATGAAAAAGGATTCATCGCCAAAATTGCCTGACTTTAGCGCCAGCGAGACCGGCGCATGGAGCGCGTTGACCCACGGAACGCCGGGTGAAATGCACGGTCCGATGTGAAAACCGGTAATACCGAGGCTTTGCGTCACCACGCCCGAGGTTTCGCCGCCCGCCACGATAAACCGGGTGATACCGCCTTCCGCTAAGCGAGCGGCCAGCAGGGAAAAGAGCGCCTCTACCGCATGGCTGGCTTCGGTAGCGCCATATTGCTGCTGGATGGCGGCCAGCGCCTGCGTGGAGGCGGTGGCGCTAATCATTGGCGCCAGTTCGCTGTCCTGACTGAGCACCCACTGCGCCAGCGCTTCAGCGTAGGCCTCGCGCGTCTCGGATGACAGGCAGCGCGCCACGTCAACGTCGCGTGTGGGAGCATGTTGTCGATAGAAGGCCACCTGCTGATTCGTCATTTGCGAACAGGAACCGGAAAGCACCACCGCGCGGCCGCTCAGCGGATAGCCTGCGGAACGGACCCGAGAAACGCCGTGCTTCGCCCACTGACGCGCCAGCCCCATTGCCAGCCCGGAACCGCCGGTCACCAGCGGGGCATCACGCAAAACCTCGCCCTGGATTTCCAGGTGCCGCTCATTGAGCGCGTCAAGTACCGCGTAGCGATATCCTTCCTGCTGTAAACGCGACAGCGCCGCACGGGTCGCGGCAACGCCTTCATCAAGCGTCTGAGCCGGAATAACGCCGCAGCGCCCTTGCGCCTGCGCTTCCATCAGACGCGGCAGGTAGCTGTCGGTCATCGGATTGATAGGGTGGTGGCGCATACCGGACTCCGCCAGCAAGTGGTTCATGACAAACAGATAGCCCTGATAAACCGTGCGTCCGTTAACCGGCAGCGCGGGAGAAATCACGGTAAATGAGGTATCCAGCGCCACCATCAGCGCATCGGTGACCGGGCCGATATTGCCTTCGGCAGTACTATCGAAAGTCGAGCAATATTTGAAATAGACTTGCTGGCAGCCCTGTTTTTTCAGCCATACCAGCGCCGCCAGCGATTGTTTTATCGCCTCTTGCGCCGGGCATGAGCGGGTTTTCAGGCTGATAACCACCGCGTCGCATCCTTCCGGTTGCGTCCCGGTTGGGACATCATTGATCTGCACTGTCGGCATCCCGTTTTCGACCAGAAAACTGGCGATGTCGGTCGCGCCGGTAAAATCATCGGCAATGACGCCAATTTTTAACATGACGGCTCCTCAGGCATGACGCCAGGCAGAGTAATCCCTGAGAAAATTTTGATCACAGCGCTGTCATCCTCTTTGCCATAACCGGCGTTACTGGCGCTGGTGAACATATTTAACGCCGTAGAGGCCAGCGGTAAGGGGAAGCGCAGCGCTTTCGCCGTGTCGGCAACCAGCCCCAAATCTTTGACAAAAATGTCGACGGCCGAACGCGGGGTATAGTCGCCGTCAACGACATGCTGCATACGGTTTTCAAACATCCAGGAGTTGCCGGCGGCATGGGTCACGACGTCATACATCACGTCCAGAGGAATACCGGCCCGCGCGGCCAGCGCCATCGCTTCGGCCGCCGCCGCAATATGCACGCCAGCCAGCAGTTGATGAATGATTTTGACGGTTGAGCCTGCGCCCGGCGTATCGCTGATGCGATAAACGTTGCTGGCAACGGCGTCCAACACAGGCTTCAGGCGGGTAAACGCCGCCTCGCTCCCGGAGGCCATCACCGTCATTTCGCCCTGCGCCGCTTTTACCGCGCCGCCGGAAACCGGCGCATCCAGCATGTTAAGATTCAATGCCGTCAACGCCGCGGCGATCTCTTGGGCGTCGGCGCTTGAGATCGTGGACGAAACCATCACCGCGCTTCCGGGTTTCATCAGATGGGCGACGCCATCCTCACCGAATAACACCTGTCTGACCTGGGCGGCATTGACGACCAGAATGACTAACGCATCCACGACGCCGGCGAACTCCCTGGCGCTGGCGGCAGCCCCACAAGCCCCTTCAGCAAGAAGATTCGCGCACGCTTGCGGGTTAAGATCAGCCCCCCATGTGGAAAGCCCGGCGCGCAGGCATGAACGCGCAGCGCCCATTCCCATTGAGCCAAGTCCCACAATGCCGACATGAAAATCAGTTCCTGTTGTCATTATCACTCCATGTTAATTTACGTGATATTATGTTTTGTTATGTGAATATAGGCGTTTTTGTAAACAATTGCGGTGAGTTGTTTCACAAAAAATAACAAAATGTGTTATTTTTTGTGAAGGCAATCCTCATAGAACTTCACACGCTGTGACGAGAAATCGCGTAAAATCGCGACAGGACTAAAGAAAGGAGCAGACGTTGATACCTACTGAGCGTCGACAAATCATTCTTGATATGGTAGCGGAGAAAGGCATCGTCAGTATCGCTGAACTGACCGAGCGCATGCATGTATCCCACATGACTATCCGCCGTGATTTACAAAAACTGGAGCAGCAAGGCGCGGTAATCCAGGTCTCTGGCGGCGTGCAATCATCGACTCGCGTGGCGCACGAACCCTCGCATCAGATCAAAACCGAACTGGCGACGCCGCAGAAAGCGGCGATTGGCAAACTGGCCGCCAGCCTGGTACAGCCAGAAAGCTGTATCTACCTTGATGCAGGTACTACCACGCTGGCGATCGCCAGGCAGCTGGTTACGATGAATAAACTTACGGTGGTGACGAATGATTTCGTTATCGCCGATTACCTGATGGACAACAGCGATTGCACAATTATTCACACTGGCGGGGCGGTATGCCGGGAAAACCGGTCGTGCGTCGGTGAAGCCGCGGCGACGCTTTTGCGCGGATTGATGATTGACCAGGCCTTTATTTCCGCCTCGTCCTGGAGCGTGCGCGGTATTTCAACGCCGGCAGAAGATAAAGTCACGGTGAAACGGGCCGTCGCCAGCGCCAGCCGCCAAAAAATTCTGGTGTGCGACGCGACCAAATACGGCCAGGTCGCGACGTGGCTGGCGTTACCGCTGGCGGAATTCAACCAAATCGTCACCGATGACGGCCTGCCGGAAAGCGCAATTCGGGCGCTGGCCAAAGTGGATATCTCACTGCTGATGGCCAAACAATAGCGAAGCGGCGCAAGCCGCTTACGTCATCATCTTGCGTACCAGTTGCGTAAACTGTTCGCGTTCTTCAGCGCTCAGTCGCCCCAAAAACTCATCGTCAACGCGATCCCCCAGTGGTATCGCGGCGGCGAGCAACGTTTGGCCCTGAACGGTGAGATAGACAAAACGCCGACGTTTATCCAGCGGATCGTTTTCTCGCTTTACCAGCCCACGATTTTCCATCCGGCTTAACATCTCCGCCAGCGTCGCTTTAGTGCTGACCGCCGCTTCGGTCAGATCGACCTGTTCAATACCCGGATGTTCAGCAATAACGCGCATCACCGCATATTGAGGTTTGGTGAGCTCCGGTAGTTCATGCTGCCAGCGTGCGGTATGTTGCTGAAAAAGTTGGCGTAACAGATGAAACGCGGTGTTTCGTAACTCCATGAGCGCTCCGGATAAATTAACTTTTTCTATCATAACGACTTATGCACGGTTTTTTAATGACGAATGCTTTAGCTAAACGTGCGCAGGCGTCGGAAGCGATCTTGTCGCAAAGGCCGTGTGGGCGTATTTTGATCAAAATGTTCGTATACGAACGATATTTGAGGTAAGAAATGAGATTGATTGTGGGGATGACCGGTGCGACCGGCGCGCCGCTTGGCGTCGAGCTACTCCAGGCATTGCGGGCGATACCTGATGTTGAAACGCATCTGGTAATGTCAAAGTGGGCCAAAACCACTATTGAACTGGAGACGCCCTACACGCCCGCTGAGGTAGCCGCCCTGGCAGATTATTGTCATAGCCCGGCCGATCAGGCGGCGACCATTTCCTCCGGCTCATTTCGTACCGACGGCATGATTATTATCCCCTGCAGTATGAAAACACTGGCGGGGGTTCGCGCCGGCTATGCCGAGGGGCTGGTGGGACGCGCTGCCGATGTCGTGTTGAAAGAGGGTCGCAAGCTGGTGCTTGTGCCGCGGGAAATGCCGCTCAGCACGATTCATCTGGAAAACATGCTTGCGCTTTCTCGTATGGGGGTGGCGATAGTGCCGCCCATGCCCGCGTTCTATAACCTGCCGCAAACCGTTGACGATATTATCCAGCACATCGTAGCGCGCGTTCTCGACCAGTTTGGTCTGGAGCATACGCGCGCGCGCCGCTGGCAAGGACTGCGACAGGCAGCAAATTTTTCACAGGAGAATGGATAATGGCATTTGATGATTTGCGCAGTTTTTTACATGCGCTGGATCAGCAGGGACAACTGCTGAAAATCAGCGAGGAAGTGAATGCGGAGCCGGATCTCGCCGCCGCTGCCAACGCAACGGGACGCATCGGCGATGGCGCGCCCGCGCTGTGGTTTGACAATATTCGTGGTTTTACCGACGCCCGCGTGGCGATGAATACCATCGGTTCCTGGCAGAACCATGCCATCTCACTGGGTTTGCCGCCTAACACGCCGGTTAAAAAACAGATCGATGAATTTATTCGCCGCTGGGACAATTTTCCGGTAGCGCCGGAACGACGGGCGAATCCGGGCTGGGCGGAAAATACCGTCGACGGCGACGCGATCAACCTGTTTGATATCCTGCCGCTGTTTCGTCTGAACGACGGCGACGGCGGATTCTATCTGGATAAAGCCTGTGTGGTATCACGCGATCCGCTCGATCCCGATAACTTCGGCAAGCAGAATGTCGGCATCTACCGTATGGAAGTTAAAGGCAAGCGTAAGCTGGGTCTGCAACCGGTGCCGATGCATGATATCGCATTGCACCTGCACAAAGCTGAAGAGCGCGGGGAAGATCTGCCGATTGCGATCACGTTGGGTAACGATCCGATCATTACCCTGATGGGCGCAACGCCGCTGAAATACGATCAGTCAGAGTATGAAATGGCAGGCGCGCTGCGTGAAAGCCCCTATCCTATCGCCACCGCGCCGTTGACCGGTTTTGATGTGCCGTGGGGATCTGAAGTCATTCTTGAAGGGGTCATCGAAAGCCGTAAACGTGAAATTGAAGGACCGTTCGGCGAATTTACCGGCCACTATTCCGGCGGTCGCAACATGACCGTGGTGCGTATCGATAAGGTCTCTTACCGCAGCAAACCCATTTTTGAATCGCTCTATTTAGGGATGCCGTGGACGGAAATCGACTACCTGATGGGGCCGGCGACCTGCGTGCCACTGTATCAACAGCTGAAAGCCGAATTTCCGGAAGTGCAGGCGGTAAACGCCATGTACACCCACGGCCTGCTGGCCATCATCTCGACCAAAAAACGCTACGGCGGCTTTGCCCGCGCGGTGGGCCTGCGAGCGATGACGACGCCGCACGGTCTGGGATATGTGAAGATGGTGATCATGGTCGATGAAGATGTCGATCCATTCAATCTGCCACAGGTGATGTGGGCATTGTCGTCGAAAGTGAATCCGGCAGGCGATCTGGTACAGCTACCGAATATGTCCGTCCTGGAACTGGATCCGGGCTCAAGCCCGGCGGGGATTACCGACAAGCTGATCATTGACGCCACCACGCCGGTTGCGCCAGATAACCGTGGTCACTATAGCCAGCCGGTTGTTGATTTACCGGAAACTAAAGCCTGGGCTGAAAAGCTGACCGCCATGCTGGCCAACCGTAAATAAGGAGTAACCGATGATTTGTCCACGCTGTGCCGATGCACATATTGAACTCATGGCGACTTCTCCGGTAAAAGGAGTCTGGACGGTATATCAGTGTCAGCATTGTCTGTATACCTGGCGCGATACCGAACCGTTACGCCGTACCAGCCGCGAACACTATCCACAAGCGTTTCGCATGACGCAAAAAGATATTGATGACGCGCCAATGGTGCCGAGTATCCCGCCGCTGCTGGCAGAAGACAAACGGTAAAAAAAAGGCCAGTCGACAGACTGGCCTTTTTTTGACAAGGGTACTTACTCGCGGAACAGCGCTTCGATATTCAGCCCCTGCGTCTGCAGAATTTCGCGCAGACGGCGCAGGCCTTCAACCTGAATCTGACGAACACGTTCACGCGTAAGGCCGATTTCACGGCCTACATCTTCCAGTGTCGCAGCTTCATATCCCAGCAGACCGAAACGGCGCGCCAGCACTTCACGCTGTTTGGCGTTCAGTTCGAACAACCATTTGACGATGCTCTGTTTCATATCGTCATCTTGCGTGGTGTCTTCCGGACCGTTCTCTTTTTCATCGGCCAGGATGTCCAGCAACGCTTTTTCGGAATCACCGCCCAGCGGGGTGTCTACCGAGGTAATGCGCTCGTTGAGACGAAGCATACGGCTGACGTCATCAACCGGTTTATCCAGTTGTTCTGCAATTTCTTCCGCACTCGGTTCGTGGTCCAGTTTATGCGACAACTCACGTGCGGTGCGCAGGTATACGTTCAGCTCTTTAACAATGTGAATCGGCAAGCGAATCGTACGGGTTTGGTTCATAATCGCCCGTTCGATTGTCTGGCGAATCCACCAGGTTGCGTATGTTGAGAAGCGGAACCCGCGTTCCGGGTCAAACTTCTCGACTGCACGGATAAGCCCCAGGTTGCCCTCTTCAATCAGGTCCAGCAACGCCAGTCCACGATTGCCATAACGGCGGGCAATTTTTACCACCAGACGCAGGTTACTCTCAATCATGCGACGGCGAGAAGCGACATCTCCACGCAGTGCGCGACGCGCAAAATAGACTTCTTCTTCGGCTGTTAACAGTGGTGAATACCCAATCTCACCAAGGTAAAGCTGAGTCGCGTCCAACACACGCTGTGTGGCCCCTTGCGATAACAGCTCTTCTTCAGCCAGGTCGTTATCACTGGGTTCCTCTTCACTCAAGGCTTTTTCGTCAAAAGCCTCTACTCCGTTCTCATCAAATTCCGCGTCTTCATTTAAATCATGAACTTTCAGCGTATTCTGACTCATAAGGTGGCTCCTACCCGTGATCCCTTGACGGAACTAGCAAGTCAAAGCCTGGTTCCGCCGCTTTATCGCTGCGGTAAATAACGCAGCGGGTTTACGGATTTCCCCTTGTAACGAATTTCAAAATGCAAGCGTGTAGAGCTGGTGCCGGTGCTACCCATAGTAGCGATTTTTTGCCCCGCCTTAACTTCCTGTTGTTCCCGGACCAGCATCGTATCATTATGGGCGTAGGCACTCAGGTAATCATCGTTATGTTTGATGATAATAAGATTACCGTAACCACGCAGTGCGTTACCGGCATATACGACGCGCCCATCAGCGGTTGCGACGATAGCCTGTCCCTTACTGCCTGCAATGTCGATCCCTTTATTGCCCCCTTCGGAAGCGCCAAAGTTTTCGATCACTTTGCCATCCGTCGGCCAGCGCCATGCGGAAATCGGCGCGCTGGTTGACGTACTGCTTGCATTTGGTTCGGTCGTGCTTACCGTTGGTGCCGTTACAGGCGCTGTGACAACCGTCCCAGCAGGCTTGTTGTTTGGCAACATTTTGTTAGCACTTTGTTCACCTGAGCCCTCAGAATACGTAATTGTAGGTTGAGACGCAACTGCAACGGTGGAATTTTGTGCAGACCTGGTCACAACTCCTTGCTGTGCTGCATCCGCCTGGGTGATCGCATTTCCGCCAGTAATTGGCGTACCGGATGCGTTACCAACTTGCAAAGTTTGCCCTACATTCAGGCTATACGGGGCAGAAATACTGTTTCTCTGGGCCAGATCGCGGAAATCGTTCCCGGTAATCCAGGCGATGTAAAAAAGCGTATCACCCTTTTTCACGGTGTAAGTACTGCCACCCGTATAGCTACCTTTCGGAATATTCCCATACTGGCGATTGTATACGATTCGCCCATTTTCCATCTGCACGGGTTGTTCCGTGACCGGTTGAGTTTGCATGGGCTGCGTTACAGGACGCTGAACGGGTTGAATTTGCGGCGCTTGTTGCGGCGTTTGTTGCGTCGTCGCGCCCATTTTTGGCGGCGGTGTGATCAACATCCCGGAATTGGTATTTGATGACGAACCACTGTCCACAGACGTGACCGGCGCCGGAGGGTTTGACGAACTGGTACAACCTGCCAGCCATAGTGAAACCAGTGATAGTGCCGCAATGCGACTAACGGTGAATTTTGGGCTTCCCGCGCTCATTTATCCCCCAGGAAAAAATTTGGTTAACAACCAGTGACGTAAGAACCGTGCAACGCATTAAGTGAACACGGGAAAATGTGTTCACGATACGCTTAACCCACCGGGAATAACCAGGAAAACTCCAGGTATTCGTTTCGGCTTCATCAGGCGTAAGAGTGGGTGTTTGCAGGGCAAACTAGGCCAGCTCTCCCTTGACTAACGGGACGAAGCGAACGGCCTCCACGGTATCGATAATAAATTCGCCGCCCCGGCGACGCACGCGTTTCAAAAACTGCTGCTCATCGCCCACGGGCAGAACAAGAATGCCGCCTTCATCCAACTGTGCCATGAGCGCGGTAGGAATTTCCGGCGGCGCGGCCGTCACAATGATAGCGTCAAACGGCGCACGCGCCTGCCAGCCTTGCCAGCCATCGCCATGACGGGTAGAAACATTATGTAAATCGAGCTGCTTCAGGCGGCGACGCGCCTGCCATTGCAGCCCCTTAATCCGCTCAACGGAGCAAACGTGATGTACCAGATGCGCCAGAATCGCCGTCTGATAGCCGGAACCGGTGCCAATTTCCAGCACCCTGGATTGCGGCGTCAGTTCGAGCAGTTCCGTCATTCGCGCCACCATATAGGGCTGCGAAATCGTCTGACCCTGGCCTATCGGCAAAGCGATATTTTCCCAGGCCTTATGTTCAAACGCTTCATCAATAAATTTCTCGCGCGGCACTGCAGCAAGCGCATTAAGCACCTGCTCATCTCTGATGCCCTGCGCGCGCAATTGTTCAAGAAGAGCCTGTACACGTCCACTTACCATTGCGTGCCAACTCCCACGCTGTCTAACCAGTCTGAAACCACATCATGCGCGCTGTGCGCGGTTAAATCCACATGCAACGGCGTGACGGAGACGTAGCCTTCATCCACCGCCGCGAAATCGGTATCCGGCCCGGCATCGTACTTATCGCCCGGCGGGCCAATCCAGTACAATGTATTACCGCGCGGATCTTCCTGCGGGATTACTTTATCCGCTGGATGGCGGCTACCACAGCGAGTCACGCGAATGCCTTTAACCTGCGCTAACGGTAGATCCGGGACATTCACGTTGAGAATACGCCCGGTACGCAACGGCTCCCGGCTTAACCCTCGCAAAAGCGCACAAGTCACGGCCGCAGCCGTATCATAATGCTGATAGCCGTTAAGGGAGACCGCTAATGCCGGAAAGCCGAGATGACGACCTTCCATCGCCGCGGCGACAGTACCGGAATAGATCACATCATCGCCCAGATTCGGACCCGCGTTAATACCGGAAACGACAATATCCGGACGCGGACGCATTAAGGCATTAACGCCCAGATAGACGCAATCGGTCGGCGTCCCCATCTGTACGGCGATATCGCCATTATCAAAGGTAAAAGTACGAAGCGAAGATTCCAGCGTGAGGGAATTAGACGCGCCGCTGCGGTTACGATCCGGGGCTACGACCTGTACATCAGCAAACTCACGCAGCGCTTTCGCCAGCGTTTGTATACCGGGCGCGTGAACCCCGTCATCGTTACTCAGCAATATGCGCATAATCACCCATTGTGTTGATCAGTTCCCTTACTACGCTGGTGGCAAAACTGCCTGCGGGCAGCCAGAAACGTAACTCGACGGTAACGTCATCCCACCAGTTCCAGCTTAATTGTTGCGGATAAAGCAGCATCGCTCTGCGCGACGCCTCTACTTTTTCGCGCAGCAACAGCGATTGCAACACCGTTTCCTGGGCAATGGCATCTTGCTCAAACGCCAGCGCCGCACGCTGTGTTCCCCACTCTCCGCTGCCCGGCAACGATGCTGTAATCATCAGCTCTTTTTCGTCTACCCGGCGCTGCAATTCAGGCAGTTCTTCAGATGTCGCGACGAACCAGCTTCCACGCCCCGCTAATTGTAGCGCATCGCCGTCAACAACTTGATTAAAGTCTGGTTTCTTTAGCCGCTGGTGAACAATTTGATTAAACAACGCGCTACGTGCCGCCGACAACCAAAAACTGCGTTTATTGCGATCGCGCACCGGCGCGTTACTTTGCGCCCAGCGCAGCGCGCCCTGCAAGTTGCTGCCGCCAATGCCGAATCGCTGTGCGCCGAAATAGTTCGGCACGCCGCCATCGCGAATCGCCTGCAATCGTGTTTCGACATCGCGGCGATCGCTTATTTCACGCAACACCAGCGTAAAGGCATTGCCTTTCAGCGCGCCTAAACGCAGCTTACGCTTGTGACGCGCGTATTCCAGCACTTTACAACCTTCCAGCTGAAAGGCGCTGAAATCGGGCATCTCTTTCCCCGGCACGCGCGCGCACAGCCACTGCTCGGTAACGGCGTGTTTATCTTTTTGCCCGGCAAAGCTCACTTCGCGAGCGTGAATTTTCAGGAATTTCGCCAGCGCGTCAGCGACAAAACGGGTATTGCAACCGTTTTTCAAAATACGCAGCAGAATGTGCTCGCCTTCACCATCCGGCGTAAAGCCTAAATCTTCAACCACCACAAAATCTTCCGGATTCGCTTTCAGCAATCCGCTACCTTGTGGTTTTCCGTGCAGCCAGGTGAGATTGTCAAACTCTGTCATTTCGCCGCCTTCATCAGCAACGCGACCGCTTCGCAGGCAATGCCTTCTCCGCGTCCGGTAAATCCGAGCTTTTCCGTCGTCGTCGCCTTCACGTTAACGTCATCCATATGGCAGCCGAGATCTTCGGCGATAAAGACGCGCATTTGCGGAATATGCGGCAGCATTTTCGGCGCCTGCGCAATAATGGTGACATCCACGTTGCCGAGGGTGTACCCCTTGGCCTGAATACGACGCCAGGCTTCACGCAGTAGTTCGCGGCTATCCGCTCCCTTAAATGCCGGATCGGTATCCGGGAAGAGCTTGCCGATATCGCCAAGCGCCGCCGCGCCCAGCAGCGCATCGGTCAGCGCATGTAACGCCACATCGCCATCGGAATGCGCCAATAGCCCTTTTTCATAAGGGATACGCACGCCGCCAATAATAATCGGCCCTTCTCCGCCAAACGCGTGTACGTCAAAACCGTGTCCAATTCGCATTATGCTTTCTCCTGGTGGATGGTTCGGGTCAGATAAAATTCCGCCAGCGCCAGATCTTCCGGACGGGTGACCTTGATGTTATCCGCGCGACCTTCTACCAGCGCCGGATGAAAACCACAATACTCCAGCGCTGACGCCTCGTCGGTGATGGTCGCGCCTTCATTCAGCGCACGCGTCAGACAATCGTGCAAGAGTTCGCGGGGGAAAAACTGCGGGGTGAGCGCGTGCCATAAATCGGCGCGCTCTACGGTATGGGCAATAGCGTTTTTCCCCGGTTCGCCGCGTTTCATGGTGTCGCGCACCGGACTGGCGAGAATACCGCCGACCCGGCTGTTTTCGCTGATGGCCAGTAACCGCGCAAGGTCATCCTGATGCAAACAGGGTCTTGCCGCGTCGTGCACCAGCACCCACTGCGCCTTTGCAACGGCCTGTAACCCGGCCAAAACGGAATCAGCGCGTTCGTTGCCGCCATCCACAACGGTGATTTGCGGATGATTCGCCAGCGGAAGTTGGGCAAAGCGATGATCGCCAGGGCTGATAGCAATAACAACGCGTGTCACCCGAGGATGCGCCAGCAGCGCATAAACTGAGTGCTCCAGAATGGTTTTATTACCGATTGAGAGATACTGCTTAGGACATTCTGTTTGCATTCGGCGGCCAAATCCGGCCGCCGGCACCACGGCGCAAACGTCCAATAAAGTGGCTGCCATGTTAAATCCCTGGATGGTTTATCGATGAGTTTGCCCCGCCGTTGCCGCGCGTTTTGAGGCGTCAGGCACCAGACGATAGAAGGTTTCGCCCGGTTTGGTCATGCTAAGTTCGTTGCGCGCGCGCTCCTCTATCGCTTCCTGGCCGCCATTGAGATCGTCAATTTCGGCAAAAAGCTGATCGTTACGCGCTTTAAGTTTGGCGTTTGTCGCCTGCTGCGCGACCACATCATCGTTGACGCGGCTATAGTCATGTATGCCGTTCTTACCGAACCACAGCGAGTACTGTAGCCAGACCAGTAAAGCCAGCAACAGCAGCGTTAGTTTACCCATCCTGCCCCCTGAAAAACGGCATCATCATCCCATAACGTCCTCTGTGACTCCACATTCAGGACGGGATTGCCGCGACAACGCCGGCAAATGTACCACATTTGCCGGATGTTACGTATACCCGAGTAAGGAGAACATAATCTCATTGTTGGTTACGGTTTGAATTATGACCGGAGGCGCACTGATAACCCGTCTACCCTAATAGCCATATAAATAACGCGCCGAACAGCGCGCCTACGGCCAGTAGAGTAAACATGATGCTAAAAAGTATTTTGCCCTTTACCAGCAGATGCAACGCAATGCCGATAATCACCGATACCGGCATTAACGCGAGGAAAAAGGGCCAGGTATAGAGGAAAAAAAACAGCGTGTTAGGGCCATAAAGCAGAAAAGGGATCCCCAACGCCAACAGCCATGACACAAAGCCGACCACCGCCCCCGGAAATGCACTGGTGGCGTCATCGTCGACCATGAAGGCGTCTGACCTTGTGAAAGTAATGTTATGGCTATTACGCATATTAAATCCTGTAACCTTGACCATACCGGGCATACAAGCCCGGTGGTGTCTCAGGATCTGATAATATCGCGCCGTCTCAGCAGGTCTAATAATTGGGAAACCAAATTTGTTACTAATTGTTCACCATTAAGATGAACCTGGGGCGAGTCAGGCGCTTCGTAAATGGCGTCGATACCGGTAAAGTTACGCAACTCGCCCGCGCGCGCTTTTTTATACAATCCTTTAGGATCGCGCTGTTCACAGATAGCCAGCGGCGTATTGACATAAATCTCGATAAAACGATCGTGGCCGACGCGCTCTTTTACCAGTTGCCGCTCGGCGCGGTGCGGAGAAATAAATGCCGTCAAAACAATCAGGCCAGCGTCCGCCATCAGACTGGCCACTTCGCCTACCCGCCGGATATTTTCCTGGCGATCGGCATCGCTAAAGCCTAAATCACGGCACAAACCGTGGCGCACATTATCGCCATCCAACAGGTAGGTACTGACGCCACGCTGATGTAACGCCTCTTCCAGCGCGCCGGCCACCGTTGATTTTCCCGAACCGGAGAGTCCGGTAAACCACAGCACCACGCCACGGTGGCCGTGGAGCTGTTCACGAGCTGCGACAGTAACGGGATGAGAGTGCCAGACCACGTTCTCATCATGCAGCGCCATGTTTATCTCCCAGCAAATCGCGGGCGTCCCAGTGCGGAAAATGACGGCGTACCAGCGCATTCAGCTCCAGCTCAAACGCACTGTATTCCACGGGCGGCGTCGCTCCGCGTTCGTCCAGTTCCCGCACCATGCCAGCGCCCACGGTAACGTTAGAAAGTCGGTCGATAAAAATCAGTCCGCCCGTCACCGGATTTTGCTGATAAATATCCAGCGCGAGCGGCTCATCGAATGTCATCTCCACCAGACCAATACCGTTTAACGGCAGACTCTCGACGTCTCGTTGGGTCAGATTGTTGATATCAATCTGATAGCGAATAGCCTCGATACGCGCGCGGGTTTTCTTACCCGCGAGTTTAACGTCGTAGCTTTGGCCCGGCGCCAGCGGCTGTTCCGCCATCCATACCACATCGATCGCGGCGTGCCGCGCAGGTGCCAGCGTCTCGTTTGCCGCCAGCAGCAGATCGCCGCGGCTAATATCAATGTCGTCGTTGAGTACCAGGGTAATGGCTTCGCCCGCACAGGCTTCTTCTTTATCGCCATTAAAAGTGACGATACGCGCCACGCTGGATTCCACGCCAGACGGCAGCACTTTAATGCGCTCTCCGACTTTGACGCTACCAGACGCCAGAGTGCCGGCATACCCCCGAAAATCAAGATTCGGGCGATTGACGTATTGTACCGGAAAGCGCATCGGCTGACGGTCTACCGCACGCTGTATGTCTACCGTTTCCAGGACTTCCAGCAGCGTCGGACCGCTGTACCAGCGCATATTCGCGCTCTGCGCGGCGACATTATCCCCTTCCAGCGCCGAAAGCGGGACAAAGCGAATATCCAGATCGCCCGGCAACTGTTCAGCAAAGGTCAGATAATCTTCACGAATACGGGCGAAGGTCTCTTCGCGGTAGTCAACGAGATCCATTTTGTTGATTGCCACCACCAGGTGTTTGATCCCCAACAGAGTGGAGATAAAGCTATGGCGACGCGTCTGATCCAGCACGCCTTTACGCGCGTCGATCAGTAGGATCGCCAGATCGCAGGTGGACGCCCCGGTCGCCATATTACGAGTATATTGTTCATGGCCCGGCGTGTCGGCGATAATAAATTTTCGTTTTTCCGTGGAGAAATAGCGGTACGCGACGTCAATAGTAATGCCCTGCTCACGCTCGGCCTGCAGCCCATCTACCAGCAGCGCCAGATCGAGTTTTTCTCCCTGCGTGCCATGACGTTTACTGTCATTATGCAGAGAAGAGAGCTGATCTTCATAAATTTGCAGGGTATCGTGCAGCAAACGACCTATCAGCGTACTTTTACCGTCATCAACGCTGCCACAGGTTAAAAAACGCAGCAGGCTTTTGTGTTGTTGGGCAATCATCCAGGCTTCGACGCCGCCTTCATTGGCGATTTGTTGTGCAAGTATGGTGTTCATGGCGGCTCCTTAGAAATACCCCTGACGTTTTTTAAGCTCCATTGACCCCGCCTGATCGCGGTCAATTATCCTCCCCTGGCGCTCGCTGGTGGTAGAAACCAGCATCTCTTCGATAATTTCCGGCAGAGTTTGCGCGTGGGATTCCACCGCCCCGGTGAGCGGCCAACAGCCAAGTGTACGGAAGCGCACCATCCTTTTTTTGATGACTTCGCCGGGCTGGAGGTCGATACGATCGTCATCCACCATCATCAACATGCCGTCACGTTCCAGAACCGGGCGTTCAGCAGCCAAATACAGCGGCACGATGTCGATGTTTTCCAGCCAGATGTATTGCCAGATATCCTGCTCTGTCCAGTTGGAGAGCGGGAAGACGCGTATACTTTCGCCTTTATTAATCTGACCGTTATAGTTACGCCACAACTCTGGCCGCTGATTTTTCGGGTCCCAGCGATGGAAACGGTCACGAAAGGAGTAAATACGTTCTTTCGCGCGGGATTTTTCCTCATCGCGCCGTGCGCCGCCGAACGCGGCATCAAAACCGTACTTATTCAGCGCCTGCTTTAACCCTTCGGTTTTCATAATGTCGGTGTGTTTAGCGCTACCGTGAACGAACGGATTGATGCCCATCGCCACGCCTTCCGGATTTTTATGTACCAGCAATTCGCAGCCGTATGCGTTGGCGGTACGATCGCGAAAGGCGTACATCTCACGGAATTTCCAACCGGTATCAACGTGCAATAGCGGGAACGGTAACGTACCCGGATAAAACGCCTTACGCGCCAGATGCAGCATGACGCTGGAGTCTTTACCAATGGAGTACAGCATGACCGGGTTAGCGAATTCCGCTGCCACTTCACGGATAATGTGGATACTTTCCGCCTCCAGTTGCCGCAGGTGGGTGAGTCGTTTTTGATCCATAACCGTTCCTTTGTAATACCGTTTTTTGCTAAACATTTCGATTACACGACTATAGGGAGCGCAGGAGAGTGAATGAAATGACGAATTGGAATGAGTAGTTCCTCAAAGGAATAACGCGGCCCAAAAACCAATATCAAAAAATGCTTAACGTACCGGATTGCCAGCATTTAGGAGCAAATGAAATTGTATTAACACGATCGCGGTTTCATACTAGCCACGTAAAATTTTGTTCTGTATTTAAGGACTCATTATGTTTTCCGCAACGCGCCGCTTTGCCGTCATTCTGGCGCTCGGCGTAGGCTTTATCCTTCCTGCACAAGCAGCATCACCAGGGCCTGGTGAAATAGCGAATACTCAGGCACGACATATCGCCACCTTTTTTCCCGGGAGAATGACGGGCTCCCCCGCCGAGATGTTATCTGCCGATTATTTACGCCAACAATTTACCCAGATGGGATACCAAAGCGATATTCGAACGTTTAATAGCCGATTTATTTATACCACGAAGGATAATCGCAAAAACTGGCATAACGTGACGGGCAGTACGGTCATCGCCGCCCATGAAGGGCGCGTGCCGCAGCAGATCATCATTATGGCGCATCTGGATACCTACGCTCCGCAGAGCGACGCTGATGTCGATGCCAATCTGGGCGGTTTAACGTTACAGGGAATGGATGATAATGCCGCGGGATTAGGCGTTATGCTGGAACTGGCGGCGCGTCTGAAAGATATACCGACCCATTATGGGATTCGTTTTATCGCCACCAGCGGGGAAGAAGAGGGAAAGCTAGGCGCGGAAAATTTACTCAAACGAATGAGTGACGCTGAGAAGAAAAATACGCTGCTGGTGATTAATCTCGATAACCTGATTGTTGGCGACAAGCTCTATTTTAATAGCGGGAAAAATACGCCGGAAGCGGTGCGTACACTGACCCGCGATCGGGCATTAGCGATTGCGCGCCGTTATGGTATCGCCGCCAACACCAATCCGGGACGCAATCCATCCTACCCCAAAGGAACGGGTTGCTGTAATGATGCGGAGGTTTTCGATAAAGCGGGAATATCGGTGCTTTCTGTTGAGGCGACGAACTGGAATCTGGGTAAAAAAGACGGATACCAGCAACGCGTGAAAAATGCATCCTTCCCGAACGGCAATAGCTGGCACGACGTACGGCTTGATAATCAACAGCATATAGACAAGGCGCTGCCTGGGCGGATTGAGCGCCGTAGCCGCGATGTAGTGCGGATAATGCTGCCGTTGGTAAAAGAGCTGGCGAAGGCGGAAAAAACGTCCTGATATGCTGGTGAAACGTGTTTATCCCCGCTGACGCGGGGAACATTTTTCAGCCCTTGTCGACTGCGGAACGCCCCTCGGTTTATCCCCGCTGGCGCGGGGAACACGTCTGGGGACATTCACCTGCATGACCTTGAGGCCGGTTTATCCCCGCTGGCGCGGGGAACACTCGACTAACGTCAGCAATCCTGCCCATGTCGGCGGTTTATCCCCGCTGGCGCGGGGAACACCGTGGCGCTCAAAATTTTGGTGGCGCAACAATCGGTTTATCCCCGCTGGCGCGGGGAACACTAGATTTTGATTTTGAACGTATACGGGTCATCCGGTTTATCCCCGCTGGCGCGGGGAACACGCGCGAATAAGTCCGGTCGTAACTTGTCGACGAGGTTTATCCCCGCTGGCGCGGGGAACACGTCATTCTCAAATACGCGCACGCGTGTCGGGTCGGTTTATCCCCGCTGGCGCGGGGAACACCAACATCTGTTTGCAGGTATCCTGATAAGACGCGGTTTATCCCCGCTGGCGCGGGGAACACTCTATTGCGACAGTTACGCGCTGTGGCGTGCTCGGTTTATCCCCGCTGACGCGGGGAACACGCTTCTGTAGTCACTGGCAGTTGCGCTCCAGCCGGTTTATCCCCGCTGGCGCGGGGAACACGCCACATTATTCCCGTCGCCCGGACGGCGGCACGGTTTATCCCCGCTGACGCGGGGAACACCTGATAGAAACAAGAAAGCGGGCATTTGCCCGCGGTTTATCCCCGCTGGCGCGGGGAACACCGCGTGCCACTGTATGTGGAATAGGCCAGTACCGGTTTATCCCCGCTGGCGCGGGGAACACACCATAACGGAGGTGATTTTTAATGAAAACAGCGGTTTATCCCCGCTGGCGCGGGGAACACACGATTGCCTTAATCAGACGCCAGAACGGCGACGGTTTATCCCCGCTGGCGCGGGGAACACCCTGTGCCCGTTGTAGGTCACGCGGATTTCCGTCGGTTTATCCCCGCTGGCGCGGGGAACACTTGGTTTGTGTCGTCTTTAGTTGTCATAGCTACGGTTTATCCCCGCTGGCGCGGGGAACACTATGAGCCGCCGTATGGTTTTAATTCAGTCGTCGGTTTATCCCCGCTGGCGCGGGGAACACGCGGAACCTACGTCTGCAAAGAACTGGTTTATTCGGTTTATCCCCGCTGGCGCGGGGAACACTCCATCACAACGCGTAAAAACGGCGTTGTATCCGGTTTATCCCCGCTGGCGCGGGGAACACGCACCTAATTTTATTTGCCAGTCTGGTTTGCGCGGTTTATCCCCGCTGGCGCGGGGAACACTTGCGTTTTTTTACCGCCAGTGATTCGAGGATCGGTTTATCCCCGCTGGCGCGGGGAACACTTTTTCTCACTGCCACCCTGTAACCCGGCCAGCGGTTTATCCCCGCTGGCGCGGGGAACACGACGCTAACAATTTTAAATTACTGTTTAGATTCGGTTTATCCCCGCTGGCGCGGGGAACACTGCAGTTGCAAAAATAATAATTTTCATATTCCCGGTTTATCCCCGCTGGCGCGGGGAACACGGCGACTGGAAAACGCTAAAAGACGGGCCGCACGGTTTATCCCCGCTGGCGCGGGGAACACGTTGATGACGACAGCTATCTGGATGTGAACACCGGTTTATCCCCGCTGGCGCGGGGAACACCCGTAACGAGTTCGCGATTCCCGGGAGCTACACGGTTTATCCCCGCTGGCGCGGGGAACACATGACGCTGGCAACAGCCCCACACTCATCCGCCGGTTTATCCCCGCTGGCGCGGGGAACACAAAATCAACAGGCGAGATAAGATTAAACGCCCCGGTTTATCCCCGCTGGCGCGGGGAACACTGGAAATGGTATTCAAACGGCGCGGGGGGAGACGGTTTATCCCCGCTGGCGCGGGGAACACCGTTAAGAAGAGGTTTCGACGCCTCGTATCAACGGTTTATCCCCGCTGGCGCGGGGAACACATCTCGGTGCGGCGACCTGATTTAGCATTGAACGGTTTATCCCCGCTGGCGCGGGGAACACATTTCCTCCTGCGTATGGCGTTTGTCGCGCAGCGGTTTATCCCCGCTGGCGCGGGGAACACGGCGGCAATGATGCTTTTTTTCATAATGTATCCGGTTTATCCCCGCTGGCGCGGGGAACACGGCATATGAGCCTGAGCCTGTTGCTGTTGAAGCCGGTTTATCCCCGCTGGCGCGGGGAACACAATGACGGTTTACGAACCGTTATAGAAACAGTCGGTTTATCCCCGCTGGCGCGGGGAACACTAACGCTAAAATCACTGTTCCACCGTTTTACCCGGTTTATCCCCGCTGGCGCGGGGAACACGGTGTGGTGGCCAATGGCAATTAATAACAGAAAGGTTTATCCCCGCTGGCGCGGGGAACACGCGATATCAGCCCAGTTCAGCGCCTGTTCAAACGGTTTATCCCCGCTGGCGCGGGGAACACCAAATTCCTCAATAGTTCCTCTAAAACGACCCCGGTTTATCCCCGCTGGCGCGGGGAACACTCCTCGCCGGTCACGCTCAGATCGGACAGGAACGGTTTATCCCCGCTGGCGCGGGGAACACTCGTATACGGATCGTCGCCGTTGCTCTGGTCACGGTTTATCCCCGCTGGCGCGGGGAACACGTTCTGGCTATTCTCAATGAACGCATTCGTCGCGGTTTATCCCCGCTGGCGCGGGGAACACCCCGGCTACCAACCGGGGTTTTTTGTATTCGGCGGTTTATCCCCGCTGGCGCGGGGAACACGTTCGCGCCGCTTGAAAGTATTGAGCTAGTCGCGGTTTATCCCCGCTGGCGCGGGGAACACTCGCCTTTGTCCCCTTTATCCCCTTTCTGAGCCGGTTTATCCCCGCTGGCGCGGGGAACACACGGACGGTGAAAAGTACCTGGTAAGCCGCGGCGGTTTATCCCCGCTGGCGCGGGGAACACGGTTTTAGCCGCTGAGATCAGTTCATTGTACTCGGTTTATCCCCGCTGGCGCGGGGAACACTCAAGCCGTAATGATTAAGCCAGCCTGAAGCACGGTTTATCCCCGCTGGCGCGGGGAACACGTTTACTCCGGGCATAAAAAAAGCCCTTGCGGGCGGTTTATCCCCGCTGGCGCGGGGAACACTGTAGTTTCAATTTCCGCAGGTGGGAGTGGGTCGGTTTATCCCCGCTGGCGCGGGGAACACTCTCGCGACGCCTGGCGGCTTATTTGGGCTCGCGGTTTATCCCCGCTGGCGCGGGGAACACCTGATCGTCAGTTATGCCGGCGCGGCGCTGCGCGGTTTATCCCCGCTGGCGCGGGGAACACCGTATCGCAAAATGAATCAATAAAAAGCGTCACGGTTTATCCCCGCTGGCGCGGGGAACACTGGTATACCGCACACGCGATCTCACCAGTCATCGGTTTATCCCCGCTGGCGCGGGGAACACGCCCCAGAAGGGGAAGAGGTGACCGCGCCAGCGGGTTTATCCCCGCTGGCGCGGGGAACACCATCTCGCCGCGCCGTCATCGTCATTGCCCCCCGGTTTATCCCCGCTGGCGCGGGGAACACTTAAACTATGACTAACACGCAGTCTAACCAAACGGTTTATCCCCGCTGGCGCGGGGAACACATTATTTAATTAAATGTTTATTTGTTTACCGCCGGTTTATCCCCGCTGGCGCGGGGAACACAGCGATAATCGAGTATCAAGTTTTCTTGTGATCGGTTTATCCCCGCTGGCGCGGGGAACACTCGCCCGTCGGATCCTCTTTCAGTTCCGGCGGCGGTTTATCCCCGCTGGCGCGGGGAACACCCCTGACGGCGAAATTCCAGACTGGAGAACCACGGTTTATCCCCGCTGGCGCGGGGAACACGAGATAAAAAGAAAACCCAATAAAAACAGTAACGGTTTATCCCCGCTGGCGCGGGGAACACCACCAGCACCGGGGGCGCTTCTACTTCGTTGGCGGTTTATCCCCGCTGGCGCGGGGAACACGCGACCATCTCGGAGGCGATAGCGAATACGGGCGGTTTATCCCCGCTGGCGCGGGGAACACCCGAGCTTATCAAACCGACGACCATGAAAGAGCGGTTTATCCCCGCTGGCGCGGGGAACACACTAAAACTATATATTTGTTCTAAAAGCCCTTTTTTACTATCTAACAAACTACCAACGGTAAGATAACAATTCCTTATTATTAAAGAACATTCAACTTATTGATTTTCAACAGGAAGAAAAGAAACTAATCTAAGTCCATCCAAATCTACCGGAATACGTCTGTTTTCACCCCAGGTCTGGAACTCAAAACCAGACTCAGTATTTGTTGCCCAGGCCATTACTACGTTTCCGACTCCGCCAAGCTGTGTGATCTGTTGCCAAATCATTTCCCGAATACGCTTCGAGGTATCGCCAACATAAACACCTGCACGAACCTCAAGTAACCAGACGGCAAGACGTCCCCGCAGGCGCGGCGGTACGTTTTCCGTGACCACAACCACCATACTCATCAACCATGCCCCCGATGGCCGCTATCACCCAGTGATTCAGGTTCCGGTATTGCTGGCGGCAGCATATCCGGCGCAGGCTGAGGTGGGTTAATTTCACCGGCAGCGAGCACCTCTTCGATCAGCGGGATCAATTTTCCGGTCAGCTTCGAACTACGAAAAATATCCCGGCAGGCCAGGCGCACTTCTTTATCAGGTTCCGCCGGGTGACGAGCGGCGATCTCAAATGCTTTGGGCACCACCGATTCAAATTTGATGATATCGGCAATGTCATAAACAAAAGACAACGGTTTTCCGCTATGGATAAAACCGATAGCCGGCGCATATCCCGCCGCCAGGATAGCCGCTTCTGAAATCCCGTACAGGCACGATGTCGCCGCGCTAATACATCGGTTGACGACATCCCCCTTCTCCCAGTCTTTCGGATCGTAGTTACGACCATGCCATTTCACGCCATACTGCTTCGCCAGTAATGCATAGGTCGCCCGCACACGGGATCCTTCAATACCGCGCAGTTGCTCAACGGAACGACGGGCGGGAGGCGGCTCACGAAAACGCAGTTCATACATTTTGCGGACTACTTTAAGCCGCAGGTCATCATCTAACGCCAGCTTTGCCTGATAAAGCAACTTATCGGCTCGTGCGCCACCGGGTTGTCCGGAGGAATAGACCCGCACTCCCGCCTCGCCCACCCATACCAACAGGGTGCCGACCGTTGATGCTAAATGCACTGCCGCATGGGAAACCCGCGTTCCCGGTTCCAGCATGATACAAGCGACCGAACCGACGGGAATATGCGTGCGGATTCCCGTTTTATCGATCAGCACAAATGCCCCATCCAGCACGTCAATCTGGCCATACTGGAGGAAGATCATCGAGGTTCGATCTTTTAACGGGATCGGGTTGAGCGGTACGAACGTCACGCGTCGTCTCCGGGTTTGATCATCATCATTCCGCAGCCAAACGCCCGGCTTTTACCGTACCCCTGTGCCAGACGTTGCAGGAAAAGCACGGGATCGTTAACCACCAGCACGCCGGTATAGTCCACGCTGCTAAACTGAATCATCTGCCGATCTTTCCCGCGACGTATCTGCTGCTGCCGATAAGCATCAACGCTCGTCTCGCGCAGGGTGAAGCCATTTTGTTCCCCCTGGCGCGCCAACCACGTCAGCGCCGCCTGCTGCTGATAAGACCAAATATCCTGGCTATCACCCTGCGTTTTACGCTGGCGTTTCGCCTCCATCAGCAAATCGTGACGCTTGCCGTTTTTGCAAACTGTCGGATTGGCGCGCAGGTTAAACCGCAGCGTCTGTCCCGCGCTCAGCGTTGGCGCAAACGGGCGAGTCTGCACGTCAAAAATCGCGCTGGCGGCAGGCTGTTCCTGTGAGAGAACAAAAAAGCGAAACGCGCCCTGTAACTCTTCGCGGCGATAAAGGAACTGCCGTTCCTTGCCGCCGGGAAAGAGATCCCATAACCACTGGTGCATCACGTACTCGCCGCGCTCCACCAGATGCAAGAGCTGTGCCGGCGAAAGCTCGCTGGTGTGCAGCGTTATTCTTGAGAGATACACGCGTCCTCCTTGCGGAGCCACGGCCCCTGATTCACGCTACGTTCACCGAACAGCCATTGCTGGCGGCTCAACGGCATGTCGCGACGACGTAAAATTTTGCTCGCCGTTAAGCCATCGTGTTCACCTTCCCACCAGCATTCATTCTGTAATCCGGGGAGAGTCAGTTTCAGCGCATTGAATTGATCCTGATACCAACGATATGCTTCACGCAGGACATCCGCCGCACTCCCTTCCAGCAGTTGCGGCGCAAGCGGCAACGCCAGAGGGTGACTTTTGCGCCCCAGATACAGCGGGAACACAGGATGTTGTAACGACGCCTGAAGCTGCGCCAACGTGTAAGGCGCGTCCGGCGTCGCGCTGACAGCGATCATCCACCAGGCGTCGGTGTAGTAGTCGCGTCGGGAAATCAGCGCGCTCAGTAATTCAGGATCCTGCAACTCTTCACGGCGGCTGAAGTAACGTGCCTTACGTACCTCTTTCGGCATCTGCACCGTGTGATAATCCCGCGCCCAGCGCGGGTTGCCGCTGGCGCACAGCAAAAATTGGTAATGACGATTGAAGGCGTTTAGCCATTCCTCCTCATCGCGGCGAATTCCCAGCGCCGCAGCTAATAGCCCCAACAGCGCAGAACGCGAAGGAAGTTCATGGCTGTGGCGCACTTCGCCTGGCGCATCCACGCCCCAGGAGGCCATCGGCCCGTGAAGCTGAAAAACCAGATATTGGCTCATAAGCCGCCCCTTACGCGCAGATGAAGTCAAGCACGTCTTCCATGCTTCCCTGCTGATTCATCACGTCGAAACTGGCGGTATCAGTCCGCTGGCCATAAACCTTATTCATATTCTTATGCAGCGATGTAATACGCTTAACCGCAACGTTCAATTGGTCTGTACCGTTGATCGGTTCATAAAACGCGGCCGCCAGTGAACGTGGTTGGTCGGTGCCTTTTTCGGCCAGCGCCCACGAGGCATAGGCACGGCTGGCAAAGCTGTTCTGTTTGCCGGTCGGCGACACTTTCAGCGCCGCTTCAGTAAAGGCGCGCAGCGTTTTGTTTGCCAGTTCTTCATTGCCGTTCAGGTTTTTCACCAGCAGATCTTTGTCGATGCAGATATAGGTGTAAAACAGCGCGGAGCCAAAGCCGGCTTCGCCGAGATGGCCTGCGCCTGCATCTTCTGCCGATGCCTGGCGTAGGTCATCCACAGCGGTAAAGAAATCGTCTTCGATGATCGTTTCGCTGACGCCGAAGGCGTGGGCGACCTGGCAGGCGGCTTCCACGTTAAAATCAGTTTTCTTCGCTAACATCCGGCCAAACATGGCAATATCGACGGCCATGCGATCGTGACGTAACAGTTCCGCTTCCTCTTCTGTTGCCGGACGTTTTTCTTCTGCCAGACGGCGCGCCAGCGCTTTCACGGCCTCAAACTCAGCAGGGCTGATATGCACCAGTTGCTCGGTTTCCGCATTCGTCAACTCATCTTTGGGTTTCTTATCCTCTTTTACCTTGCCAAAGCAGTTGGCGATGTTCTTGACGTAGTCAACCGCTTTTTTCGGTTCAATGCCACTTTCAACGAGGATTTGCGCCGCTTCGCGCGCAATACGTCCGCTACGAATACCGATATTCCCGGCAAGCGCCTGCTCAAACAGTTCCGAGGTGCGCCAGGCACGTTTCAGGCTCTGAGAGGAGATACGCAGACGCGTTGCGCCGCCAAGCACCACGGTTTTTGGCGCGCCGGTATCATCACGGTTCAGGTTAGAGGCGGGGTAAGCGGTCAGTAAGTGAAGTTGAATAAACGTTGTCATAAAGATATCCCTGTTAATCCTGTTCGTTATCGATATCGCCATCGCCGGCCTGGTAGTATTCCAGCGCCCAGCGGATACGGAGAAATTCGGTTGGCCGCTGCTGACGGCGATGGTGGCTCAGCAAGTCGTCTTGTTCCTGACACCAGCGGAAAATATCGTCCGCCAGAGAAATTAGATTTACCGAACCATCAAGCAACTGCACTGCACGACGCAACTGGCGTAATAGCTCGTCGGGTGTTTTCACCGTAGACAGGCGGGAGAAGCGTAGTTTTGACATTACCGGATTGTCACCACTCTTCTTCTGTCCAAGCTGCGTAGCAAAACTCTGTCGCTCATCAATAAATTTGATATGCGCAGCCAGCACCGCAGTAATTGCCAATGCAGTAACATGCCAGGCTGCCTTGTTTTTCCACAACGAATGCGTCTGCATTAACAGCAAATGAAATCCCTCAGACAAGCAGGCCTCATTCACCGTTTTACTGCGCCGCAAGCTGGCCCGTGCACCCCGCTTCTCCTGTAAATCCTCATGCCATTTGCGCAGCGTGGCTTTGTGATCCTCTTGCACAATACTCATTCAGCAGCCTCCTGCTTCTTTGCTTTGGCGGCTTTCGCGCTTTGCTTTTCCGCCGATGAAGTAAAATATTTTTTGCGCGCCTTCATGATGCGCTCCAGATCGCTGCTCTCGTAGGGGTTGGTAAAGACGTGATCATCGAAGTAACAACGGGTAAACAGCCAAAGTTCTCTTTGCCATTTATTCAGCCTTTCGTCCGGCTTCTGACCGTTTTCCAGATCGTGGATCAGATTGAGAAAGCGCCCCTGCGTCAGGTTCCAGAAATCAATATCGATAAAACTGAAATCACCCCGCGCATCCTTCGCATTAGTGAACCACGCTTCTTTTAGCGCACCGCGTAGCAGGCTGAGGAGGCGGGTAGCAGTTTGTGTTGCTTTACGTAAATCAGGAATCAGACCTTCCGTCATCAGCAACGGAAAGTGATGCTCATACCAGCAGCGAATTTTCATATTGTCGAAATCCGCGCCAAAGCCCCAGATCCCCGCTTTGACATCCCTGAGGCGACGTGCGTTAAACACGTTAACAACCAGCGCCGGATATTCTTTATTCGCTTCCGTCTGGTTGTTCTGACTTAACCCCAGCCAGTCGCGCCAGATAAGGCCGCCAGGCTGCGGTTTAACGGAAAAGAAGGCGTTTTGATCTTTTACCGGGGCGCGATAAGGCGTCAGCGGGTGCCGCCAGCCATCGTAGTTAACGCCGTAGTTCTTGACGGTCATAAAGCCAAGAAGCTCATCACTTTCAGCGCCGCAAATATCGCAGCAACCTGACTGTAAGGTGGCAAAATCCAGGCGGATACGACGCGGCATCCCCCAGTACGCCTGGAGTTTATTGACCTGCTCCGGCGTGGTAACGGCATTCGCCTGCTCGCTGGTCCGCGTCGCGGCAAGCCACGGGAAAACGGCCGCATCACACTGGTCTGATAAAGGCAGATCCGCAACATCCTGCGGCATTACGTTGAGCCACAGCTTGCGCCAGAGCGGCGTTTGCCGTTCGCCCTGATATTCCTGCAATTCAACCAGCGTGGTCAGCGGCCCACCGCCGCGCAGCCCGGTACGATAGCCTTTGCCGCCCGCAGGCGCGTTAAGCTGCAACGAGAACAGCGCCAGCGCCGCGCAGTGTGGACAAAAACGTTCCGTTACGCCGCGTTTGATAAAATGGTCTTTATTGAACTTCGTGGTTTGCGCGCCAGGTATTTCCGGCAACAATGAGGCGATCGACACTTTTTCGCCGGTTAACGGTTCAAAATCCTGCATAAAAGACGGCGTTTCCGCGCCAAACTGAAAAGCGTGTTCTAACGGTGCTAATGCCTTATGGAGCGCATCGGCATGCAATCCATCAAACCAGATATCCTCCCAGTTTTTGTATCTTTTCGGCGCGATACTGCATTGCAGCAATCCCAACAGAAACTGCCAGGCCGCTCCCTGCAAATCTGCTCGCGTTGCGGCAATATCCACCACGTTTTCATCCGCCAGATCGACGGGGGCCAACTTACCCGTGGAGCCGTCTTTGAAACGGACGGGGAGCCAGGGCGTTGTCAGTAAATTTATCGGAAACATACTTTTCCTTACCTGATGCGCCGATCCATGGCGCAAAAGTGTTCCCTGTAATGTTAGCGAACTGACAGTTGAAAGCTAACTGACAGCTTCTTACCCAGACGAATCATCAACCGACAGCACAATTGTTTGTATCGGTTTGTTTTTTCTTCCATGGGAGATCCCTTACTATTGATAACAGCTAAGCCCAGGAAGTAGTATCAAGCTGCGAGACATGATTAGGCTTCAGGGCGTTTCTTCTTATGGAAAGGCTCTGGAGCTTTAATCCACATGAATTAAGAGTGATAGTACACCTCTCACCAAAAAAACAAAAGGTAATAAAGGCTGATATGAAAATTAGCAGTACCTGAAGACATCATAAACAGCAAAATCTGTTAAACTGCTAAGGTTCCCCTCAATGGGGTTCAACCAGTAATTAAGGCCGATATCGGTGTTATGCTATGGTGTTCCCCGCGCCAGCGGGGATAAGCCCCGGCGCCCTTCGGCGCCGGGCAATCTACTCCATTTTCCCGGTCAATCCCTCATTCGCTGAGTAACCGCATGCTGCTGAGTCCGTTACCACGATCACGATGGCAAAATCCTTATTCTGATGTTGTTCAACGCACCACTGTTGAAACGATTCGCCTTTTAACCGTTCAAACTCGTCTTTATGTTTACTCCACCAGCTCTGACGTACTCGCAGCCCGCTCATCTCCCAGGCGTGTTCACCGCTGGCATAAGGGGTTACGACGCTATCCACGATTTTCGCCAGCCACAGCGTGACAGACTCTTCCGCCAGCCGCGTTGACATTTTCTCCGGTAAAGAATCGCTAATTTCAGCACAGTAGCCCGGCGCAAAGTTAAGCAGCATCTGGCCGGCAAATGCCCGGTCGCAATAAAATTTGCCTTCCTGCAATTGCTCGGTTTTTGCAAATCCAACCGGCATGTTGACATCCTCACCGTAGACCGACTCAATCAACAAGCGGGCAGATTGCGGCATCCGAATCGTCCCCTGCTCACGTAATATGCGCTGCGTCAGCCACATGCGCCCATGATCGGGATAGACATAGGCGCTGTTACGCATGGCGCTGGATAACCAGTTCTCTCGCGGCGCGTCATCCCACTCCGGAGCAAGAATGCGCAGCACTGGCGTCTCTCGCTCATCCTGCCCACTCTTTTTCACCAGACCGTTACGATCGCGAATATGACGCTGTAGTCGACCGGCCCGCTGAATTAATAAATCCACCGGCGCTAAATCAGAGATCATCTCATCGCAGTCAATATCCAGACTTTGTTCGATTACCTGCGTGGCGATAATGACCTTACCGGCACGTTGCGCGCCGCTCTGTTTGCCAAAGAGATTCAGCGTCTGCGACTCAATCCGCTGACGATCGTGAAAAGCAAAGCGACTATGGAAGAGTAAAAGGTTTTCCGTGGCGACGACCTTACTCAGTTGAAGCTGGCGATAGATACGAATCGCATCATCAACGGAGTTACGTATCCAGGCGATACAGTTTCCTTTTTCCACTGCTTCACCTATACGTTCAAGACACGACTCTTCACTATGTAGCCAGCCAATATCTACGCTACGCTCAACCTCTTTGCGTGTATCAACCCGCTGAGAAATCAGCTCTGTTTGTGTGACCTGAGTCAGCCAGGGATAATCGTCATGGCCTAGCAACGGCGCCTGCACACTACGCCTCACCCCACGGGAAAATGCCGCCACCAGCTTATCTCGCTGCTGCTGCGATAGCGTCGCAGATAACAGAATAGTGGCGTTGCCATTACTGGCCTGCCGTTCAATCAAACCTTCAAGTATTCGGGACATCCATGCATCACAGGCATGGATCTCATCAGCCAGTAAAATCTTGTTGCTAAGACCCAGTAACCGCAGGTTGTTATGTTTAAATGGCATTACCGCCATCATCGCCTGATCCAACGTGCCTACGCCAACCTCCGCCAACAACGCTTTTTTATTGCTGTCGGCAAACCAGGCGGCGCATCCCTGACTATAAGGCTGCGCTTCATCGGGTTCTTCCGTACCAGAAAGAGTGACCGACCATATTGACTGATTGAAACGATCCATTAAGCGACGCGCGCTATGCGCCAGAATCAGGCTGGGACGGGAGTCCGGCTGATACAGCGCCAGCCAGGTGTTCGCCATACGTTCAAACATCGCGTTGGCTGTCGCCATTGTCGGCAGTCCAAAATAGAGTCCCTGCGCTTTACCTGCCGCCATCAGTCGATGAGCTAATATGAGCGCCGCCTCTGTTTTTCCGGCCCCGGTGACATCTTCAAGAATAAAGAGTTGGGCGCCATCCACGTTGATATCCAGCTCAAGCGCCTTTTGTTGTAACGGTGTGGGATGCTGAATAAAAGGGAAAAGCGTTTCTATGCCCGTAAAGGCAGACACATTCGCCGCTGAGGGAAATAGCGTGATGGCAGTTTGTGCTTTAGCGAGAGCTTGCTGCCAGTAGGTATCAACAGGCATTTTTTCCGCAGTACGCGGAAAATAACGGCTGGCAGAACCAGTCCAGTCAGCCAGTACAACCGCAGCGGAAATAAACCAGGAAAGTTGCTGAAATTGGTCGATACCCTCATCTTCATCCCAGGCTTCAGGCAAAGTAATTAAAGGAAAGAGCGCTTTTATTCTCAGAAGAAAATCTCTTGCCGCGTCTTTATCCTGCTGGCGAAAATGGTCCAGCTCCTGGATTGCCTCTGGAGGGCGTCCATGATGACCTGTAGTGACTGGCATCCAAAGCGCCATAACGCGCTTACTTTTACGAACTGAAAGCGAAGAAGGAGGAAACAATTCAGGGCATTCACTTAGCCAGGAGTTCCACAACACGTATCCCAGCGTGGTATGCGCGATTTTTTCATAATGCCGTGTAGGCTCATTAAAGATGTTTAAAGCCTCATGACGGTATAGTTGCTGGAAGGAATGAGCAAATTTTCCAATATCATGCCAACATAAAATCCAGGCAAAAAATTGCGCCGCCTGCTCCTTATCCTGGATGCCTAATTTTTTTAGATAGTGGTCAATAAAATAAATATTATTTATCACCATCCAGTAACCCACAGCCGCAACATCTAAAGAATGCCAGCAAAGCAAATGGTAATCATCACCGCCGTCAGTTTCTCCTCGTCGAGATTTTCCCCAATAGTGATATATCGACACGTAAACTCCAGCATGTGGATAATAAAAGCACTCTACGCCTTTTTAATGGTCTTTTTTGTTGATATATCTCACAAAAATTGCACTTCCTGAGATTATATTTAAATATGCTCACTCAACTTTATATATTCTTCAGAAACATTTACCCCACGAATAATTATTATAAATTTTCCGCTCTTTTCTTCTGGAAGAAGCGATCAAAGAGGCTTCTTCCAACGCCCCCTGCATAAACCAAAATTTAAAAAAACGACCATTTGCGGCGAATCATCTACCTTTTGTCTGAATTATCGTCACCACAAAGGATTACCAACCATAAATGTGCTGTATTAATAATGTCGTTCAAATTCTCTCCTGGAGTAAACTTTATCTGTTTAATAAAAAAGAGAGAATTGAAAGATATATTTTACTCCGGATATTGAATAATATAAATTTGAAGGAAAATATTATGCCAGTCACTTTAAGCTTCGGTAATCATCAAAATTATACGCTTAACGAAAGTCGGCTTGCTCATCTGTTAAGCGCAGATAAAGAAAAAGCAATCCATATGGGGGGCTGGGATAAAGTCCAGGATCATTTTAGAGCGGAAAAAAAGGACTATGCGCTGGAAGTATTACACTCCATCATTCACGGACAGGGCCGTGGTGAACCTGGAGAGATGGAAGTTAACGTAGAGGATATAAATAAAATTTACGCCTTTAAACGGCTACAACATCTGGCCTGCCCGGCTCATCAGGATCTGTTTACTATCAAGATGGACGCTTCTCAGACACAATTTTTACTTATGGTCGGCGACACGGTGATCAGCCAAAGCAATATTAAGGACATCCTCAATATATCAGATGATGCAGTGATAGAATCTATGAGTAGAGAGGAGAGACAGTTATTTTTACAAATATGCGAGGTGATTGGTTCGAAGATGACCTGGCACCCGGAATTACTTCAGGAGTCGATTTCAACTCTACGAAAAGAAGTGACGGGCAATGCACAAATCAAAGCGGCGGTTTATGAGATGATGCGTCCCGCAGAGGCTCCAGACCACCCGCTTGTCGAATGGCAGGACTCACTTACTGCAGATGAAAAATCGATGCTGGCCTGTATTAATGCCGGTAACTTTGAGCCTACAACTCAGTTTTGCAAAATAGGTTATCAGGAGGTACAGGGTGAAGTCGCTTTTAGCATGATGCATCCGTGCATCTCCTATTTACTACATACCTATTCGCCGTTTACAGAGTTTAAACCAACAAATTCCGGTTTTTTAAAAAAACTTAATCAGGATTATAACGACTATCATGCAAAAAAGATGTTTATTGATGTAATTCTTGAAAAGCTATATCTAACCCATGAACGTTCTTTGCACATTGGTAAAGATGGGTGCAGTCGTAATATATTACTGACATAAAGATAGTCAGTAATATAACTAATTTAAAATCCGGCTGCCTGCCGGATTTTTCATAGCAGCAAGTATAATCATACCGCGTAAGGACAATCACCCTTCGTGCAGCCCGCACTCGCGCTTCAGCCCGAAGAAGCGTGTCTCTTCTTCCGCCATACCCGGCTCCCATTTGCGGGTGGTGTGCGTATCACCCACCGACAGATAGCCCTGATCCCACAGCGGATGGTATTTCAGGCCGTGCTTTTGCAGGTACTGGTAAACGGTACGGTTATCCCAGTCGATAATCGGTAGCACTTTAAACACGCCGCGCTGGATAGCGAGAACGGGTAAATGCGCGCGGCTGCCGGACTGCTCGCGACGCAGACCCGCAAACCACGTCTGCGCTTTCAGCTCTTTTAGCGCCCGGTTCATCGGCTCGACTTTGTTGATGTCATTGTATTTCTCAATGCCCTCAACGCCCTGCTCCCACAGCTTGCCGTAGCGCGCTTCCTGCCAGGCCGGACTTTCGCCCGCGCGGTAAACTTTCAGGTTGAGTTTGAGTTTGTCCGTTAACTCATCAATAAACTGGTAGGTTTCCGGGAACAAATAGCCGGTATCGGTGAGGATCACCGGGATATCCGGGCGAATCTGGTTCACCAGGTGCAGGCTCACCGCCGCCTGGATGCCAAAGCTTGAGGAGAGCACGTATTCGCCGGGCAGATTTTCCAGCGCCCAGGCCACGCGTTCTTCGGCGCTCAGTTTTTCCAGTTGGGCGTTGGCTTCTGCCAACGCCAGTACGCGATCGACTTTTGGCAGTTCATTCAATGCGTTGAGATCGAGTTGGGACATAAGTTCCTCACTGTTTGCCTTGCCGGATGGCGCTGCGCTTATCAGGCCTACACAGATGCCATCCGGCAATTCAGGTTATTCCCAGAAATCACGCGCTGGATCGAGCACCGGGCGAATGATGCCCGCACGCACCGTAAAGTCGCCGAAGCCTTCACCCGCTTCACGCTCTTTCGCCCAGCGCCCAATCAGTTCATCCAGCGAGGCCAGAATATCCGGCTCGGTGATATTTTCTTGATACATCCGTGGGATACGACTCCCGATGCGGTTGCCGCCAAGATGCAGGTTATAACGACCAGGCGCTTTCCCTACTAAGCCAATTTCCGCCAGCATCGCGCGGCCACAGCCGTTCGGGCAGCCGGTCACGCGCATCACAATATGCTCATCAGGAATGCCGTGTTTTTCCAGAATCGCTTCCACTTTGTCCGTGAACGACGGCAGGAAACGCTCGGCTTCCGCCATTGCCAGCGGGCAGGTCGGGAACGACACGCAGGCCATTGAGTTTTCACGCTGCGCGCTCACGGCATTCATCAGCCCATGATCGCGCGCCAGTTTCTCGATCTTCGCTTTCTGGCTTTCCGGCACGCTGGCAATAATCAGGTTCTGGTTAGCGGTGATACGGAACTCGCCCTGATGAATCTTCGCGATCTCCAGCAGACCGGTTTTCAGCGGACGCCCCGGATAATCCAGGATACGACCGTTTTCGATAAACAGCGTCAGGTGCCAGTTGTTGTCGATCCCTTTCACCCAACCGATACGATCGCCGCGACCGGTAAACTCATACGGGCGGATCGGCTCAAATTTGATCCCCGCGCGACGCTCGACTTCCGCTTTAAATGTCTCCAGTCCCACGCGCTCAAGGGTGTATTTGGTTTTGGCATTTTTCCTGTCGGTACGGTTACCCCAGTCGCGCTGCGTCGTCACTACCGCTTCGGCCACCGCCAGGGTGTGCTCCAGCGGCAGATAGCCAAACTCGCTCGCGGTACGAGCGTAGGTTTTCTTATTACCGTGCTCAATAGACAGACCGCCGCCAACCAGCAGGTTAAAGCCCACCAGCTTGCCGTTTTCAGCAATCGCCACGAAGTTCATGTCGTTGGCGTGCAGATCGATATCGTTTTGCGGCGGGATCACCACCGTGGTTTTAAATTTACGCGGCAGATAGGTCTGACCGAGGATCGGCTCTTCATCGGTGGTCGCCACCTTCTCCTGATCGAGCCAGATCTCCGCATAGGCGCGAGTGCGCGGCAGCAGATGTTCAGAGATCTTCTTCGCCCATTCGTAGGCTTCAGCATGCAGCTGAGACTCGTACGGGTTAGAGGTACACAGCACGTTACGGTTCATATCGTTGGCGGTCGCCAGCGCGTCCAGCCCCACCGAGTGCAGCATCTGGTGCACTGGCTTGACGTTCTTCTTCAGAATGCCGTGGAACTGGAAGGTCTGACGGTTGGTCAGACGGATACTGCCGTAAATCGTGTTGTCAGCGGCGAATTTGTCGATCGCTTGCCATTGCGTCGTAGTAATCACCCCGCCCGGCAGGCGGCAGCGCAGCAGCATGGCGTGGCGCGGCTCCAGCTTCTGCGCCGCACGCTCGGCGCGAATATCGCGGTCATCCTGCTGATACATGCCATGAAAGCGTATTAGCAGGAAGTTGTCGCCTTTAAAACCGCCGGTGAGACCGTCGTTCAGATCTTCCACAATGGTACCGCGCAGATAGTTGCTTTCCAGCTTCATGCGCTCGGCATCGGACAGTTTACCTTCGACCACCAGTGGGCCTGGATGTTTTTCGCTCATTAGTAGACATCTCGCTGATAACGGCGCTCTACGCGCAGCTCACTTAAATATTCATCTGCCGATTCGAGGTCCATACCGCCGAATTCAGCGATCACTTCCAGCAATGCTTTTTCGACATCTGCGGCCATGCGCCTGGCGTCGCCGCAGACATAAATATGCGCGCCATCATTGATCCAGCGCCACAGCTCGGCGCCCTGTTCACGCAGCTTGTCTTGTACGTAAATTTTTTCTTTTTGATCGCGTGACCAGGCGAGATCGATACGGCTTAACAGTCCCTCTTTCACGTAGCGCTGCCACTCCACCTGATAGAGGAAATCTTCGGTAAAGTGCGGGTTGCCGAAGAACAGCCAGTTCTTGCCTTCCGCCCCTTCCGCCGCACGCTGTTGCATAAAGGCGCGGAACGGCGCGATACCCGTACCTGGGCCAATCATAATCACCGGAGTCTGCGGATTCGCTGGCAGGCGGAAATTATCGTTGTGTTCAATAAACACGCGCACTTCGCCCTCTTCTTCCACGCGGTCGGCGAGGAAGCTGGAAGCGCCACCCGTGCGGGCGCGGCCTTCAATATCGTAGCGCACGACGCCGACGGTTACGTGTACTTCGCTTTCGACTTCCGCCTGCGCGGAGGCGATGGAGTACAGACGCGGCGTCAGCGGGCGCAGCAGGTCGATTAGCGCCTGAGCATCCAGCTGCGCCGGAGAGAAACGTACCATATCAACAATGGGCGTGGTCGCGGCGTAGTGCTGAAGCTGCGCTTTGTCGCCCACTAATGGCAACAGCGACTCACTGCGCGTCAGGGTCGCGTAGTTCTCAACAATGTTGGCGGTATTCACCGTCAGCTCGAAGTGCCACTCCAGCGCTTCGGCGAGCGGCAGGGTTTTACCATCAACCGTCACCGGCTCATCGCCTTTCAGCCACAGCAACTCAACCAGCTCCTTCACCAGAGCCGGATCGTTCTGATACCAGACGCCCAGCGCATCGCCCGGCTGGTAACGCAGACCGGAGTCGCGTAAATCAATCTCAATATGACGAACGTCTTTTTCCGAGTTGCGACCGGTGATTTTCTGATTCACGGAGAGGGTCGCGGTCAGCGGCGCGTCTTTGGTATAGGGGCTGGTGTGGATGTCGTTTACCGCGCCAGTAGCGACGGATTGCGAAGGTGCCGCGACAGGTGCGCGGGACTTCAGAACATCAACCACGCGGGCGCGCCATTCGCTGGCAGCTGCCTGATATTCAACGTCAGCATCGACACGGTCGAGCAGGCGTTCACCGCCCAGTTCCGCCAGTTTGCTGTCGAAATCTTTTCCGGACTGGCAGAAGAATTCATAGGATGTATCGCCAAGACCAAATACGGCAAACGCGGTGTTTTCCAGTTTCGGCGCTTTTTTCGAGAACAGGAACTTATGCAGCGCGACGGCCTCTTCCGGCGGCTCGCCTTCTCCCTGGGTGGACGTCACTATCACCAGCAGTTTTTCACTGGCAATCTGTTTGAATTTGTAGTCGCCGGCGTTCACCAGTGTCACATTAAGGTTGGCCGCCAGCAGATCATCACGCAGCGCTTCCGCCACACGACGCGCATTGCCGGTTTGCGAAGCGGAGATAAGCGTAACCCCCGGCATCTTCCCCTCAGGAGCAGGCGTGACGGCAACAGCGCCTGAGCGCGGGTTCAGTACGCCCCAAAAATAGCCGGAGACCCAGGCAAGCTGTTCGGGAGTAAGGTCGGTTGTCGCGGCCTGAAGGCGCGCCAGTTGCTCCGGATTAAGCGGAAGCAACCCAGTCAGTGGAGCCGGTGTCGTCATGCGTCGTTATGTTCCAGTAAGCAAAGCGGATCTATACACAAAATCATTCAAGTTCGCCGTAAGCTGAGCGCGCCCCAGGAGCGTACATAAATACGTGACTGGGGTGAGTAAACGCAGTCAACACAGATGCGGCTTGAAAGATGAAATGTATAAGCGATAAATCCCAAACTGAGGATAAGGTTAACGGTGAGAGGAATAACAATTAAAGAAGGGTTGGAAATAACAAATAACCAAATGAACTAACCTGTTTTAGTTATCGTTATTAACGCCAAAATAGATTTTATAATTGATTGATAATTATTAATTTTTCTGGAAATTCTTAAATTAATTGCCCGTCACAAGGCGGAGAATGGTTTTAGTTAATGATAAAAAATGCGCTTTCCGGTACCCTACGGCGGTTTTTTTATTGCCTGAGAGTTCATCATGTCCACCACGTTGTATAAAGATTTCACCTTTGAAGCCGCTCACCGCCTGCCTCACGTGCCTGAAGGGCATAAGTGCGGCCGCCTGCACGGACACTCGTTTATGGTGCGTCTCGAAATTACCGGTGAAGTCGATCCGCATACCGGTTGGATTATAGATTTCGCGGATCTCAAAGCGGCGTTTAAACCTACTTACGATCGTCTTGATCACTACTATCTGAATGATATTCCAGGGCTGTCCAATCCCACCAGCGAAGTGCTGGCAAAATGGATTTGGGATCAGGTTAAGCCCGTCGTGCCGCTACTGAGCGCCGTGATGGTGAAAGAAACCTGTACAGCCGGCTGCGTCTATCGCGGCGAATAAGGTTTATTAACGCGTGGGCTGGATGGCAGATTGATTCCAGCCCATCCACACGACGTTTTATCGGTGAAAACATTGTCCAGCGCGGTGTTAAAAGCGCAGCACATCACCGGTTGCAGGTGCGGTTATTTCCGGTAGCCACAACCGCCCCCAGGCCCCTGTACAGTGACAACCGCATAGTTTTTCAGGTTTTTGTTCTTGCAGAAAGCGCCTGACTCGCCACATCGTGAACGGTGATGCGCAGCGGAGATGAAATCCGCCGACAAGCGCGTAAATCCGCTTTATACCGGTAATGTTCTGACAGTGCCGGACAATATTTGCGATCCCCCGATGCCCGCATCCCGTAATGATGACTAATCCTTTTGTCGACAGGTAAATCAGTACGCCCTCATCCAAAATAGAGTCCGGCTCCGCATCGTGGCCGCCAAAAATACCGTAGGCTTCAGGCGCGACCACCGGTATTTCCCCTGACCAGATAAAGTTTTTGCCAATCGGTAGAGGGGCACGCGTGTACATCATTCGGTAGCGTGAATAGTCCACCTCACACGACAATTTTTTTATTTTTCGGGTAATACCGAGAAAAGTCATTGCCGCATAACGTTCGCGCGCAATATCGGGATGGCAGATGATTCGACTGTTATCAGGAAGCCACGGCACGCCGCCGCAATGATCGTAATGACCATGCGAAAGCACCACAGCAGACACATCGGACAGGTCGATCCCCATCGCCAACGCGTTTTGCATAAAACTGCCATCAGGGCCGGTATCGAACAAGATAGACGTAGACTCATCCTCGACCAACAGGCTTAACCCTGGCCTGGCCTTCAACGATTTATCCGCTCCAGCCCCCTTATGATTTTCGAGCAATACCCTGATCCTTAACGCCATGGCCTTCTCCTGTATAAAAGCCTCCCCGGAAAAACGCGGCCTTTTTACTTTACAGGTTTGTAGCAGCCATTACTGGTACACAGATTATGATTATGCAACGGCTATCCCCGCTGACGCGGGGAACACCTGCTCAGCGATAACCGGCAGGTTTAGCCGCTCGGTTTATCCCCGCTGGCGCGGGGAACACGCATTTAAGGTTTCTGATGGCTCGCAAAACGTCGGTTTATCCCCGCTGACGCGGGGAACACAGCATCGATCCCTTCATAGTGCCCCCAAACTCCGGTTTATCCCCGCTGGCGCGGGGAACACGAGCGCTGTTGAGTTAATCCACGCTGACGCGCCGGTTTATCCCCGCTGGCGCGGGGAACACATTACTATCAAAATGCTCTGATAAATCATTCTCGGTTTATCCCCGCTGGCGCGGGGAACACATCACAAACCATATGGGGACTATGTACGGCATCGGTTTATCCCCGCTGGCGCGGGGAACACCCCGTTAGGATGAGTCCACAACCAAGCTACGGCGGTTTATCCCCGCTGGCGCGGGGAACACATTTGCGCGACGTAACGAAAAAAACGATCATCCGGTTTATCCCCGCTGGCGCGGGGAACACTGCGCTTATCATTTTTGCTCCGTGGTAGAGGCCGGTTTATCCCCGCTGGCGCGGGGAACACGCGCGATCCCCATGGCGGAGGTGATACCTGCGCGGTTTATCCCCGCTGGCGCGGGGAACACACAGAAGTATTCTTGAAGTTGCCCCAAGTGACCGGTTTATCCCCGCTGGCGCGGGGAACACAAACGTGCAGACGCCCTGCTGGGACAGATCCTCGGTTTATCCCCGCTGGCGCGGGGAACACAACCACAGGCCGCCCATACTGGCGATAACAGCCGGTTTATCCCCGCTGGCGCGGGGAACACGCGGCCAGATTATCTGTTTTTATTGAATCGGCAGGTTTATCCCCGCTGGCGCGGGGAACACCCTCTCATTAAATATTTAGCGTAATCACGATCCGGTTTATCCCCGCTGGCGCGGGGAACACATCTATCCAGTTTGTACGCCATACAGTCATGCCGGTTTATCCCCGCTGGCGCGGGGAACACTGGAGCCCGTTATGAGCGCTGATGAGCTGGCACGGTTTATCCCCGCTGGCGCGGGGAACACCATTACAAATTGCACCCCAAACATCTGAGGTGCGGTTTATCCCCGCTGGCGCGGGGAACACGCAAGCTGGCGGGAAAATAATTTGACAGCGTTCGGTTTATCCCCGCTGGCGCGGGGAACACGCCCCCAGGAAACGATGATGACCATCAATAATCGGTTTATCCCCGCTGGCGCGGGGAACACATCCCCTTCCAGGCCACCCTTTACATAAATCGCGGTTTATCCCCGCTGGCGCGGGGAACACACTGCGCCTCGCTCTCCGTTATGTGCTGATAACGGTTTATCCCCGCTGGCGCGGGGAACACTCCAGCGCCTGCCCGCGCGGAAAATAAACCTGCGGTTTATCCCCGCTGGCGCGGGGAACACAACGGATAATTGCCCACGATCCGACCGTCCAGCGGTTTATCCCCGCTGGCGCGGGGAACACTAAACCTCCTTAAGTGCCAGGGAAAACGCGATCGGTTTATCCCCGCTGGCGCGGGGAACACGCCTAAAGCCCAGGATTTTACGTTGAGGCTAACGGTTTATCCCCGCTGGCGCGGGGAACACATTATTTCCTGGTTATCACCGTTTGAAGTTGTCGGTTTATCCCCGCTGGCGCGGGGAACACTGCAGTTGCGTAGGTGTCTGCTGTTGTCTGGCCGGTTTATCCCCGCTGGCGCGGGGAACACATGGCAACTCCAGAGAGCAATTGCCGATCTCACGGTTTATCCCCGCTGGCGCGGGGAACACTGCGCTTCTTGTCCCGTTAACTTCGGCATAAACGGTTTATCCCCGCTGGCGCGGGGAACACGACGTCATGACGGGCCGCGCCGGTATCTCACACGGTTTATCCCCGCTGGCGCGGGGAACACACTAAACGTATATCATTGTTTATAAACTACTTTTTATCAGCACCACATTCCACCAACATAATCGCAACAATTTAAATTATTAAAGAACAGCTAATTTGCTGATTTTGATGCAAAAAAGTTCATAGAATGATTTTTTCTTTAAATTTACCAAAATAGCGTGATCCGTGCATCGCTATGGAAAAATTTATCAGCGCTTTTATACACTCATCGAAATTCACATAGAGAAAATAAACAATGCAAGGTAATGGATGAGTCACAGACGGCATCGGCAGGCCGTCTGTAAGATTAGTAATGCATCAGGCGATATTTAAATATTTATGCGTTTGCATAGACAGCCGCCAGTTACGCGCAATACAAGTTTCAATACACAGACGCGTCGCGTCTTCTTTCTGGCTAATGGGCTGCAAAGCAATCACGCGCGGTTTATCATCGCTCAACGTGGCTAACAGTTCATCCAGCGCCTCAATATCACGAACTCGCCCAACGGGATGCTTGATTTCATTGGCGCGCTCCAGCGCCTGGGAAAGCACGTCATATCCCCCGCGCATATTCACTTTTGGTGAAACCGTGACCCAGGTGTTAGGCGTACAGCGCACTTCGTGCGTCCCGCTGGTTTCAATCTGACAACTAAAACCACTCTTTTCAAGCAGATCGGTGAGCGGCATGAGGTCGTGAATACAGGGTTCGCCACCGGTGATGACAACGTGACGCGCGGTATAGCCCTGACGATTAATTACTGCCAGCAAGTCTTCACTGCTCGCAGCACCCCATTTGTCGCTCTCTTTGGTTTTTGCCAGAATGCTGAACAGAGACACTTCCCGATCGCTCAGTTTATCCCAGGTATGCTTAGTATCACACCAGGCACAGCCGACCGGACATCCCTGTAAACGAATAAAAATAGCGGGGACGCCGGTAAAATAACCCTCGCCTTGTAGGGTCTGGAACATCTCGTTAATCGGGTACTGCATAGCGTTCTCTGTTAAGGGGATAATCGTTAATTATTGCAGATTTCGTCTGCCCGGTCATGCGCAGCGGCTGCGCTATTGAACCGATACAAAAAAACCCGCCGAAGCGGGTTTATACGTTAAGAGGTAAAAGCAGGATTACGCCTGGCCTTTGATCTCTTTACGACCGTTGTACGGTGCTTTTTCGCCCAGAGCTTCTTCGATACGAATCAGCTGGTTGTATTTAGCAACACGGTCAGAACGGCTCATAGAACCGGTTTTGATCTGGCCTGCAGCGGTACCAACAGCCAGGTCAGCGATGGTAGCGTCTTCAGTTTCACCAGAACGGTGAGAGATGACAGCAGTATAGCCAGCGTCTTTCGCCATTTTGATTGCAGCCAGAGTTTCGGTCAGAGAACCGATCTGGTTGAATTTGATCAGGATGGAGTTAGCGATGCCTTTCTCGATGCCTTCTTTCAGGATTTTGGTGTTGGTTACGAACAGGTCGTCACCAACCAGCTGGATTTTGTCGCCCAGTACTTTGGTCTGGTATGCAAAACCGTCCCAGTCAGACTCGTCCAGACCATCTTCGATGGAAACGATCGGGTACTGTTTGGTCAGTTCTTCCAGGAAGTGGGTGAATTCTTCGGAGGTGAACGCTTTGTTGCCTTCGCCAGCCAGAACGTATTTACCGTCTTTGTAGAATTCAGATGCTGCGCAGTCCATCGCCAGGGTGATGTCTTTACCCAGCTCGTAACCAGCCGCTTTAACCGCTTCAGCGATAACAGCCAGCGCTTCCGCGTTGGAGCCCAGGTTCGGCGCATAGCCGCCTTCGTCACCCACAGCGGTGTTCATGCCTTTGCCTTTCAGCACTTTTGCCAGGTGATGGAAAACTTCAGAACCCATACGGATGGCTTCTTTAACCGTTTTCGCGCCAACCGGCTGGATCATGAATTCCTGGATGTCGACGTTGTTGTCAGCGTGCTCGCCGCCGTTGATGATGTTCATCATCGGAACCGGCATGGAGTATTTGCCCGGAGTGCCGTTCAGTTCAGCAATGTGCTCGTACAGCGGCATACCTTTAGCGGCAGCAGCAGCTTTGGCGTTAGCCAGAGAGACAGCCAGAATGGCGTTTGCACCGAAGTTAGATTTGTTTTCAGTACCGTCCAGGTCGATCATGATTTTGTCGATGCCAGCCTGGTCTTTAGCGTCTTTGCCAAGAATAGCCTGAGCGATCGGGCCGTTAACCGCGCCAACAGCTTTGGTTACGCCTTTACCCAGGAAACGGGATTTGTCGCCATCGCGCAGTTCCAGCGCTTCGCGGGAACCAGTAGAAGCACCTGACGGAGCCGCCGCCATACCTACGAAACCACCTTCCAGGTGTACTTCAGCTTCAACAGTCGGGTTACCACGGGAGTCGATGATTTCACGACCGATGACTTTAACGATTTTGGACATTAGGTTTTCCTCAAGTCACTAGTTAAACTAAAACTTCAGACAAACGGTGCACCGCTGAGGGTGCACCGCCGTTCTAACTTTTTTACTTCGCCTGACGTTTCTGATGCTCGTTGGCGGCTTTAACAAAGCCGGCGAACAACGGATGTCCATCACGCGGCGTGGAAGTAAATTCCGGATGGAACTGACAGGCCACGAACCACGGATGATTCGGTACCTCAATGATCTCGACTAACTGATCATCACCGGAACGGCCTGCGACACGCAGACCCGCTGCTTCAATTTGTTTCAACAACATATTGTTGACTTCGTAACGATGGCGATGACGTTCAACAATCGTCGACGCGCCGTACAACTGACGTACCAGACTGTCATCGCTAAGCTGGCACTGCTGCGCGCCCAGGCGCATGGTGCCGCCCAGATCGCTTTTCTCGCTACGGACTTCAACGTTACCGTCTTCATCGCGCCACTCGGTAATTAACGCCACAACCGGGTACTTACAGTCTGGCACAAATTCCGTTGAGTTGGCGTTGTCCATGCCGGCCACGTTACGAGCGAACTCAATCAACGCAACCTGCATCCCCAGGCAAATGCCCAGATAAGGAATATTGTTTTCACGCGCATAGCGCGCAGTGGCGATTTTACCTTCAACGCCACGATAGCCGAAGCCGCCGGGGATCAGGATAGCGTCCAAATCTTTCAGAATTTCGACGCCGCGCGTTTCAACATCTTGCGAATCGATCAATTTGATGTTGACGGTAACGCGGTTTTTCAGACCACCGTGTTTCAGCGCTTCGATCACCGACTTATAGGCATCCGGCAGTTCAATATATTTGCCGACCATGCCGATAGTCACTTCGCCTGCCGGGTTCGCTTCTTCGTAAATGACCTGTTCCCATTCAGACAGGTTAGCTTCCGGACAGTTCAAGCTGAATCGTTTACAAATATAATCATCAAGCCCCTGAGATTTCAACAGGCCCGGAATTTTATAAATGGAATCGACATCTTTCATTGAAATAACGGCTTTTTCCGGCACATTACAGAACAATGCAATTTTTGCACGCTCGTTGGCAGGAACCGCGCGATCGGAACGACAAATCAGAATATCGGGCTGAATACCGATAGACAGCAGCTCTTTCACGGAGTGCTGAGTCGGTTTAGTTTTCACTTCGCCCGCAGCCGCCAGGTAAGGTACCAGCGTCAGGTGCATAAACAGCGCGTGTTCACGACCGATATCTACCGCCAATTGACGAATCGCCTCAAGAAACGGCAGCGATTCGATATCACCGACGGTACCGCCGATTTCCACCAGTACCACATCGTGGCCTTCGCCGCCTTCCAGCACGCGCTCTTTAATCGCGTTAGTGATGTGAGGGATTACCTGTACGGTTGCGCCCAGATAGTCGCCACGGCGTTCTTTACGCAGAACGTCGGAGTAGATACGGCCAGTCGTGAAGTTGTTGCGGCGAGACATCTTGGTGCGGATGAAACGCTCGTAGTGCCCCAGGTCCAGGTCGGTTTCAGCGCCGTCTTCAGTAACGAACACTTCCCCGTGTTGGATTGGGCTCATAGTACCCGGATCGACGTTGATGTACGGATCCAGTTTCATGATGGTCACGTTGAGACCACGGGCTTCCAGAATGGCTGCGAGGGAGGCTGCGGCAATGCCTTTACCCAGAGAGGATACGACCCCGCCGGTCACAAAAATATAGTTCGTTGTCATGCGGAACCTGAGAAGTTAGGTTTAAAAGACGATGGAATAACCAGGACGGGAAAGCAGTATACCCGAACATGACCTACGCCACAAACTTTCATTATTCCTCCTCTTCGTCAGGCTGACATTCACACAGGGAGGGAGAAAATAGCCCCTTTGAGGTAAATGTTTTTGACGTAAATCAAGCGCTTGTTATTTAAAAAATCACACAAATCGCTCTTGACCGCCTAAAACCTTTAGAGATCAATTTCCTGGCGTTTTACTTCCTGCCAAACTTCTTCCATTGTTTCCAGGTCCACCCCGGTCATTTCCAGGCCTCTGGCGGCGACAATACGTTCAACTTCGCGAAAACGACGTTCAAATTTATCGTTCGCTTTTTGCAAAGCGAGCTCCGCTTTCGTACCTAAATGACGCGCCATGTTGACCGTGGCAAAGAGCAAATCGCCCATTTCCTCTTCCAGTTTAGCCTGATCAACAACCGCCTGCCGCGCCTCGAACATCACCTCATCGATCTCTTCATAGACCTTATCGACGACCGGTCCCAGCGTCGTCCAGTCAAAGCCCACGTTTGAGCAACGTTTCTGGATTTTTTGCGCGCGCATTAAGGCCGGTAAGCTGCGCGGAATATCGTCCAGCGCGGAATGCTGCGCTTTTTGCGCGCGCTCTTCCGTTTTGATTTGTTCCCAGCGAACTAATGCTTCTTCGCTATTATCCGCGGAAAGCTCGCCAAAAACATGCGGATGGCGGCGCTCCAGCTTGTCGCTGATGGCAGCGCAGATATCATTAAAATCGAAGCGGCCTTCTTCCTGCGCCATCTGCGCGTAAAACACCACCTGGAACAACAGGTCGCCCAGTTCGCCGCGCAAATCGTCAAAATCCTCACGCGCAATCGCATCCAGTACTTCATAGGTTTCTTCCAGCGTATAAGGCGCGATGCTGGCGAAGGTCTGCTCTTTATCCCACGGGCAGCCGTTTTCCGGGTCACGCAGGCGCTGCATGAGGGTGAGAAGACGGTCAATTTGATGGTTAGTTGTCATGATCTTTAATCGGTTGTAAATACCAGCGACAATTGTAACGTATTATTCTTAACCATTCACGCACAGAGACACTACGGCAACGCCTATATAATAAAATATATTGTTAACAGGTGTTGAATGCTACCTTCCCCGTATAACTTTAAAATTATTAATCGATACACAACAATATAATAATCATATAACTAATTTATTAAAAAAACAGATATTTGCACCAGGCATTATAAATAACATCAATTAAGTAAAAAAATTATGCAAACACTATAAGTACCCCACCCAAAGAGCCTTCCCTTTCAAAAAAAATAAATTATTTCACTTTTACGGAAAAACGAGTAGCATGCACGCCAGTTTAATATTCAAAAAAGACCGCTTTTTTGTTTTTTCTGGAACATACATGAAATAAATATATTGAAAGTATTACATATAATATTCTATGAGCAGGTGCGATCATTCAGCTCATAAGAATATACTCATAAAAATGTAGAAATATAATATTTTTATTATGACCTATTTTTTACCCAAAGCCCGCAGCATGGCTCTATGCCGCATATCCCTTGGTATACGCGTACAAAATGTTGCCATAAAACACGTTAATTAAGGATAACACGATGAAGTCATCTCATTTTTGTAAACTGGCAGTAACTGCATCTTTAGTTATGGGAATTGTCTCCGGCGCTCAAGCCGCGGGTAGCAACACAGCGAAGGTCACTTTCCTTGGTAATATTGTTGATTCCCCCTGCTCTGTCACATTGGATACGGAAGATCAAACAGTCAATATGGGTTCAAGTATCGGTAATGGCACGCTGAGTAATGGTAAAACGACCATCAACAATGCCCGTACCTTTCATATCGATCTTGAGGGTTGTACCTGGGCTACCGAGAAAAATATGAATGTGGTATTCACTACAGGTAGTGGAACCACAGCGGCTACAGGCGCCACGGATAATCTCGCGCTGATGAAGACTGACGGCACTGGCGCTATTAGCAACGTAAGCCTGGCAATCGGCGATGCTGGCAAAAACAATATCAAACTGGGCGATACCTATACACAGGCCATTGCGGACCTGGACGGAGATACCATTCTTGATGAGAAGCAAAGCCTGAATTTCACCGCCTGGCTGGTTGGCGCAGCAACCGGCACCGTAGGCACAGGTGAATTCAGCAGCGCCGCCAACGTCACTATCTCTTACCTGTAATTCAGTTAACAGAGTCACGACGATAATACCCTGCCGCTTTAGGTAGGGTATTCCTGTTGAGTTTTATTGCGGAATATATTTGATGAATAACACATGGAAAAGTGTTCTTTGCCCAATAGCGTGCGGAGTGGGAATGCTTCTAAGCGTCTCCCCTTATAGCGCGTCAGGCAAAGACATCGAATTTAATACCGATTTCCTCGATGTAAAAAATCGCGATAACGTTAACATTGCACAGTTTTCTCGTAAGGGTTTTATTCTGCCAGGCGTCTACCTCTTACAAATTAAAATTAACGGACAGACTCTGCCGCAGGAATTTCCTGTTAACTGGGTTATACCAGAACATGATCCACAAGGAAGTGAGGTTTGCGCAGAACCAGAATTAGTTACGCAATTGGGTATAAAGCCGGAACTCGCGGAAAAACTCGTCTGGATAACGCACGGTGAACGACAATGTCTGGCGCCAGATTCACTGAAAGGCATGGATTTTCAGGCCGACCTGGGACACTCCACGCTGTTGGTGAATTTACCCCAGGCGTATATGGAATACAGCGATGTCGACTGGGACCCGCCCGCCCGCTGGGATAATGGTATTCCCGGCATCATTCTGGATTACAACATTAATAATCAGCTCCGCCACGATCAAGAAAGCGGCAGCGAAGAGCAAAGTATCAGCGGCAACGGGACGTTAGGCGCGAACCTGGGCGCATGGCGACTACGGGCCGACTGGCAGGCCAGCTACGACCATCGTGACGATGACGAGAACACTTCCACCCTCCACGATCAGAGCTGGAGCCGCTACTACGCCTATCGCGCACTACCAACGCTCGGGGCCAAACTTACGCTGGGCGAAAGCTATCTCCAGTCCGATGTTTTCGACAGCTTTAACTATATCGGTGCCAGCGTCGTTTCTGACGATCAGATGCTGCCACCGAAACTGCGCGGCTATGCGCCGGAGATCGTGGGCATTGCGCGCTCTAACGCAAAAGTCAAAGTCTCCTGGCAGGGGCGCGTACTGTATGAAACGCAGGTGCCCGCAGGACCGTTCCGTATTCAGGATCTCAACCAGTCCGTTTCCGGTACGTTGCACGTCACCGTGGAAGAGCAGAACGGTCAGACCCAGGAGTTTGACGTTAACACCGCATCGGTTCCCTTCCTGACGCGCCCCGGCATGGTGCGCTACAAGATGGCGCTGGGCCGCCCGCAGGACTGGGATCATCACCCTATTACCGGCACATTCGCCTCGGCGGAAGCTTCGTGGGGGGTCACCAACGGCTGGTCGCTCTATGGCGGCGCAATTGGAGAAAGCAACTATCAGGCCGTGGCGCTGGGAAGCGGTAAGGATCTTGGCGTGGTGGGCGCGGTGGCGGTGGACATTACGCACTCCATCGCCCACATGCCGCAAGACGACGGGTTTGACGGCGAAACGCTGCAGGGTAACTCATATCGCATCAGCTACTCCCGTGACTTTGATGAAATCGACAGCCGACTGACCTTTGCCGGATACCGCTTCTCAGAAAAGAACTTTATGAGCATGAGCGACTATCTGGATGCGAAAACCTATCATCATCTCAATGCCGGTCACGAAAAAGAACGCTATACGGTCACCTATAACCAGAACTTCCGTGAACAGGGCATGAGCGCCTATTTCAGCTACTCACGCAGTACCTTCTGGGACAGCCCGGATCAGAGTAACTATAACCTGTCTCTTTCCTGGTACTTCGACTTAGGGTCGATAAAAAATCTCAGTGCGTCGCTGAACGGCTATCGCAGCGAATATAACGGTGATAAAGATGATGGCGTCTATATCTCGCTGTCTGTTCCCTGGGGCAATGATTCCATCAGCTACAACGGTACGTTTAACGGTAGTCAACACCGTAATCAGCTCGGCTATTCCGGCCACAGCCAGAACGGCGATAACTGGCAGCTTCACGTCGGGCAGGATGAACAAGGCGCGCAGGCAGACGGTTATTACAGCCATCAGGGCGCGCTGACGGACATCGATCTGAGCGCGGATTATGAAGAAGGATCGTACCGTTCACTGGGCATGTCGCTGCGCGGCGGCATGACGCTGACCACCCAGGGCGGCGCGCTACACCGGGGAAGTTTAGCGGGCAGCACACGTTTGCTGGTTGATACCGACGGCATTGCGGACGTCCCCGTTAGCGGTAACGGCTCGCCAACCTCAACCAACATTTTCGGCAAGGCCGTGATTGCGGATGTCGGAAGCTATTCGCGCAGCCTGGCGCGTATCGATCTGAACAAATTGCCGGAGAAGGCGGAAGCTACTAAGTCGGTTGTGCAGATCACGCTCACCGAAGGCGCCATCGGCTACCGTCACTTTGACGTGGTCAGCGGCGAGAAAATGATGGCGGTTTTCCGGCTGGCAGACGGCGACTTCCCACCGTTCGGCGCCGAAGTGAAAAACGAGCGCCAGCAGCAGTTGGGCCTGGTGGCCGATGACGGCAACGCCTGGCTGGCGGGCGTAAAAGCCGGGGAAACATTGAAAGTCTTCTGGGATGGCGCGGCGCAGTGTGAAGCATCACTCCCGCCCACGTTTACACCGGAGCTATTGGCCAACGCGCTATTGCTGCCGTGCAAAATGCTGGAAGGTCAGCCCCCCACCGCACCGCAGAAAAGTTCTCCGCTGCCTGCGCAACCGCTAATCCAGGAACATACGCAAACCGATGGCCAACCGGCCGCGCCGGTGGCGACAACCACTCAAACCCCGCCCATACCGCTGGCTGACAACCATGCGGTGAATCGCAAGGATAGGGAATAAAGGGAACCCGTAATGAACAAGACCAACCATTTTAAGCGCCAGGCGCTTATCGCTTCAGTATTACTGGCTGCGCCGCTGGTATCACACAGCGCGATTGTGCCGGATCGTACCCGCGTTATTTTTAACGGCAATGAAAATTCAATCACCGTCACGCTGAAAAACGGCAACGCCACTCTGCCCTACCTCGCACAGGCGTGGCTGGAAGACGATAAGTTCGCCAAAGATACCCGCTATTTTACCGCCCTGCCGCCACTGCAGCGTATTGAGCCAAAATCCGACGGGCAGGTTAAAGTCCAGCCGTTACCAGCCGCGGCTAGCCTACCGCAGGACCGGGAAAGTCTGTTTTATTTCAACGTGCGGGAAATTCCGCCGAAAAGCGATAAGCCTAATACGCTCCAGCTGGCGCTGCAAACGCGTATTAAGTTTTTCTACCGCCCGGTAGCCGTCGCCCGGCAGGTGGATAAGACGCACCCGTGGCAGACGAAGCTCACGCTGACCTACCAGGGCGATGGTGTGATCTTCGACAACCCCACACCGTTTTACCTCGTCATCAGCAATGCCGGTAGTAAAGAGAACGAAACCGCCTCCGGCTTTAAAAACCTGCTGATTGCCCCGCGTGAAAAAGTGACCTCTCCCATCAAAGGTGCCTCGCTCGGCAGCTCGCCGGTGGTGGGCTACGTCGATGATTACGGCGGCCATCGCCTGCTGGTTTTTACCTGCTCAGGGAATACCTGCAAGGTCAATGAGGAAAAAACCCGTGACGCTGAGAAGAAAGCGAATAAGTAATCCTGTGCGAAAGAGATCTATGACGATGTTGACTCGCTGGAAAATACTGGTGCTGCTGTGCGGTGGATTCGTTACCGGCACCGAGGCTGCCGGCACAAAAACCGTGCAACTGGAGCTGCATCTGGTCGTCACTCAACCACCGCCCTGTACGGTAGGCGGCGCTTCCGTAGAGTTTGGCGATGTCCTGACCACCAAAGTTGGCGATGTTTCTCAAACGAAACCTGTGGGCTACAGCCTGAACTGCGATGGCAGAGCGAGTGACTATCTGAAGCTACAAATTCAGGGGAGCACTACCACCATCAGCGGGGAGCAGGTTCTGCAAACTTCGGTGCAGGGGTTAGGCATCCGTATTCAGCAGGCGGGCAATAAACAACTGGTTCCGGTTGGCATAACGGATTGGCTGAACTTCACCCTGAGCGGCAGCAATGGGCCGGAGCTGGAAGCCGTACCGGTTAAAGAGCCCACCACGCAGTTAGCGGGTGGCGATTTTGACGCCAGTGCGACGTTAGTCGTGGATTACCAGTGATGGAGAGATTCATAGTGAAAAGGGTGCTTATCCTGACGCTTTTAATCACCCAGTTTGCCTGCGCCGACAATTTGACCTTTCACGGCAAACTGATAAACCCGCCCGCCTGTACTATCAATAATGGTGAAACGCTGGAGGTCAGTTTTGGTAGCGTGATTATTGATAATATTGACGGCGTCAATTACCTGACCGAGATCCCGTGGACCCTTACCTGCGACAGCAGCTTTCGCGATGACGCATTAACTTTTACGTTGAGCTATCTGGGCACGGCGACGCCTTACTCCGCAAATGCCTTAACCACCAATGTCCCTGAGCTGGGCATTGAACTTCAGCAGAACGGCACGGTGTTTCCTCCCGGCACGTCGCTAACCATCGATGAATCATCGCTTCCCACACTAAAAGCCGTGCCGGTAAAACAGCCAGGTAAAGAGCCTGCCGAAGGCGATTTTGAGGCTTTTGCCACGTTACAGGTGGATTACCAATGAACCGTATTTTTCAAACTGCCGGGCATTTGATCGGAGGCGTAATGTTATGGGCAGTTTGCAATACGCTACCTGCCGCCACGCCTAATGTGCACTACAGCGGTAAGCTGGTTGCCGGCGCCTGTAACCTGGTAGTGGATAATGACACGATGGCGACGGTGGATTTTCATACTATTGGCAGTGACAATTTCGACGCCAGCGGGCAAACGACTCCTGTTCCATTCACACTTAGCCTCCAGGATTGCAAAACAGCGCTAGCCAACGGCGTGCTGGTGACCTTTCAGGGCGTTGAAGACAGTACTCTGCCCGGACTGCTGGCGCTGGAGCCCTCGTCGGAAGCCAGTGGTTTTGCGATTGGCGTGGAAACGGCTGCACAGCAACCAGTGAGTATCAATGCAACAGAGGGTACAGCTTTTGTGCTGAAGGAAGGGATTACCACCATCAACTTGCAGGCCAGGCTGCAAAAATACGCTGGTGAAGATGTTATGCCGGGGGAATTTAAGGGTACTGCTACCGTGAGTTTTGAATATCAGTAAGCTATAGGTAAAATTATAAGGATATGAAATGCAACGAATTTTATTACAGCTAATACTGGTAATAATATCTGGTTTTTGGTGTATTGCGCTACAATGCGCTGAAGTAAGAACGGATATAGAATATAATTCTCAAATTATTTCACAGTTTGATAGTCTTGGTGCACTGACTGGCGATCCTACACTCGATACCATCCATACCCCATTACCAACAAACATTCATATCCTTTCATCGTGCACTAAGTCAGGTGGAGGCGATGGGGGTGGTTGTATTCCTCAAGGTACAATTCCCTATGGACTTGAATCCACCCTTGAGTTTGATCCATCAACTTCTTTCATCAATACAACCGCTGTCGATAACGGTATCACTTATAGTTTTACTGGTGAAGCGGTAAAAGCGACGGCACATGCCGACTGTACGGGTAATCAGGCAACTAACAGCGCAATTTGTGTATGGGATAAATCATTTTCACTTCCCCTCACCTTACTTACCAAACAGAATGGAATAACAATTAACCAGCAAAATCTTACAGTTTCGGTAATACCCGGAGGAGGAAATAATGACACTAATCAATATTCTTCCCTTTCCGGCCATATTATTATTGATGAATCGGTAAGCAGTTACGCTAGTTATGAACCGGAAACATCGGGCATTGAGAATCTGAAATTCAAATGGACTGTAACAGTGACAGAAGATACCGAGGGGGATTTCGGTATATGGAACGGTTCACTTGTACTTAATGGCTCTCCAGCGTCCACCCTACATCGTTATTTTCCTCCAGAAATAGTAGATGCTTCATTTTCTGAAAATACGATAGTGCACAGTACAGAAGTCGCCATGACTGGCGCAAAAAATAATGTCGAGCTAGCCTCTGTATATCTCTACCATGGCAATACGCCATGCGACGATACATCCTTGTGTAACTACAGTCTTAATAAGACGTCAGTTGCTCTTGTATGTCACGATCTGAATGCGCAGCTTGCCTTTAGCAGCACTTGTAATGCTTCAGACACAACACATTGCCTGAACGGCAAAGTAGGTACGATAAATGGTACCTGGGGGAAAGTCAGCATTGATACAACTTGTGCAATTACCGTTTTGATACCCTACGAATAAACACAGGAAAAATGATGACCATAAGCAAAAAAATCATAATTTCATTCATTCTATTTATGTTCTTCGCCAACAATACATTTGGATCTGGATACGTTAAGATCAAGGCCAAATTGAATGATATGACAGGCACTGGGGCAGGTACAACTAATTTAAATAGTGACCTACGGGTTAGAACATCATTATTACCAGAGAATATTGAGATGTTATGTACCGGTGGAAAGCTACGTGGAAGTCAGGTAACGTGCGGTCCTGGACTATGGGTCGATATTGAATCAACGATAACAATGGATTCCAGTATAAGAATGATCATTGGCAGCACTTTTTTCACACTTCCCAATATGACTGAAACCCGCCGGGCCCGCTGTACATCACATGATAACTCCACACTTGATTGTGTCTGGACCAGCAATATCGATGCACAATTAAATATATCACCACTATACGATGCACAAATAATCAAACAAGATTTAAAATTACATATCGAACCATCTTCATATGATTACGCACAATCGCAATATATTGATGGGGAAATAACTTACAACACCAAAAAACATCAAGTATCCTATGACGCTTATAGTATAACTACTTACGGCTTTACAGACCATAATATAAAAACGGAAATTTCGATTATTGACGCCAATTTTGGGACCAGCATTACCACCATTAATGATAAAATGTCATTTTATAGTGACAGCGTACAAATTATCGCTTCAATCGATCCTGAAAATTTAGCTGCTTCTTTTGATAAATACTCAGAAGTAACCTCAATAAATAAAGAATTTAGTGGACCAAAAACCAATGAGCTCATTGCAAATATTTTTTTAAGACATGGAAATATGCCCTGTGATGTCTATGAATCAGATTCAATTTGTGCACAAATAATAGATAATGCAACAGTATCAATAGCATGTGATGATAAAAACATGCAGATTGAGGCTATTCCCTGTGATCAAAACAATACTGAATGTGCCCGTTCACAGATGGTAGAACTTCGTGGTACCTGGGGACGAGTCAACATTGACACCGATTGTGCGGTAACCGTATTACTGCCATACGAATAGAAATTTGAACAAAACCGATTTTCATGGAACCATACCAGATATCTGGTAAGCAGATAGCTACCAGATATCTTTATAAAACATCAAGCCGTAGCCCTCGAGTATCTCCCTACATCCCGAATAATATCTGATAGATGATTAATATATCGATCGGCCTGTATTTCGCCAAAATGCTGCCAGCAGTAATGCCAGATATTTTCCAGATCTTCACTGGCCTTTGGCGTTAATTTTACCGTTCTCATCGGGTTTGATCATCCCTGTTTTGACCTTCCGTAAAAAGGCATCCTTTTCCCAGGCCTGCGGCTCTCCGCTGTTCAGACCTTCAGCCAGAAGTTCACGTAACGCCTGAAGTCGTGACTCGGCCTGTTTTTCCCTCAGCAGACGAAGAGACTCTCTGATCACTTCACTTTGTGTTCTGTAATCACCTGATTCTATGAGCGATTCAATAAACTCGCGCAGTTCATCGCCAGGATCAACGGTCATTGTTCTGACCATAACAGCCTCCACTGTAAGTATAAATCTTACATAAGAGTACACCGGAAATGAAATGTACGTCGAAAACATACCCCATATCTCATGCTTATGGGGTTGGCTAATGCGGCTTTGCTGAACGAGTAGCAAAGCCGCTACATGATTACTGTCTGGGGTTTACCCCCCGTGCAGTCGCCGTGCATCAATCACATCCGGCACCTGGTTCAGCTTACCGAGCACGCGGCCCAGCACCTGCAGGTTGTAGATCTCGATGGTCATATCAATGGTGGCGATCTGCTGTTTAATGTCGCTGCGGCTGGCGACGCCCAGCACGTTGACTTTTTCGTTAGCCAGAATGGTGGTGATATCGCGTAGCAAGCCGCTGCGATCGTTGGCCTGGACGCGCACCACCAGCGAATATCCCGCCGAGTAGCTTTCGCCCCATACCGCCTCTACGATCCGCTCCGGCGCATGGGAGCGCAGTTCCGCCAGCTGTTCGCAGTCGGCCCGGTGCACGGAAATCCCTCGCCCTTGAGTAATGAAGCCGACAATTTCATCCCCCGGAATCGGCTGGCAGCAGCGGGCGATGTGGTGCATCAAATTACCCACGCCTTCTACCACCACGCGCCCGTCGTCTTTACGACGATTTTGCGGCGCGTATGTTTTTTGCTGAAGCTGTTTCAGCGCCGCTGCATCCTGCTCCTCTGCACTCGGCTTATTGAACTGCGATTGCAGGGAATTCACCATCTGATTAAGACGGATATCGCCGCCGCCTATCGCCGCCAGCAACTCTTCCAGCTCATTAAAGTTGTAGCGCGGCAGCAGATGTTTCTCGGCCTCTTTCAGGCTAATCCCCAAATGCGCCAGCTCATCGTCGAGGATCTGCCGTCCAGCCAGGATATTTTTGTCACGGTCCTGTTTACGGAACCAGGCGTGAATTTTCGAGCGTCCGCGGCTGGTCGTCACATAGCCCAGGTTTGGATTCAGCCAGTCGCGGCTGGGATTCGGCTGCTTCTGAGTGATAATTTCAACCTGATCGCCCATCTGCAACTGATAGGTGAATGGCACAATACGGCCGCCGATTTTCGCGCCGATGCAGCGGTGCCCGACATCGCTGTGGATGTGGTAAGCAAAGTCCAGCGGCGTGGAGCCTGCAGGTAAGTCCACAACGTCACCTTTTGGCGTAAAGACGTAAACCCGGTCATCGAAGACCTGGCTGCGCACTTCATCCAGCATTTCGCCGGAATCGGCCATCTCTTCCTGCCAGGCGATCAGCTTACGCAGCCACGCAATTCTGTCTTCATGACCGGAGCGCACGCCGCCGGACGCGGCGCCTTCTTTATACTTCCAGTGCGCCGCCACACCCAGTTCGGCGTCTTCATGCATCTGTTTGGTACGGATCTGGATCTCAACGGTTTTACCGCCCGGCCCCAGGACCACGGTGTGGATAGACTGGTAACCGTTCGGTTTCGGGTTAGCGACATAATCATCGAATTCATCCGGCAGGTGACGATAGTGCGTATGCACTATCCCCAACGCGGCGTAGCAGTCCTGCAGACGTTCAGCGACAATACGCACGGCGCGCACGTCAAAGAGTTCATCAAACGCCAGATGCTTTTTCTGCATTTTGCGCCAGATGCTATAAATATGTTTTGGTCGTCCGTAGACTTCCGCCTGCACGCCTTCGTTTTTCATTTCGGCGCGCAGATGTCCAACAAACTCTTCGATGTAATGTTCGCGATCGAGACGGCGCTCATGCAGCAGTTTGGCGATGCGTTTGTATTCCGCCGGATGCAGGTAGCGGAAACAGTAGTCTTCCAGTTCCCACTTCAGTTGCCCGATGCCCAGACGATTAGCGAGCGGCGCATAGATGTTGGTACATTCTTTCGCCGCCAGCACGCGCTCATCTTCCGGCGCCTCTTTCACTTCGCGCAAATGAGCGATTCGCTCGGCCAGTTTGATCACCACGCAGCGGAAATCATCCACCATCGCCAATAACATTCGACGGACGTTATCAACCTGCTCCGAAGAAACAGAGTCGTTATGAGTGGCGTTTAGCTGACGGATCGCCGCCATATCGCGCACGCCATGAATCAGGGTAACGATAGATTTCCCGACGCTTTCGCGCAGTACATCTTCGCTGACTACGTTGGCGTCGGCCAGAGGGAACAGTAGCGCCGCCCGCAGCGTGTCGATATCCATACTCAGCGTGGAAAGAATTTCTACCATCTCCACGCCACGCCACAGCAACAGATCCGCATCCGGATGTCCTTGTGTCTGTTGCAGGCAATACGCCCAGGTTTCGGCTAAGCGCTCACACGACTGCTGGCTGGAAATTCCCAGGCTTGCGATCCACTTCTTCGGATCAAATTCACCAGCTTTATTAATATGTGCACTTCTTACCGCGACCATCGTCCTCTCCTTAAGGGACCAGGCCTACCGAAGTCGGTAAGCCGGTAATCATTACATGCGCTCGAACAGAACCATTGATTCCAGATGTCCTGTGTGCGGGAACATGTCGAGCATCGCTAAACGCGTAACCTCATATCCCGCATTGACCAGCGCTTCACTATCGCGCGCCAGCGTCGCCGGGTTACAGGATACATAAACAATGCGAATAGGTTTTAATTTTATAATATGTCGCATCACTCCTGTAGCCCCCGCACGCGCAGGATCGAGTAAGACTTTGTCAAAGCCGTTTTTCGCCCACGGCTGCTTCGTGACATCTTCCTCCAGGTTCTCATGGAAGAATGTCACATTATGTAAACCATTGCGGATGGCGTTTTCACGGCCTTTTTCTACCAGCGCCGGAACGCCCTCAACCCCTATCACGCTTGCCGCGCGCGTTGCCAGCGGCAGCGTAAAATTCCCCATTCCGCAGAACAGATCCAGGACACGATCCTCGGCGCGCACATCAAGCCACTCCAGCGCGCGGGCGACCATTTGCTGGTTTACCGCCTCATTAACCTGAATAAAGTCTCGCGGACTGAAGGCTAAACGTAAGCCGTGCGAATCATACCAGGGCGCCTCGCCAGATACCGTTTCCAGTATCTCGCTAAACGGCGCCAGAAACAGAGACAATCCCTCAGAATGCGAAAAGCGTTCCAGTTTTTCTTTATCCGCCGCACTTAATGGCGCGGTATGGCGCAGAATCATCAGCGTACCGCTTCCCGCCTGTACCAGCTCAACATGCCCAAGATGTCGGGTGCCGTGTAAACTCGCCAGACACGCCCTGATTCGGGGCAGCAATGCTGCAAGCTGGGGCACCAAAACAGGGCACTGTTCGACATTGACGATATCGCTGGAACCCGCTTTGCGAAATCCCATTTGCAGCGGTTTATCCGGCGGGCAATTCAGACTTAACCGCGCACGACGCCGATAACCCCAGGGCGCGCCGGCGAGGATGTCATTCACCTCGTGTTTCATCAAACGCGCCAGCGCCGCGCTTTTGCTGCGTTGTTGCAGGGCGATGCTGACATGCTGTTGCTGACAACCGCCGCAGACGCCAAAATGCGGGCAGCGCGGCGTTTCTCGTTCCGGGCTATCATTCAAACGGCGCGAAACGCGTGCGCGGGCAAATTGCTTTTTATCTTCTGTAATAATGACTTCTGCGCTTTCCTCAGGCAATAAACCGGGGATAAACAGCGCCTTTCCGTTATGACGGGCTACGCCCTGACCAAATGAATCGAGGTCATTGACTTTAACGGTTATGATCTGACGCGTCGTCACGCGCCGTTTTGCAGAGTAGAATTGCGCCATCGACCAGCTTTTTCTCAATTTAACAGTGTGACCCTAATTGTCCCATAACGGAACTCCATGACCAACTACAGCCTGCGCGCACGCATGATGATTCTGATCCTGGCCCCGACCGTCCTGATAGGTTTGCTGCTCAGTATCTTTTTTGTAGTGCACCGCTATAACGACCTGCAGCGTCAACTAGAAGATGCCGGCGCCAGTATTATTGAACCGCTCGCCGTCTCCAGCGAATATGGTATGAACTTACAAAACCGGGAGTCTATCGGCCAACTTATCAGCGTCCTGCACCGCAGACACTCTGATATTGTGCGGGCGATTTCCGTTTATGACGATCATAACCGCCTGTTTGTAACGTCTAATTTCCATCTGGACCCCTCACAGATGCAGCTTCCCGCCGGAGCGCCGTTTCCACGTCGTCTGAGTGTCGATCGCCACGGCGATATTATGATTCTGCGCACCCCGATTATCTCGGAGAGCTATTCGCCGGACGAGTCAGCGATTGCCGACGCGAAAAATACCAAAAATATGCTGGGATATGTGGCGCTTGAACTGGATCTCAAGTCGGTCAGGCTACAGCAATACAAAGAGATTTTTATCTCCAGCGTGATGATGCTTTTTTGTATTGGCATTGCGCTGATCTTTGGCTGGCGGCTTATGCGCGATGTCACCGGGCCTATCCGTAATATGGTGAATACCGTTGACCGCATTCGCCGCGGACAACTGGATAGCCGGGTGGAAGGATTTATGCTGGGCGAGCTGGACATGCTGAAAAACGGCATTAATTCCATGGCGATGTCGCTTGCCGCCTATCACGAAGAGATGCAGCATAATATCGATCAGGCCACTTCAGACCTGCGTGAAACCCTTGAGCAGATGGAAATCCAAAACGTTGAGCTGGATCTGGCGAAAAAGCGCGCCCAGGAAGCGGCGCGTATTAAGTCGGAGTTCCTGGCGAACATGTCGCACGAACTGCGAACGCCGCTGAACGGCGTCATTGGCTTTACCCGCCTGACATTAAAAACGGAGCTGAACCCCACCCAGCGCGACCATCTGAACACCATTGAGCGTTCCGCGAATAATCTGCTGGCGATCATTAATGACGTGCTCGACTTCTCCAAGCTGGAAGCCGGTAAGCTCATTCTGGAAAGTATCCCTTTTCCACTGCGTAATACGCTGGATGAAGTGGTTACGCTGCTGGCCCACTCGTCGCATGATAAAGGGCTGGAGTTGACGTTAAATATTAAAAACGACGTCCCGGATAATGTGATTGGCGACCCGCTGCGCCTGCAACAGGTCATTACTAATCTGGTGGGTAATGCCATTAAGTTCACCGAGAGTGGCAATATCGACATTCTGGTAGAAAAGCGGGCGCTCAGTAACACCAAAGTACAGATTGAAGTGCAGATCCGCGATACGGGGATCGGCATTCCGGAACGCGACCAGTCGCGACTGTTTCAGGCGTTTCGCCAGGCCGATGCCAGTATTTCTCGCCGTCACGGCGGCACCGGGCTTGGGCTGGTGATTACGCAAAAGCTGGTCAACGAAATGGGCGGGGATATCTCTTTCCACAGCCAGCCTAATCGCGGCTCGACCTTCTGGTTTCATATTAATCTTGATCTTAACCCAAATGTCATTATTGACGGGCCGTCGACCGCGTGTCTGGCCGGAAAACGGCTGGCTTATGTCGAACCGAATGCTACCGCCGCGCAATGTACCCTGGATCTACTGAGCGACACGCCGGTGGAAGTGGTTTACAGCCCGACCTTCTCCGCGCTGCCGTTAGCGCACTACGATATTATGATTTTGAGCGTTCCGGTGACCTTCCGCGAGCCGCTCACCATGCAGCATGAACGTCTGGCGAAAGCGGCATCAATGACGGACTTTCTACTGCTGGCGCTACCTTGCCATGCGCAAATTAACGCCGAAAAGCTGAAACAAGGAGGCGCGGCGGCCTGTCTGTTAAAACCATTGACGTCAACGCGCCTGTTGCCAGCGCTGACGGAATATTGCCAGTTGAATCACCATCCTGAACCGCTGCTAATGGATACCAGTAAAATCACCATGACGGTTATGGCGGTTGATGACAATCCCGCCAATCTGAAGCTTATCGGCGCGTTACTGGAAGATAAAGTCCAGCACGTAGAACTTTGTGATAGCGGACATCAGGCGGTAGATCGGGCGAAACAAATGCAGTTTGATCTGATTTTGATGGATATTCAGATGCCGGATATGGACGGCATACGCGCCTGCGAATTGATTCACCAGCTTCCTCATCAGCAGCAAACACCGGTTATTGCCGTTACGGCACATGCGATGGCCGGGCAAAAAGAGAAGTTGCTCAGCGCGGGCATGAACGACTATCTGGCTAAACCGATAGAAGAAGAGAAGTTGCATAATCTGTTGCTGCGCTATAAACCTGGCGCCAACGTAGCAGCGCGCCTGCTGGCGCCGGAACCGGCTGAGTTTATCTTCAATCCGAATGCAACGCTCGACTGGCAGCTTGCGCTCCGCCAGGCTGCCGGTAAGCCCGATCTGGCGCGGGATATGCTGCAAATGCTGATTGATTTTCTGCCGGAAGTGCGCAACAAAATTGAAGAACAACTGGTGGGAGAAAATCCCAACGGCCTGGTCGATCTGGTCCATAAGCTACACGGGAGCTGCGGCTATAGCGGCGTACCGCGGATGAAGAACCTCTGCCAGCTTATTGAGCAACAGCTTCGCAGCGGCGTCCACGAAGAGGAGCTGGAGCCTGAGTTTCTGGAGCTGCTGGATGAGATGGATAATGTCGCGCGTGAAGCGAAGAAGATATTAGGCTGATATTCGCCGGATGGCGGCGTGACCGCCTTATCCGGCCATAACTCAGCGTAACTGTTGCCCCGCTTTCAGCGTTGCAGCCACGTTGCGCGCGGTCATTCGTACGTTTTCACTCGCATTCTTCAGCGCGTCCTCCAGCGTGCAGATGGTATAAATCACGCTGAAAACGGCATCAAGCCCATGTTCATGAACCACGCCAACGTCCGCCGTCAGGCTACCCGCAATACCAATTACCGGCTTGTTATACCGTTTGGCGATGTTTGCCACGCCAATAGGGACTTTACCGTGAATAGTCTGGCTGTCGATGCGTCCCTCGCCGGTGATGACTAAATCAGCATCCGCAAGACACGCTTCCAGATGAAGCGCATCGGTGACAATCTCAATACCACGCCGTAGCTGCGCGCCGCAAAACGCGTATAACGCCGCCCCCATGCCGCCTGCCGCGCCGCCGCCTGCCAGATCCAACACATCGACATGCAGATCGCGGGCAATCAAATGCGCATAGCGAGTCAATGCCGTATCCAGGCGTTCAATCATTTCCGGCGTCGCCCCTTTTTGCGGACCAAAAACCGCAGACGCGCCCTCTTTGCCGGTAAGGGGATTCGTGACATCGCAGGCGACCTCTATATGGCACGCCGACAAACGCTTATCCAGGCCGCTGATATCAATGCTGGCGAGTGTTTCCAGCCCAATGCCGCCTTGCGCAATATCATTGCCCTGCGCATCCCGTAGCCTGGCCCCCAGCGCCTGCACCATCCCCGCGCCGCCATCGTTGGTGGCGCTACCGCCGATACCAATAATGATATGCTCAACGCCCGCATCCAGCGCATGACGGATCAGCTCGCCGGTTCCCCATGACGTGGTCTTCAACGGATCGCGTTGCGCGGGCGGCACCTGCTCCAGCCCGCTGGCGGCCGCCATTTCAATGAATGCGGAACGCGCATCGCCGGAAAGCCCATAAAACGCATTGACGCGATGCCCCAACGGCCCGGTGACCTCAACATGCACGATTCGACCCGCCGTCGCTTCAACCATCGCTTCGACAGTACCCTCTCCGCCATCAGCCAGCGGCAATTTCAGGTAATCGGCGTCAGGCCAGATCTCGCGAAATCCTTGTTCAATGGCGGTCGCTACCTCAAGAGCACTCAAACTTTCCTTATACGAGTCTGGTGCGATCACTATTTTCATAAGTCGTCCTTACGCATGTTGATCCTGTTAAGCATACACCCAGAGAAGAACCGGTTCCTTACGGAACCGGCTCTGACTTAACGCACCATGCAAGGACGCTTATTATCAAACGTCCAGCCAGGAATTAAGTACTGCATTCCCATCGCGTCGTCACGCGCGCCTAAGCCATGTTTTTGATAGAGCTCATGCGCTTTCATCACCTGATCCATATCGAGCTCAACGCCCAGACCCGGTTTGGTCGGTACTTGCACCATGCCGCCTTTAATTTCAAACGGTTCTTTAGTCAGACGTTGGTTGCCCTCCTGCCAGATCCAGTGGGTATCGATCGCGGTGATCTTGCCCGGCGCCGCCGCGGCAACATGGGTAAACATCGCCAACGAAATATCAAAGTGGTTGTTAGAGTGCGAGCCCCAGGTCAGACCGAACTCATGACACATTTGCGCCACGCGTACAGAGCCTTGCATAGTCCAGAAGTGCGGGTCCGCCAGCGGGATATCGACGGATTGCAGCGACAGCGTATGCCCCATTTGACGCCAGTCGGTCGCTATCATATTGGTGGCCGTCGGTAATCCGGTCGCGCGACGGAATTCCGCCATCACTTCACGTCCCGAAAAACCCTGCTCCGCGCCGCACGGATCTTCTGCATAGGCCAGAGAACCTTTCAGGTATTTACCAATGCTGATCGCTTCGTTCAGCGACCAGGCACCGTTTGGATCGAGCGTGACGCGCGCTTGTGGGAAACGTTTCGCCAGCGCCACGATTGACTCGGCCTCTTCTTCGCCCGCCAGCACGCCGCCTTTCAGTTTGAAGTCGTTGAAGCCGTATTTTTCATAGGCGGCTTCCGCCAGACGCACTACCGTTTCCGGCGTCATCGCCTCTTCATGGCGCAGACGATACCAGTCGCATTGCTCATCCGGCTGGCTCTGATACGGCAGCGGCGTGGCCTTGCGATTGCCGACAAAGAACAGATAACCCAGCATTTCGACTTCGCTGCGCTGCTGACCGTCGCCTAACAGCGAAGCGACGTTGACGCCCAGGTGTTGGCCCAAAAGGTCAAGCATTGCCGCTTCAATGCCAGTCACCACATGGATAGTGGTACGGAGATCGAACGTTTGTAAACCGCGTCCGCCCGCATCGCGATCGGCAAACTGGTTGCGAACGGCGGTCAGGACATTTTTATATTCACCCAGCGTTTTTCCCACCACCAGTGGGATCGCATCTTCCAGCGTTTTGCGAATTTTTTCGCCGCCCGGAATCTCGCCGACCCCGGTATGGCCGGAGTTATCTTTAATAATGACGATGTTACGCGTGAAGAACGGGGCGTGCGCGCCGCTCAGGTTCATCAGCATACTGTCATGACCCGCAACCGGGATAACCTGCATTTCAGTGACTACAGGCGTCGTAAATTGAGTACTCATAACTGTGTCCTTATTCAGAATTAGTGACGACCAAAAACAGGGCGTTTGCGGTCAAAAGTCCAGCCGGGGATCAGGTATTGCATCGGGCCTGCATCATTACGCGCGCCGCCTGGCAGCTTTTTATACGCGTCATGCGCTTTTCGCACCTGTTCCCAGTCAAGCTCCACGCCCATTCCTGGCGCATCCGGAACGGCAATTTTGCCGTTTTTAATTTCCAGCGGATTTTTAGTCAGGCGGCAATCGCCCTCCTGCCAGATCCAGTGCGTATCAATAGCGGTGGGTTTGCCTGGCGCCGCCGCGCCGACATGGGTAAACATCGCCAGTGAAATATCAAAATGGTTATTCGAATGGCAGCCCCAGGTTAGCCCCCAGTCATCGCACAGTTGCGCCACGCGAACGGCGCCGGTGAGAGTCCAGAAATGCGGGTCGGCAAGAGGAATGTCTACCGCGTTGAGCATCACCGCGTGTCCCATTTCACGCCAGTTGGTGGCAATCATATTGGTCGCCACCGGCAGACCGGTCGCGCGGCGGAACTCCGCCATGACTTCACGACCAGAGAATCCTTGCTCCGCGCCGCACGGATCTTCCGCGTAGGTCAGTACATCTTTCAGCCCTTTGCACAACGCAATGGCTTCATCCAGTAGCCAGGCGCCGTTCGGATCCACGGTAATACGCGCGTCCGGGAAGCGTTTTTTTAGCGCGCGAACGGTATCAATCTCTTGCTCGCCCGGCAGCACGCCGCCCTTGAGTTTAAAATCTTTAAAGCCGTAGCGATCCTGAGACGCTTCCGCCAGCCGCACGACCGCGTCGCTATTCAGCGCTTCCTGATGGCGCAGGCGATACCATTCATGGCTGCCCGGCGTGCTTTCCAGATACGGCAGATCGGTTTTAGTGCGATCGCCAATATAGAAGAGATAGCCCAACACGGTGACGGCATCGCGCTGTTTACCGGGTCCTAATAGTTCACAGACCGGCACATTAAGCGCCTGCCCCAGTAGATCAAGCAGCGCCGCTTCCAAAGCTGCCACCGCGTTAACCCGCAGTTCAAACGTCCATGCGCCTTTACCAAAGGTGTCAAAATCAGCAGCCTGGTTGCCTTTATGCACCTGCTGCACCACTTTGTTCAGGCGGGCGACTTCCTGGCCTAATACCATCGGAATAGCATCGACCAGCGTCTGATAAATCACTTCTCCGCCCGGCGCCTCGCCGACGCCAGTATGCCCGGCGTTATCGGTGAGGACGACGATGTTACGGGTGAAGTACGCGTTATGCGCGCCGCCGATGTTGAGTAGCATACTGTCATGTCCGGCAACCGGAATGACCTTCATGTCCGTAATAACGGGACTGGATTGCGTTGTCATGATAATTGTCCTGCGACAGGTTTCAGTTCAATACGCTTAATATCGCCTACCAGCACCAGATAGCTGATGATGGCCACCAGGGCATGTACGCCGACATAGATCAACGCGCCGTTGAAGGAACCGGTGGTGCCAACGATGTAACCAATCGCGATTGGCGTCACAATACCGGAGATATTGCCGAACATATTAAACAAGCCGCCGGAAAGACCGCTGATCTCTTTCGGCGCGGTATCCGCCATTACTGCCCAGCCCAACGCGCCGATACCTTTACCGAAGAAGGCCAACGCCATAAAGCCGATGATCATCCATTCCACGTTCACATAGTTACAGAACACCATAACCATTGACAGCAACATCCCCAGCACAATCGGCGTCTTGCGCGCGATATTCAGGGAGCCAGTACGACGCATCAGCCAGTCGGAAATGATGCCGCCCAACACGCCGCCGATAAAGCCGCAGACCGCAGGAACCGAGGCGACAAAGCCCGCTTTGAGAATCGACATGCCGCGCGCCTGGACCAAATAGACCGGGAACCAAGTAATAAAGAAATAGGTCAATGCGTTAATACAGTACTGACCGATGTAAACGCCAATCATCATACGAGAGCCCAGCAGCTGTTTGATCTGGCCCCATTTGACGCTAAACGGTACTTTCGCTTTGGTGTCTTTCTGATCCATATTGATCAGCGCGCCGCCTTCTGCGATGTACTCCAACTCTTTCTTATTTACGCCCGGATGGTTATTTGGTTCATGGATAACTTTCAACCAGATAAAGCTGATGATGATCCCTAACCCGCCCATAAAGAAGAAGACATGCGACCAGCCCACTTCGTGCGTCAGCCAGCCCATAATTGGCGCGAAAATAACCGTGGCAAAGTATTGCGCGGAGTTAAAGATGGCCACCGCCGTTCCCCTCTCCTGCGCCGGGAACCAGGCTGCAACAATGCGACTGTTGCCCGGGAAAGAAGGCGATTCCGCCAGACCAACCAGGAAACGAAGCGTAAAGAGGGCGACAATAATGCCGAAACCACTAAAGATATCGACAAAACCCTGCAACAGGGTGAAGACTGACCAAATGAAAATAGACCAGAAATAGACGCGTTTGGAACCAAAGCGGTCCAGCAGCCAGCCACCCGGGATCTGCCCGATAACATAGGCCCATGAAAAAGCAGAAAAAACATAGCCCATACCTACCGGATCAAGGCCGATATCTTTGGCCATTTCTGAGCCGGCAATGGACAATGTGGCGCGGTCGCCGTAGTTGAAGGATGTGACGATAAACAGCATCACCACTATCCAGTAGCGGGCGTTCGTGCGTTTCTCCGCACTGCTCGCCGCGTGACTTAATGAACTCATTGTTGCACTCCTGAAATTTCGCGTTAGCTACGCTCACTCTGAACTGCACAACCGGTAGGGAATCAGAGATAACGTTTCCTTGTTGCAGCTTTTATTAGGTCGTTTGCTTTGCACGCTGCATGCTTTTATTCACTGGCAGGAGAAGTATAAAAAGCGCGCCACACACACTCACCGTGCAACAACACAGTATTTTGGCGATGAATTACGCCTGTTTATGGCAAAAGCCCAGGACAGTGGAAGCCACTTCACGGAAATGAAATCAGAAGGCGCCAGGCGTCGACGCAGGAGGAATAAAAAGAGAAGAATGTGAAACAGGTCGCTTGATTACATGAAAACGCCCGTAAAAAACTGCCGCTTTTGCGGGCATATGCCCAAAGCTAACACGATTCAGTTACTTTACACTGTATACAGGTCGTGATTTTGCTTACTGGCAACGCAAGCAAACGAAAAGGTACCCTCCCGTAGGGGGGAGGGATTTACCTCAGGAAAGTAAAGTTCCCCAGTTTTCAACCCAGGGATTGGACTGGCTCTCCGGCTCCGGATGTTCGCTGGCGTCAATGAATAATATCTCCCCCACCCGCTGCGCGCTTTGCTCTTGCAACAGGGCATCAAACTGTTTGCCGCCATTACAGAAATTGGGGTAGCTGCTATCACCTAGCGCAATCACCCCGTAACGCAGGTTTGGTTGAAAACCGACTGTATCTTTAATGCCGTGAAAGAGCGGCGCAATGCTATCCGGTAGATCGCCCTGCCCGGTTGTCGAGGTAACGACCAGCGCAACCTTATCCTGATATTGCTGCCAGTCGGACAGTTCAGGATCTTCAAACACGGTCGCGCTGTGGCCCTGTCTGGCGAGGATCGCTTCCGCTTCTTCCGCCACCAGCAGTGAGTTGCCATACATGGTCCCGACAAAAATACCAATTTCTGCCATTATGCGTATCTCCCTGAATTATGCCTGATGAGTCTCATCCTGCCGGGACGCCGCCGTAAACTCAACCCTTTCATTGTCAGGGAGAAGTCCACGCCAGCCAAACTGTGTCAGCGCCTGCATCCAGGTTTCATCCAACCCGGCCTGAATTATCAACGGCTGTCCGGTAAAGGGGTGCGTCAGTTCAAGCCGACTGGCATGAAGCATCAGGCGACGACAGGCAAAATGCTCCGCCGCGCTGCGGTTTTGTCGCAAATCGCCATGTTTACTGTCGCCGATGATAGGATGACGCAGATGCGCCAGATGACGACGGAGCTGGTGCTTGCGTCCCGTTTTTGGTTCCAGCTCAACCAGGCCATAACGCGTGGTGGGATAACGCCCGGTCGGCACCGCCATTTCGACCGTCGCCAGCCCGCGATACTGCGTTACAGCCGGCTGGGGCGCTTTATCTTCGCGGGCGAATTTATCGGCAATTTTATCGCGCTCTTCCACCAGCGGATAATCCAGTACCGCGTCATCCATCAGCCAGCCGCGCACAATGGCATGGTAGCGTTTACGGATGTGGTGCTGCTCGAACTGCTGCGCCAGACGGCGTCCCGCTTCGCTGGACAGCCCCATTAACAGTACGCCCGACGTGGGTCTGTCGAGACGGTGGGCGGTAAAAACATGCTGGCCGATTTGGTCGCGCACCGTTTGCATGACCACGACTTTTTCGTCGCGATCCAGCCAGCTCCGGTGAACAAGCCAGCCTGCGGGTTTATTCACGGCAACCAGCCACCGATCTTGATAGAGGATCTCCAGCATCAGGATTTATCGCGGACGAATAGCGCATCCAGATCCTGCAAAACCGCCAGGATCGCCTCCCGCTGCGGATGATCCGCCGCCAGCGCCATTTCATAATAAGGGGCGACGGCAAACGCCTCGGGCAGCGGCTGCGCATTATCAAGTAGGGTATGCATACGTGGGATCAATACCCATTGCAGCCATTCCAGCGGTTCCATGGTATCCATAAAAAATGGTTGGGTGCTGGTAAACAGGTGCGCCTGCGGCGCATCCTGCCGCCAGTGGCGATGCTCGCGCAGCAGCGTTTCAAGCGCATGTAACTGCTGACGCACACGGTCATGAGTCGTCATGTTAAAAACCTCAATGATGAAAATCTGGCGCGAAGAATAACAAAAAAAAGGGAGCACTGTATAAACAGTGCTCCCGGTTCGTTTCGCAGCATTCCAGCTACTTTTCGTGCTCCCTGCTCATCCGTGACAACTTTTCCTGTGACCTTACGGCCTGTTCATCCTGAACGTTTGCATCCTGCGCACATCGCCCGATGTGATAGCTTCTTCCTGAAGCGTCCCTGGTCATCCAGACCCGCCGAACATCCTGATCGGCTCTCGTTCTCCGTCCTGGAGGTGTCCTTTAACGCATCCTGCGCTTTCCACTTTGCTTCATCCTGAAGCCTTTCCTTGTAACACCATCCTGGCGTGTCCTGCTGAAGCGTCATCATCCTGACGTTCGCTTCGTTGTACGACTCCCTGTCGACGAAGATAGAATCGCCTGTTTCACCTTGTCTTACAAGACGCTTACAGACAATACCTTAAGTAAATTTTCATATGAAAGTGCGCAAAAACATTTTAATTAGTTGTTTTATATAGACTTACATAAGAAAACGGGGCTCAGTATCCGCTGATATCCTGGCGATCTCCTACAGACTTTGTAAGAGATCTCTCACACCCGTTAGGGCAAACGATTACAGAAGAGGATTAAGTTGCGTAAGGAATTCCGCAAGCGTTGCGGCAAGAACGGTACGATTGCGGGTGCCCAGCGTTTCTTTAATCACCTCGCCGGACAGATTACAGACCGAAATGACCTCAAGCTCATTTTCCTGCGTCGCAATAAAAAGCGTGGGAGGAAGCTTGAGCCGCTTTTGCGTGACCAGGTGGCCTATCAGATTTTCCTGCACGCGCCGAAAGTCATCCTGACTCCAGGTTTGCAGTAGCGTAAGCTTTTCGTCCGCAAACTGCGCGGGCATGTCGCCAGCAAACTGCGTGGTGTAAAACGCGTGGAGCGCAGGTTGTACCATAATATCAAAGGCGCGTTCAACCGCGTTTACATTTTCTTCGCCTTCAAAAGGTTGCGGCTGCCAGTAAACGGCATCGCGGGTTGAAGAAATAATGCACGGAGAAGGTACGCCATACAGTTCTTCGCTCAACGGCCAGCTACCGTGTTTTTCTTGCCACGCGTCGCAGTAACGCGTCGTAAAGGCTTTCAATGCCTGCGCTGTCAGTTCGTCCACCAGTTTCTCTCTTCATAAAAGCCAGGATACACTTGGCGCATAGTGTATCTGGTTTATGACGGTGAAACATGTCTTCTTATGAAAACCATCAGGCTCTTGATGGCCTGACTCTCGGAAAATCAACGGATTACCGGGACAATTATGACGCCAGCCTGCTGCAGGGCGTACCGCGCAGTTTGAATCGTGACCCGCTCGGATTAACAGCCGATAATTTGCCGTTCCACGGCGCGGATATCTGGACGTTGTATGAACTTTCCTGGCTTAACAGCCAGGGTCTTCCGCAGGTCGCCGTCGGGCATGTCGAACTGGATTACACCAGCGTTAATTTAATCGAATCCAAAAGCTTTAAACTGTATCTGAACAGCTTTAACCAGACGCGCTTTGACACCTGGGAGACGGTGCGCCAGACGCTGGAGCGCGATCTGCGCGCCTGCGCGCAGGGCAACGTTAGCGTGAGGCTTCATCGTCTTGATGAGCTGGAAGGACAGCCTGTCGCCCATTTCCACGGCACCTGTATTGACGATCAGGATATCAGTATCGACAACTACCAGTTTACTACCGACTATCTGCAACATGCGGTCAGCGGCGAGAAGCAAGTAGAGGAGACGCTGGTCAGTCATCTGTTGAAATCCAACTGCCTGATCACCCACCAACCGGACTGGGGCTCGATACAAATTCAGTATCGCGGGCGCAAAATCGACAGGGAAAAACTGCTGCGTTATCTGGTCTCCTTCCGTCACCATAATGAATTTCACGAGCAGTGCGTAGAGCGTATTTTTAATGACATTCTGCGCTTCTGCCAGCCGGAAACGTTAAGCGTTTATGCGCGCTATACCCGCCGCGGCGGGCTGGACATTAATCCCTGGCGCAGCAATACCAATTTCGTGCCCGCCACGGGCAGGCTGGCGCGACAGTAATTTTTTTGTCAATTTTGCGTGCCGGATTGCGCATGTAAGGTTGTGAAAGGTCATCAGCCAGGGCTATTGTAATCAACAGGGAATGGCGTGTTGCGTCCCATAAGGAGTTTACTTGATTACACATATTAGCCCGCTTGGCTCAATGGATATGTTGTCGCAACTGGAAGTGGACATGCTGAAACGCACGGCCAGTAGCGACCTGTATCAACTGTTTCGTAACTGTTCACTTGCCGTTCTTAACTCCGGCAGCCTGACCGACAACAGCAAAGAGCTGCTGTCCCGCTTTGAAAATTTCGATATTAACGTACTGCGCCGCGAGCGCGGCGTGAAGCTGGAATTGATTAACCCGCCTGAAGACGCCTTTGTTGACGGGCGGATTATTCGTGCGCTACAGGCTAACCTGTTCGCGGTGCTGCGCGACATTCTCTTTGTGAATGGGCAGATCCACAATGCCGGTCGTTTCCAGCATCTGGATCTTGAAAGCTCAACACATATCACCAATCTGGTGTTCTCCATTTTGCGCAACGCCCGGGCGCTGCACGTCGGCGAAGCGCCAAACATGGTGGTATGCTGGGGCGGCCACTCAATTAACGAAAACGAGTACCTGTATGCCCGTCGCGTCGGCACGCAGTTGGGATTACGCGAGCTGAACATTTGCACCGGCTGCGGCCCTGGGGCGATGGAAGCCCCCATGAAGGGCGCGGCGGTCGGTCACGCGCAGCAGCGTTATAAAGACAGCCGCTTTATCGGCATGACTGAGCCTTCCATTATTGCGGCTGAACCGCCTAACCCGCTGGTGAATGAACTGATCATCATGCCGGATATCGAAAAACGCCTGGAAGCGTTCGTCCGTATCGCACACGGTATCATCATCTTCCCGGGCGGCGTGGGTACGGCGGAAGAGCTGCTTTATTTGCTGGGTATTCTGATGAATCCAGCCAATAAAAATCAGGTGTTACCGCTGATCCTGACCGGACCAAAAGAAAGCGCCGATTACTTCCGCGTGCTGGATGAGTTTATTACCCATACGCTGGGCGAAGCGGCCCGCCGTCATTACCGCATCATCATTGACGATGCGGCGGAGGTAGCGCGGCTGATGAAGAAAGCGATGCCGCAAGTGAAAGAGAATCGCCGTGATACCGGCGACGCCTATAGTTTTAACTGGTCGATGCGTATTGCACCGGATCTTCAGGTGCCGTTTGAGCCGTCGCATGAAAATATGGCCAACCTGAAACTGTACCCGGATCAGCCGGTTGAGATTCTGGCGGCGGATCTGCGACGCGCCTTCTCCGGTATTGTCGCGGGGAACGTGAAGGAGGTCGGGATACGCGCCATTGAAGCTAATGGTCCGTATAAAATCCACGGCGATCGAGAGATGATGCGTCGCATGGACGATCTGCTGCAGGGATTCGTCGCGCAGCATCGTATGAAATTGCCAGGTTCCGCCTACATCCCCTGTTACGAGATCTGCGCTTAGCGCTTATGCCCGGTTGCCGCCAGCAGCCGGGCGCTTCTCCCATTCCTTTCATTGCGGTATGGCAATTAACGTATGCCTTCATTTTTTATGATGATCATCAGAGGCATAGCCCGCATTGTTTTATAAACACCATTTATAATTCATCATAAATAGATTGCCAGGCAAACGTTTACTTCACTCCTCTTACCGTGATTTATCGGTTCAAACTCTTATTCTTCGCCAGAATTCACTAAAAACCTTGATTTTTATAGTCAAACCTCCGTATCTTGCGCCCCAATCTTTCCGGCCTTATATCGTTAATGGTAGCCTTCGCGCCCGGAAATTCGTTATGACGTTTTTTTAATAGATTAATGGTCCAAATTTATCCATGTAAGAAGCGGATTATTGCATTTGAGATCGGGATCACTGATAGATTCATCACTTAAATGTATCTTTCCGCCCGAAAATTATTACGGCGAAAAATTATATAAAAAGCGTCCCTAAGCAGATTTCATTTTACGATCAGGTCTTTTTTCATTGGATTAGACCAGCAACCTGATTTTTAGCATCCTCCAGGAGAAATAGATGGAAACCACTCAGACCAGCACGATTGCTTCGATTGACTCTCGAAGCGCATGGCGCAAAACGGATACCATGTGGATGCTGGGCCTTTACGGCACGGCTATCGGCGCGGGCGTTCTGTTCCTGCCGATCAACGCAGGCGTCGGCGGCATGATTCCGCTCATCATCATGGCGATTCTCGCTTTCCCGATGACCTTTTTCGCACACCGTGGTTTAACCCGCTTCGTGCTGTCCGGTAAAAATCCGGGTGAAGACATCACTGAAGTCGTTGAAGAACACTTCGGTATCGGCGCAGGTAAACTGATTACCCTGCTCTACTTCTTCGCGATTTACCCCATCCTGCTGGTTTACAGCGTGGCGATTACTAATACCGTGGAAAGCTTCCTGACCCACCAGTTAGCGATTAATCCGCCGCCGCGGGCGATTCTTTCCCTGATCCTGATTGTTGGCATGATGACCATCGTGCGCTTCGGCGAGCAAATGATCGTTAAGGCGATGAGTATCCTGGTATTCCCGTTCGTCGCTGCGCTGATGCTGCTGGCCTTGTACCTGATCCCGCAGTGGAACGGCGCGGCGCTGGAAACGCTGTCCTTTGATTCCGCCGCGTCTACCGGTAACGGTCTGTGGATGACGCTGTGGCTGGCGATTCCGGTGATGGTTTTCTCTTTCAACCACTCCCCGATCATCTCCTCCTTCGCGGTTGCGAAGCGTGAAGAGTACGGTGAAGGCGCAGAGAAGAAATGTTCTAAAATTCTGGCCTTCGCCCACATCATGATGGTGCTGACCGTAATGTTCTTCGTCTTCAGCTGCGTGCTGAGCCTGACGCCGGCAGATCTGGCGGCGGCAAAAGAGCAGAACATCTCTATTCTGTCTTACCTGGCGAACCACTTTAACGCGCCGATCATCGCCTGGATGGCGCCGATCATTGCGATGATTGCTATCACCAAATCCTTCCTCGGCCACTACCTGGGCGCGCGTGAAGGCTTTAACGGGATGGTGATTAAATCGCTGCGTGGTAAAGGTAAATCCATCGAAATCAACAAACTGAATAAAATTACCGCGCTGTTCATGCTGGTCACCACCTGGATTGTGGCGACGCTGAACCCCAGCATCCTGGGCATGATTGAAACCCTGGGGGGCCCGATCATCGCGATGATTCTGTTCCTGATGCCGATGTATGCCATCCAGAAAGTACCGGCAATGCGTAAGTACAGCGGTCATATCAGCAACGTATTCGTTGTGATTATGGGCCTGATTGCCATCTCCGCTATTTTCTACTCACTGTTCAGCTAAGTCCTTTAGCGCCGCTTACTGCGGCGCTTCTCTATGATACAACCGCAATGGATGCCCTATGATTAGCGTATTCGATATTTTTAAAATCGGCATTGGCCCTTCCAGTTCTCACACCGTCGGACCAATGAAAGCAGGCAAGCAGTTCACGGACGATCTGATTGCCCGCCATATCCTTACAGATGTCACCCGCGTCGTGGTGGATGTCTACGGCTCTCTGTCATTGACGGGTAAAGGCCACCACACTGATATCGCCATTATTATGGGCCTGGCGGGGAATCTGCCGGACACCGTCGATATCGACGCCATTCCGTCCTTTATCCAGGATGTGAACACCCATGGGCGTTTACTACTGGCTAATGGGCAGCATGAAGTCGAATTTCCGGTCGATAAGTGCATGAATTTCCACGCCGACAACCTGTCTCTGCATGAAAACGGGATGCGTATTACCGCGCTGGCGGGCGATAAGGTGCTCTACAGCCAAACCTACTACTCCATTGGCGGCGGCTTTATCGTCGATGAAGAGCACTTTGGTTTGACGAATAGCGAACCTGTTAACGTGCCGTACCCTTACAAAACCGCCGCGGATTTACAGCGCCACTGCCAGGAGACGGGTCTGTCGCTCTCCGGTCTGATGATGCAAAACGAACTGGCTCTGCACAGTAAAGAAGCGCTGGAGCAGCACTTCGCCAGGGTCTGGGAGGTAATGCGCAGCGGTATTGAGCGCGGTATCACCACCGAGGGCGTATTGCCGGGCAAACTGCGCGTTCCGCGTCGCGCGGCGGCGCTGCGTCGGGTGCTGGTCAGTCAGGATAAGACCACCACCGATCCGATGGCGGTCGTCGACTGGATCAATATGTTCGCGCTGGCGGTGAACGAAGAGAATGCCGCAGGCGGACGAGTAGTCACTGCGCCGACTAACGGCGCATGTGGTATTGTTCCGGCGGTGCTGGCGTACTATGACAAGTTTATCCGCGAAGTAAATGCTAACTCACTTGCTCGCTATATGCTGGTCGCCAGCGCGATTGGCTCGCTGTATAAGATGAACGCCTCTATTTCCGGCGCCGAAGTGGGTTGTCAGGGAGAGGTCGGCGTGGCCTGTTCCATGGCGGCAGCGGGTCTGGCCGAGCTGCTGGGCGGTAGTCCGGCGCAGGTGTGTATCGCCGCAGAAATCGCCATGGAGCATAATCTGGGGTTAACTTGCGATCCGGTTGCCGGTCAGGTACAGGTTCCCTGCATTGAGCGTAACGCGATTGCTTCAGTCAAAGCGGTCAACGCCGCGCGTATGGCGCTGCGCCGTACCAGCGAACCGCGCGTATGCCTCGATAAAGTGATTGAGACCATGTACGAAACCGGTAAAGACATGAACGCTAAGTACCGCGAAACTTCGCGCGGCGGCCTGGCGATGAAGATCGTTACCTGCGATTAATTCTCAGCACATTTTAGGATCTGTAGGCCGGATAAGGCGCTCGCCGCCATCCGGCTTTTGTTGCCTGATGGCGCTTCGCTTATCAGGCCTACGGATAGCGCTATTTCGCAATGCTCGCCTCCCCCCGCCGTGAATGTTACCCTACGCGCAGGTTTGTAAGGGAGAACACCGTGGCTGCTCATCTGCTTATCGTCGACGCGCTCAATTTGATTCGCCGTATTCACGCCGTTCAGGGATCGCCCTGTGTGGAAACCTGCCAACACGCGCTCGATCAATTGATTATCCACAGCCAGCCAACCCATGCCGTAGCGGTATTTGATGACGACGCGCGCAGCAGCGGCTGGCGTCATCAGCGTTTGCCGGACTACAAAGCAGGACGTCCGCCGATGCCTGACGATTTACATAATGAAATGCCCGCCCTACGCGCCGCGTTTGAACAGCGCGGCGTACGCTGTTGGGCATCAGACGGTAACGAAGCGGACGATCTGGCGGCGACGCTGGCGCTAAAAGTTACCGAAGCCGGGCACCAGGCAACCATTGTGTCAACCGATAAAGGCTATTGCCAGTTGCTCTCTCCGGGATTGCGCATTCGCGACTACTTCCAGAAACGCTGGCTGGACGCGCCGTTTATTGAAAAAGAGTTTGGCGTACTCCCCCGGCAGTTGCCGGATTACTGGGGTCTGGCAGGAATCAGCAGTTCGAAAGTCCCCGGCGTTGCCGGTATCGGCCCCAAAAGCGCGACCCAGCTATTGATTCAGTTTCAAAATCTGGAGGGAATTTACGCCCATCTGGACGAGGTGCCGGAAAAGTGGCGCAAAAAGCTTGAGACGCATAAAGAAATGGCATTTCTCTGCCGCGATATTGCACGTCTGCAAACCGATTTACATATCGACGGAAACTTACAGCAGCTACGGCTGGCGCGGTAGTTTTGTTGCCGGATGGCGGCGTGAACGCCTTATCCGGCCTACAGGACTGCACGAAATGTAGAGCGGATAAGCGCAGCGCCATCCGGCAAAATTACCAGGCGATATGATACAGTTCGACAATGTCCGCCAGACTCGCTTCACGCGGATTGCCGCCCGTACAGACATCATCGAATGCCGCCTGCGCCAGCGCCGGGATATCCTCTTTTCGAACGCCAACATCACGCAAATGCAGCGGAATTCCCACATCGCGATTTAGCGTAAATACGGCTTCCACTGCGGCATTACGCGCCTCTTCAAGACTCAATCCTTCTACCTTCACCCCCATCGCCCGGGCGATATCACGGAATTTCTCGTTGGTAGACCCGGCATTAAAACGCATCACATGCGGAAGCAAAATAGCATTCGCGACGCCATGCGGCGTGTTGTAAAACGCGCCCAGCGGATGCGCCATCCCATGCACCAGCCCCAGCCCCACATTGGAAAACCCCATCCCGGCAACGTATTGCCCCAGCGCCATCGCCTCACCGGCCTCTTTTTCTCCGGCTACGGCGCCGCGCAGCGCGCCAGCAATAATCTCAATGGCTTTGATATGTAATGCATCCGTCAGCGCCCATGCGGCCCGGGTAATATAGCCTTCAATAGCATGGGTTAGCGCATCCACGCCCGTTGCCGCTTTCAGCGCGGGCGGCATACCGTCCATCATATCGGCATCGATAAATGCCGCCTGCGGAATATCATGCGGATCGACACAAACGAATTTGCGCCGTTTCTCTTCATCGGTAATCACATAATTGATAGTGACTTCCGCCGCGGTTCCCGCCGTTGTCGGGATCGCCATAATCGGCACGCTGGGTTTACGGGTCGGCGATAGCCCTTCCAGACTGCGCACATCGGCAAATTCCGGATTGTTACTGATAATACCGATCGCTTTGCAGGTATCCTGCGGAGAACCGCCGCCAATGGCGATGAGATAGTCCGCGCCGCTTTGGGTAAAGACCTTAAGCCCTTCCTGGACAACGGAAATCGTAGGATTAGGGATCACGCCCGCATAGATCTCCCACGCCAGCCCTGCGGCATCCATTCTGCTTGTCACTTTATCGACCACACCGCATTGCACCAGCGTTTTATCGGTAACAATCAGCGCTTTATGATAACCGCGGCGCGTCACCTCATCGGTTAATGCGTCCACCGCTCCCCGGCCAAACCATGCCGTTTCATTCAGAATCATTCTGTTCGCCATCGCCTGTCTCCTGACATCACTCTTCAATACGTAATCCGTAAGTTTTAAATTTCTCCAGTACGATAGCGATCGCCTCGTCATCCAGTACCGGTACCGGATCGACAATGGCCAGCGTACTTAAATAGAGCTGCGCCAGCACTTCCACTTCATGCGCCAGCCACAACGCTTTGTCTAAATTTTCTTCACAAGCGATAAGCCCGTGATGCTGTAACAGCGTCGCTTTACGATTTTTAAGCGCCACGGCAACATGGTCAGAAAGTTCGCGGGTGCCAAAAGTGGCGTAGGGCGCGCAGGGAATAGAGTTTCCTCCTGCGGCGGCAATCATGTAGTGAATCGCCGGAATCGGGCGATTCAGGATCGAGACTGCCGTACAATGGACAGCGTGGTTATGTACCACGGCATTGGCGTCAGGGCGCGTCTGGTATGCCGCCATATGAAAACGCCACTCGCTGGAAGGCAGCTTGCCCTGCTCATGCTGACCGTCAGCATCAATAAAGACAATGTGCGACTCTGTCAGCTTCTCGTAGGGGATCCCCGTCGGCGTAATCAGCAATCCGCCCTGATAACGTACGCTCACGTTACCTGCCGTCCCCTGATTTAACCCTAACCGCGTCATTTCCAGACAGGTATCAATAATCTGCCGCGCCAGTCTATTTCGTTCCATTATTTACCTCTCTCTGTGATTCAAAATGAGACAACAAAACCGCCTTTCGCATCGCGCTGCTGTCCTGTTGAAATAATCGAATAGTTAGCAACTATCATCATACTGAATAAAGAGAAGGGAATTTAAATAACGATATTTTGTGATTCACATCAATTAATTCGCCACGATAAACCAGACGACTACCGTTTCTCTCGCCGATAAATGCCCGCTCTTAATAATATTTTTTAAAACGGGCAAAAATGAAGAATAAGTTACTACTGCCCGTTTTCGTGGCAATAATTTAATTCGGGCATTCAGTCTGTGGTTTTTTAAATTAAACATCTCAAACGGTCATTTTTTTATGAAAATTAAAGTGATGATAATCACAGAATGCTCTGCTCTCAGGTATAAATGTGACCGCCATCATATTAAAAGGCCTTTTTTATTTGAAAATGAATCCATGAGTTCATTCCGGACGCCAATTTATTACCGGTAAGAAAAGCGAACTCACCTAATTTTACGGTCTGGTGACCAGAACCGACCGCACGCAAAAGCTTCTGAACCGATGAGGATGCTATGGGAAACACAACAATACAAACGCAGAGTTTTCGTGCTGTGGATGCAGAGCAAAGCAAGAGCAAGCGCTACATTATTCCATTCGCCTTACTTTGCTCGCTATTTTTTCTGTGGGCCGTCGCCAATAATCTGAATGACATTTTATTACCGCAGTTTCAACAAGCTTTTACGCTAACTAACTTTCAGGCTGGGCTTATTCAGTCAGCCTTTTATTTCGGTTATTTCGTCATTCCAATTCCTGCTGGGATTTTGATGAAAAAACTCAGTTATAAAGCAGGGATTATCACCGGGCTTTTTTTATATGCTGTTGGCGCCGCATTATTCTGGCCTGCCGCCGAGATAATGAATTACACATTATTTTTAATTGGCCTGTTTATCATCGCCGCCGGTTTAGGCTGCCTTGAAACTGCAGCCAACCCTTTTGTTACGGTATTAGGTCCAGAAAGCGGCGGACATTTCCGGCTTAATCTGGCGCAAACTTTTAACTCCTTTGGCGCTATTATCGCCGTTGTGTTTGGGCAAAGCCTTATTTTGTCTAACGTGCCGCATCAATCGCAAGAAGCGCTTGATAAAATGACGCCGGATCAGCTTAGCGCCTATAAACACAGCCTGGTGTTATCGGTACAAACGCCATACATGATTATCGTCGCCATCGTATTAGTAGTTGCGCTGCTGATTATGCTGACCAAATTTCCGGCCCTGCAAAGTGACGATCATAGCGATGCGAAACAAAGCTCTTTCTTATCTTCTCTCTCCCGACTCATCCGTATCCGCCACTGGCGCTGGGCGGTGCTGGCGCAGTTCTGCTACGTGGGGGCGCAAACCGCCTGCTGGAGCTATCTGATCCGCTACGCCATTGAGGAGATCCCTGGAATGACACCCGGTTTCGCCGCCAATTACCTGACCGGCACGATGGTGTGCTTCTTTATCGGCCGTTTCACCGGGACCTGGCTTATCAGCCGCTTCGCGCCGCATAAAGTGCTGGCCGCCTACGCCCTGTTTGCCATGCTCCTGTGTCTGATTTCCGCCTTTAGCGGCGGACATATCGGCCTGCTGGCGCTGACGTTGTGTAGCGCATTTATGTCAATCCAGTACCCGACCATCTTCTCGCTGGGTATCAAAAATCTGGGACAGGACACTAAGTACGGCTCGTCTTTTATCGTCATGACCATCATTGGCGGCGGTATTGTCACGCCAGTAATGGGCTTCGTTAGCGACGCCGCAGGCAAAATCCCGACCGCCGAACTGGTTCCGGCATTGTGCTTTGCCGTCATCTTCATTTTTGCCCGTTTCCGTTCACAAGCGGCGACAAACTGAACATTTATCCGAATAACGTGAGGAATCTGTCATGAAAAAAATCAGCTTACCGAAAATCGGTATCCGCCCGGTGATTGATGGACGTCGTATGGGCGTACGCGAGTCGCTCGAAGAGCAAACCATGAACATGGCGAAAGCGACGGCGGCGCTCATCACCGAGAAAATCCGCCACGCCTGTGGGGCACAGGTGGAGTGCGTCATTGCGGATACCTGTATTGCCGGAATGGCGGAATCCGCCGCCTGTGAAGAAAAATTCAGTAGCCAGAACGTGGGCGTGACCATTACCGTTACGCCGTGCTGGTGCTATGGCAGCGAAACCATTGATATGGACCCGATGCGTCCGAAAGCCATCTGGGGCTTTAACGGCACAGAGCGTCCTGGGGCGGTTTACCTTGCCGCGGCGCTGGCGGCGCACAGCCAGAAAGGCATTCCGGCGTTCTCCATTTATGGCCATGATGTGCAGGATGCCGACGATACCTCCATTCCCGCCGATGTCGAAGAAAAACTGCTGCGTTTTACGCGGGCAGGGTTAGCGGTAGCCAGCATGAAAGGCAAAAGCTACCTCTCCGTCGGCGGCGTGTCGATGGGGATCGCGGGTTCCATTGTCGATCATAACTTCTTTGAATCCTGGCTGGGCATGAAGGTGCAAGCGGTAGATATGACCGAACTGCGCCGCCGTATCGATCAAAAAATTTATGATGAGGCCGAACTGGAGATGGCGCTGGCGTGGGCGGATAAAAACTTCCGCTACGGCGAAGATCAGAACGCCTCGCAGTATAAGCGCAATGAAGCCCAGAACCGCGCGGTGCTAAAAGAGAGCCTGCTGATGGCGATGTGTATTCGCGACATGATGCAGGGCAACAAGACGCTGGCGGACAAAGGGTTAGTTGAAGAATCGCTGGGCTACAACGCCATTGCCGCCGGCTTCCAGGGCCAGCGCCACTGGACCGATCAATACCCGAACGGCGATACCGCCGAAGCGCTGCTCAATAGCTCTTTTGACTGGAATGGCGTACGCGAACCGTTTGTCGTCGCCACCGAAAATGACAGTCTGAACGGCGTAGCGATGCTGTTCGGCCATCAACTCACTGGTACAGCGCAGATATTCGCCGACGTGCGAACCTACTGGTCGCCGGAAGCCGTAGAACGCGTCACCGGCCAGGCGCTCAGCGGCCTGGCGGAACACGGCATTATTCACCTGATTAATTCCGGTTCTGCCGCTCTGGACGGTGCCTGTAAACAGCGCGACAGCGAAGGCAAGCCGACCATGAAACCACACTGGGAAATCAGCCAACAAGAGGCGGATGCGTGTCTGGCGGCCACCGAATGGTGCCCGGCGATTCACGAATACTTCCGCGGCGGCGGCTACTCATCCCGTTTCCTGACCGAAGGCGGCGTGCCATTCACCATGACCCGCGTGAATATCATTAAAGGCCTGGGACCAGTACTGCAAATCGCCGAGGGCTGGAGCGTCGAACTGCCGAAAGCGATGCACGATCAGCTTGATGCCCGCACCAACTCTACCTGGCCTACTACCTGGTTTGCGCCGCGTCTTACCGGCAAAGGCCCGTTTACCGATGTCTATTCGGTGATGGCGAACTGGGGCGCTAACCACGGCGTACTCACCATCGGTCATGTAGGGGCGGACTTTATTACTCTCGCCGCGATGCTGCGTATCCCGGTATGTATGCACAACGTGGAGGAGGCGAAGATCTACCGTCCTTCCGCCTGGGCAGCTCACGGTATGGATATCGAAGGCCAGGATTATCGCGCCTGCCAGAATTATGGCCCGCTGTATAAACGTTAATGCGGCTTAGCCCGGTGGCGCAGGCTTACCGGGCCTACGGGCGCGTGAACCGTAGGCCGGATAAGCGTAGCGCCATCGGGCGGCGTTTATGGAGTTATCTATGAAACAAGACGTTATCCTGGTTCTCGACTGCGGTGCGACAAACGTTCGGGCGATCGCCGTTGATCGCCAGGGGAAAATTGTCGCCCGCGCCTCAACCGCTAACGCCAGCGACATTGCCGCAGAAAATAGCGCCTGGCATCAGTGGTCGCTGGACGCCATCCTGCAACGTTTCGCCGACTGCTGCAGGTCACTCTCCAGCGCCCTGTCGGAGTGTGTTGTTCGCGGTATTACGGTGACTACGTTCGGCGTCGATGGCGCGCTGGTCGATGCGCAGGGTAAGCTGCTCTACCCGGTCATCAGTTGGAAATGCCCGCGAACCGCTGCCGTGATGGAAACGATTGAGCGCTTTATCTCGCCCCGGCAATTGCAGACGCTCTCCGGCGTCGGCGCGTTCAGCTTTAACACGCTGTATAAACTGGTCTGGCTTAAAGAGAATCATCCGCGCCTGCTGGAACAAGCTCACTGCTGGCTGTTTATCTCGTCGCTGATTAACCACCGTCTGACCGGCGAGTTTACGACCGATATCACTATGGCAGGCACCAGCCAGCTCCTGGATATCCATCAGCGCGACTTTAGTCCGGAAATCCTGCAGGCGACGGGCCTGGCGCGCCGCCTGTTCCCGCGTATCGTGGAAGCGGGCGCCCCGATAGGCACGCTACAGACAGACGCGGCCAGGCTACTCGGTCTCCCGGCGGGTGTGCCAGTGATCTCTGCCGGACACGATACTCAGTTCGCGTTATTCGGCGCTGGCGCGCAGCAAGGTGAACCGGTGCTCTCCTCCGGAACATGGGAGATTCTGATGGTGCGCAGCGGTCAGGTGGATACCTCGCTGCTCAGTCAGTATCCGGGCTCGACCTGTGAACTGGACAGTCAGTCGGGGCTTTATAACCCCGGAATGCAGTGGCTGGCCTCCGGTGTACTCGAATGGGTACGAAAACTGCTGTGGACGCCGGAAACGCCATGGCAAACGCTGATCGACGAAGCGCGCGCTATTCCCGCTGGCGCGGAAGGCGTACGGATGCAGTGCGATCTGCTCGCCTGCCAAAATGCAGGCTGGCAGGGCGTGACGCTCAATACCACCCGCGGCCATTTCTATCGCGCCGCGCTGGAAGGCCTGACGGCGCAACTTCAGCGTAATCTGCGCACGCTGGAGAAAATCGGCCATTTTAACGCCACAGAACTGTTACTGGTTGGCGGCGGCAGTCGCAACGCTTTATGGAATCAAATTAAAGCGAATCAGCTTGATATCCCTATCAAGGTGCTGGACGACGCGGAAACCACCGTGGCCGGCGCTGCCATGTTTGGCTGGTACGGCGTAGGCGAATTTAGTAGCCCGGAACAGGCGCGCGCGCAGGTCAATTATCAGTATCGCTATTTCTGGCCGCAAACCGAACCTGAAATTATTAAGGGAGTATGAAATGCTAAAAACCATTTCACCGTTAATTTCCCCGACACTGCTCAAAGTGCTGGCCGAGATGGGCCACGGGGACGAAATCATTTTTTCCGACGCTCACTTTCCCGCGCATAGCCTGGGCCCGCAGGTGATTCGCGCCGATGGTCTTAGCGTCAGCGATCTACTGCGGGCAATTATTCCGCTCTTTGAGCTGGATAGCTACGCCCCGCCGCTGGTGATGATGGCCGCCGTGGAAGGCGACACGCTCGATCCCAGCGTTGAAGCGCGCTATCGCGATGCCTTGTCATTAGAAGCGCCGTGCCCGGATATCGTTCGTATCGACCGCTATGCGTTTTATGAGCGGGCGCAAAAAGCGTTTGCGATCGTTATCACAGGTGAGTGCGCGAAGTACGGAAATATTCTTTTAAAAAAAGGGGTAACGCCGTAATCTCTTGCCGGTACGCCCGCATGACGCGGGCGTTCATCGAATGATGGGGTGAGAAAAATGAAAGCGGCACGCCAACAAGCGATAGTCGATCTGCTGATCAATCATAAAAGTCTGACCACCGAAGCGCTGGCCACCCGGCTTAACGTCAGTAAAGAGACCATCCGCCGCGATCTCAGTGAACTACAGACGCAGGGAAAAGTGCTGCGTAATCACGGACGAGCTAAATATATTCATCGTGAAAATCAGGACAGCGGCGATCCATTCCATATCCGCCTGAAAAGCCATTATGCGCATAAAGCCGATATTGCCCGTGAAGCGTTAGCGTGGATAGAAGAAGGAATGACGATTGCGCTGGATGCCAGTTCAACCTGCTGGTATCTGGCCCGCCAGTTGCCGGATATTCCCATTCAGGTTTTTACCAATAGCCATCCTATCTGTCAGGAACTGGGAAAACGCGAACGCATTGCGCTGATAAGTTCCGGCGGCCAGCTTGAACGTAAATATGGCTGTTACGTTAATCCGTCGCTTATCTCACAGCTAAAATCGCTTGATATCGATCTGTTCATCTTTTCCTGCGAGGGGATCGACAGCGGCGGCGATCTGTGGGACTCCAATGCGATCAACGCCGATTTTAAATCTATCCTGCTCAGACGCGCCTCGCAGTCTTTATTATTGATTGATAAAAGTAAATTTAATCGTTCAGGAGAGGCGCGCATCGGCCATCTGGATGACGTGACGCATATTGTTTCAGATGCGCCGCAGTCATAGGCCGGATAGGCGTGCGCCATCCGGCGCTGATGACGCGCCGGATGACGGCAGCGCGTTTTTATCGCTCGTCGCGACGTCCGCCAACAGCCGCCCACAACCGACGCACGTGCACCGTCACTTCTTCGCGATCGTGATAAAGCTGACGTGCCTGGATCTGCGCATTAACGCCATGCTCATCCAACTGCGCCTGAAGATACGCCAGATTATGCGACACCTCTTCATAGCGTTTTTTCATCGGCAGTTTAAGGTTAAAAATCGTCTCCCGACACCAGCCGTTCACCAGCCACTGCGCCATTAACGCGGTGACTTTGGCCGGCTTCTCCACCATATCGCAGACCATCCATGAAATATTATTCCGGTTCGGACGGTACCTGAAGCCATCCTCACGCAACCAGGTCACCTGTCCGGTGTCCATCAGGCTTTGCGCCATCGGGCCGTTATCTACGGAGTAGACCCACATATTGCGCTTCACTAACTGGTACGTCCATCCGCCGGGACAGGCGCCCAAATCCACCGCATACATGCCGTTCGCCAGACGTTCATCCCACTCATCTTCCGGGATGAAAACGTGGAGCGCCTCTTCCAGTTTCAGCGTTGAGCGGCTCGGCGCATCAGACGGAAACTTCAAACGCGGGATGCCCATATAAAACGGTGAATTGTTATGCGCGAACGAATAACCGGTATAGCAGCATCCTGGCGCGATAAAAAAGACATGAACGACCGGACGCTTCGGCGTTTCATAATTCGTCAATACGCCCGCATCACGCAAAGCCGCGCGCAGCGGCACCGTAAATTTGCGGCAGAACTTCATCAGTTCTTTACTTTCATTGGTGTCGGCGACTTCAACTCGCAGCTCGCCGCCCTTTTCCACTACGCCCTGCAACATGCCGACAACCGGCGTAATTCTGTCTTCCGGCGGTAAATGTTGCAGCAGTTCACCCACCACAAACCACTGGCGGGCGAAAATCAGCGAACTGAACGGCAGTTCTGAAATCAGCTTTTCGCCATCTTCCGGCTGGTAGCATTCATAAATGACATAGCCTGCGTTCTCTTTTACGCGTGCAAAACCAAATATTTCCCGTTTTCCCGCTTTATCGGTAATTTCTGCAGCGCACTCTTTTTCAAACCCCGGACGGCAGAGCAATACAACTTTATTCATGGCTCGCGCCCTTACGTTTCATACGAATGGCGCCAATCAGCAATAGCGCCCAGCCCACCAGGAAACTGACGCCGCCGACAGGCGTGATATACGCCCACAGGCGCAGATGCGAAAGCGCAAGGCAGTACAGACTGCCGCTAAACAGCACCGTGCCCAGCGCCAGAAAAACGCTGCTCCAGTAAAACCAGATGCTGATACGGCGCTGCATCGCCACCGCCAGGCCAAAGATCGCCAGCGTATGGAACGCCTGATATTGCAGGCCGGTCTGAATCCAGCCCATTTCAACCACGCCCAGGGTTTTACTCAAAACATGCGCCCCGAACGCGCCCAGAGCAACGTAAATAAAACCGCTGATAGCGGCGACAATCAGCATAAAACGGCTGGTCATGGTCATACCCTAAGTTAATTATTGTTCGTAACGAAAACGGAATTTTTCTTGCTCCGTCGCCGCCTTCGCCAAAATCCACTGACGGAAGGCGGCTATTTTACCCAGTTCTGCCTGGCTGTCATGACAAACCAGATAAAAAGCATTCTTACTCACCAGAACATCGTTAAATGGACACACCAGTCGCCCGGCTTCAATTTCCGACTGCGCCATAACATTATTCGCCAGCGCGATCCCCTGTCCGTGAATAGCGGCCTGTAGCACCATCGCGCTGTGGCTAAATATCGGCCCTTGCTGAACGTTAATATGGTTGAGCCCTAACTGACGAGTATAGGCCTGCCAGTCACGCCGGGAGGCGTCGTGCAATAGCGTGTGTTTCGCCAGATCTTCCGGCGTTTTTAACGGTTTTTCGCCTGTGAGTAATAAAGGAGAACAGACGGGCAGTAAATATTCTGCGTATAATTTTTCGACGCGCAAGCCCGGCCAGTTTCCCCGGCCATAAAAAATCGCGACATCGACATCGTCTGCCAGTTTATCTTCCTGACGGTCAACGGCTTGTATCCGAACGTCAATTCCCGGATAAGCTGAGTTAAAGCTGGAGAGCCTGGGCACCAGCCACTGGATGGCAAAACTGGGCGGTAAACTCACCGTCAGCGCCCCTTTGGCACTGCGCGCCTGGAGCTTACGCGTTGCTTCCGTGAGCTGGGAAAATATCTCTTTAATGTCGAGAAAATAGCTTTGGCCTTCTTCCGTCAGCAGCAGCGAACGATTGCGGCGGCGGAACAGTTTTAGCCCCAAAAAATCCTCAAGTGACTTAATTTGGTGGCTTACTGCGGCCTGCGTCACAAAAAGTTCTTCCGCTGCTCGCGTAAAGCTCAAATGGCGCGCGGCAGCATCAAAAACGCGTAACGCATTTAAAGGAGGTAATCGTTTTGACATGGCCTCTGGACTTAATGTCGAATGAATTTAACAAATGGGTAACAATATGTAACCTATTAGTTTTTTTAATCTGAGACATTATAAATTGTCCGTTGAGGTTCTACCAGCAAATACCTATAGTGGCGGCACTTCCTGAGCCGGAACGAAAAGTTTTATCGGAATGCGTGTTCTGATGGGCTTTTGGCTTACGGTTGTGATGTTGTGTTGTTGTGTTTGCAATTGGTCTGCGATTCAGACCACGGTAGCGAGACTACCCTTTTTCACTTCCTGTACATTTACCCTGTCTGTCCATAGTGATTAATGTAGCACCGCCATATTGCGGTGCTTTTTTTTGTATAACAAACGGTTAGTTTTCCAGAGCCACCATCTCTTTCACGTCAGTACGATTGATCTGCTGTTTGTTGCCATTAGCGTCTTTATACGAAATCATACCGGTATCGTTATCGGTCTGGGGTTTACCGTCGGTCACAATGCTACGTCCATCATTGGTGTGCATAACGTAATTAGGACCGGAACAGGCGCTCAGGGCAAAAGTCAGCATACATGCAGAGATAATTGCGGCAGTCTTTTTCATCTTCTTCTCCTTAAAGCTGTTTGTGCTATTTAAAGCGGACTCCGTAACAGGCTTAAACATTCGCCTAACATTATTCAGCATAACCTCCTTTACATAATTCGCCAGGATATACAGACGATTCCGATGGTTAGGACAAACCTTGTATCAGCCGCGCTTTTACGCCACGATCGGTAAACTGAACCGAGGAATATCATGAACGCTTTTAATCCCACGCAGTTTCGCGCGCAGTTTCCCGCGCTAGCCGATGCGGGTGTTTATCTCGATAGCGCCGCCACGGCATTAAAGCCACAGGCAGTCATTGACGCCACGCACCAGTTTTATTATTTGAGCGCCGGTAATGTTCATCGTAGCCAGTTTGCGCAGGCGCAGCGCCTGACGGCGCAATATGAAGCGGCCAGAGCAAAAGCAGCGCGACTGTTAAACGCACCCGATGAAAAAAGTATCGTCTGGACACGCGGCACCACCGAAGCGATCAACATGGTGGCGCAGTGTTACGCCCGTCCTCGTCTGCGCCCCGGCGATGAAATTATCGTTAGCGTCGCCGAGCATCACGCCAACCTTGTGCCCTGGCTGATGGTGGCGCAACAAACCGGCGCGCAGGTCATAAAACTGCCGCTTAATGACCGGCGTCTTCCTGATGTTGAGCGTCTGCCGGAACTGATCACGTCGCGCAGCCGGATTCTGGCGCTGGGGCAAATGTCGAACGTAACGGGCGGCTGTCCGGATCTCGCAAGCGCTATCAGCGCCGCTCACGCAGCGGGAATGGTCGTGATGGTAGATGGCGCGCAAGGCGCGGTACACTTCCCGGCGGATGTCCAGCAGCTTGATATCGATTTTTATGCTTTTTCCGCTCACAAACTGTATGGCCCGACCGGTATCGGCGTGCTGTACGGTAAGCCGGAGCTTCTTGAGGCGATGTCGCCCTGGCTCGGCGGCGGCAAGATGATCCGTGACGTTAGCTTTGAAGGCTTCACCACTCAAAGCGCTCCCTGGAAGCTGGAAGCGGGGACGCCGAACGTCGCCGGGGTCATCGGCCTGAGCGCTGCGCTGGAATGGCTGTCCGATATCGATATTGAACAGGCCGAAAACTGGAGCCGCGGGCTGGCGACGCTGGCGGAAGACGCACTGGCGAAACGTCCGGGCTTTCGTTCGTTCCGCTGCCAGGACTCCAGCCTGCTGGCCTTTGATTTTGTCGGCGTGCACCACGGCGATATGGTGACACTGCTGGCGGAATACGGTATTGCGCTCCGGGCCGGGCAACATTGCGCCCAGCCATTGCTGGCGGAACTTGGCGTCACAGGGACTCTGCGCGCCTCTTTTGCGCCGTATAATACCCAACATGATGTGGATGCGTTGGTTAACGCCGTTGACCGCGCGCTGGAACTGCTGGTGGATTAATGACAAACCCTCTTTATACCGGACACCCGTTCGGCACAACGGTAACGGAAGAGACGTTACGCGCTATCTTTCTCCCGCTGACCCAGTGGGAGGATAAATATCGTCAGTTGATTCTGTTAGGAAAACAGCTCCCCGCTCTGCCGGATGAATGCAAAGCGCAGGCGAAAGAGATAGCCGGCTGCGAGAACCGCGTCTGGCTGGGCTTTACCCGATCAGATAACGGAACGATGCACTTTTTCGGCGACAGTGAGGGGCGGATTGTCCGCGGCCTGCTGGCGGTATTGCTCACCGCGGTGGAAGGAAAAAACGCCGCCGAACTACAGGCTCGTTCACCGCTGGCGCTATTTGATGAGCTGGGTTTACGCGCCCAGCTTAGCGCCTCACGTAGTCAGGGGCTGAACGCGCTGAGCGAAGCGATTGTTGCCGCAACGCATAAGGGTTGAAATAGCGTAAATATTCTGTCGCCTGACAGCGCCGTCCGCGGCGGTCAGGCGATGCAGATAAAATAATCCAGTCACTTTATTAGTTTCGGCGTCAGATTTCCCTGATAAGCATTCTTTTGATTTTTATCAGCTATCACAATGAAATTACAATGTTAGAATCCATGTTAAAACGGCGTGAAGATTTTAGAGTAAATAAAGCCACTCGATGTAGCGTAGCAGGAGAACTGGAAAATTCATACGCATCGGGTGAAGTTATAACAGGATATGGATAAGTGGAAAAATATCTGCGTAGCGGTACCATGTTTGTGGTACTGGCATTTATATTATGGGGGTTAACACCTTTATATTATCAATATTTATCAGGGGGGAACCTCGCACAAATATTGATATACCGGGTGTTCTGGTCAATTCCATTATTACTGGCAGTAAGATTGTTATTTCGGCAGCGAACGCGATTTCATGATGCCTGGAAAGATAAAAAATCTTTTTTCTTCTGCATGATCGCCGGACTTTTGATGATTGTCTCATGGTCATCTTTTATTTATGCGCTAACCCATCATCTGGTACTTGATGCCAGCCTCGGCTATTTTATCAACCCGCTATTTGTTATTGCACTGGGATGCATTTTCCTTAAAGAAAAACTGTCGTTGTTTCAGGCCATCGCCGTTTTTTCCGGTGTCTGTGGCCTGACTTTTCAAATTATCATGCTTCGGCATTTCCCGGCGCTGGCGCTAACCATGGGATTATCATTTGCGCTATATGGCCTGGCGCGAAAGTTTATACATTATGATGTGATGACATCGATAACGATTGAAACATTATGGGCATTGCCTGTCTCACTATTAATTTTTCTCTTTAGCGATACTGGACCAATTATATCCGCTAATACTCCTTTCTTTTTGTATGTTATGACGGCGCCAGTGACAATCATTCCACTGGTATTATTTGCCATCGCGTTAAATCACACCTCGTTGATTGTCACCGGACTGGCGCAATATATAGAGCCGTCTTTACAGTTCTTACTTGCCATTATGATATTTGGCGAGCACATTAATTACGCGGAACTGCTCTGCTTTTGTGCAGTATGGTTCGGGTTGTTTCTATGCATATCTGAAAATTTATATTCCCATTATCTCCGCGCCCGTCTGAAACCGGTGTTCGGCAGGGTACAGCGCTTCTTTCGCTAACAAAGGGCGCAGGGCCGGATACGCGTCTGCGTGACACTCCGCCCCGTCCTTTTATTCTTGTCGCGCCGCTTTAGCCATGATCTTCTTCAGCGCATGGGAAACGGCGACAAAACCGAACGTTGCCGTCACCATCGTCGCCGCGCCGAAGCCAGAGGCGCAATCCATCCGTTTTGGCCCTTCTGCGGTAGCTTTCATCGCGCATACGGAACCGTCCGCCTGTGGGTAAACCAGCGCTTCAGTGGAAAAAACGCAGTCCACGCCCAGCTTACCTTTACTGTTCTTCACTACGCCAAAATTATGTTTCAATCTCTCACGCAGTTTTGCCGCCAGCGGATCCTGGATGGTTTTCGCCAAATCAGCGACCTGGATTTGCGTCGGATCGATCTGCCCGCCCGCGCCGCCAGTGGTCACTAAAGGAACCTTATATCGGCGACAGTACGCAATCAGCGCGGCTTTTGGACGAACGCTGTCAATGGCGTCAATGACATAGGTAAAACCCGCGTTCATATAACCCGCCACGTTATCCGGCGTGATGAAATCATCGATAACCGTTACCCGGCACTCCGGGTTAATTTGCCGAATCCGTTCGGCCATCACTTCCGCTTTCGCCAACCCGACGTTATCACGCAACGCATGGATCTGGCGGTTCGTATTGGTCACGCAGACATCGTCCATATCAATCAGCGTAATCGCGCCGATGCCCGTACGCGCCAGCGCCTCTGCCGCCCATGATCCCACCCCGCCGATTCCTACGACGCAGATATGCGCCTCAGCAAACCGCTGCAGCGCTTTTTCACCGTACAGACGCGCGGTGCCGCCAAAGCGTTGGCGCCAGGCATCACTTATCACCACTGACATATGACCTCAGAATAAAAAAAGGTGAGGTTATTCCTCACCCCTGCTCACTATTTTCAGGCCCGATAGCGATCGCGTTATCGGGCAATCCGGTTGTCGCAGAATACCACAATCAGCCGCTAAACACGTTACCGGCGCCCGGCGCGCTTTTTAACACCCAGACGCGACCATAGTGATTATACCATCCGGCACGATGCCCGGCATCCGGGCCAATTCCCTGGTAAATATCAAAGTGCTGGCCTTTAATCGCTCCGCCGACATCCAGCGCGACCATCAAACGTAGCTCATACTGACCGCTAAATTTACCGTTGTTATCCAGCAACGGTACTTCCGCCAACAAGGTCGTGCCAGGCGGAATGATGCTGCGGTCGGAGGCGACGGATGCTCGCCCAATCAGCGGTACAGCGCTGGCGCCTTTGACCGGCGCAAAAGATTGCGGCTTAAAGAAGACGAACGACGGGTTCTGCTCCAGTAATTCACGCACTTCCGCTTCGCTGTGCTTCTCTCCCCATTCGCGTATAGCCTGCATCGACATATCTTCTTTTTTCACTTCACCGCGATCGATAAGCACTTTACCAATACTGCGATAAGGCCAGCCGTTTTTACCGGCATAACTAAAGAAGTTCAGCGGACTACCATCACCGAAATCAATATAACCGCTGCCCTGGACATCCATAATAAAGTTATCCATCAGCGAATTACTCCAGGCCAGGATGTACTTATCGCTCAGCGCGCCTGCGTAGATCTGGGCGCGGGACGGTAAGCGTCCGCGTTTTGGCGGCATACTATAGATAGGGTACTGGAACGCGCCCTGGCGCGTATGGCGAGCCTGAACGACGGGCGTATAGTAGCCCGTGAACTGGACGTTACCGTAGTTGTCGGTGCCTTCCATCTGCCAGGCATCAATACCAAACTGGCGCATAGTGCGCGTATCGCCTCCGGAACGTAACCAGTTCTGGACAGCGTTATAGACGTTGCTTTGATTGGTGTATAAACGCGGCGACGCGGAACGGATCTGGTTGACCTGCTCGGCAAAGTCACCAGCATTAATCGGCGCGCCCACCGCGTCCGGCTGGTTTACCAGGGAGAAGGGCTGGGTAAATTTCCCGTCCTTATATTGCTGACCGCGATCGGTCGGTTTTGATGAACAGGCAGCCAGCATTGCCAGCATTACGCCTGTCGCCACATATTTTGCCCAACGTCCTTTCATGGTGTCTCGTCTTCTGCGTAATCGAAAGTGCCCGGTGAAGATAACAAACCGTCCGAAGTAATGAAATGCGATCGCGATCTCATTATGTAAATTCGTTTAAAAATCGCGCTATCTGCGGTGTATTTGCGCAATTCATGAGAAATTAGCGATTTATATGAAAAAAGGGTTGCAACAAAAGCTCAGCGGAGTATAGTGCGCATCCACGGACGCGGGGTGGAGCAGCCTGGTAGCTCGTCGGGCTCATAACCCGAAGGTCGTCGGTTCAAATCCGGCCCCCGCAACCAATTACAATGAGAATGCAAGTTTAGACGGACGCGGGGTGGAGCAGCCTGGTAGCTCGTCGGGCTCATAACCCGAAGGTCGTCGGTTCAAATCCGGCCCCCGCAACCAACTTAATGAACACCCTTACGGGTGTTTTTTTGTATCTGTCGTCTGGTCCGCAACGACAGTGCGGGCAGCATCCTACTTACCCGCGCAATAAACTCGCCGTCATCTCAGGTTAACTTCTTCTCGCCAGCGTCGCCCCATCGGCAAAATACGCTTTAATGCCCGCCAGAATCGACTCTGCGACCTGTTGCTGGAACGTCGCGGTCTTGAGCTTGCGTTCTTCTTCAATGTTACTGATAAACGCCGTCTCGACCAGAATAGACGGAATATCGGGCGCCTTTAACACCGCAAACCCCGCCTGCTCGACCTTGTTTTTATGCAGGTCATTAATTTTACCAAGCTGCTTCAACACCGCTTTACCGAATTTCAAACTATCGGCAATGGTCAGCGATTGCACCATATCGAACATCGTATGGTCGACATAACGGTCACCGCTTTTGCTCACGCCGCCAATTAAGTCCGAGGCGTTCTGCGTTTGCGCCAGATATTTCGCCGCGGTACTGGTGGCGCCTTTGGTCGATAGCGCGAATACGGATGAACCGCTAGGCTGCCGGCTGGTGAAGGCATCCGCATGAATAGAGACAAACAGGTCGGCGCGCTGTTTCTGCGCTTTCGCCACCCGGACTTTTAACGGAATGAAGATGTCTTCATTGCGCGTCATATAGACCTTCATGTTGCCTTCTTTTTCGATCAACGCGCGCAGGCGGCGGGCTATCTGGAGCACCACGTCTTTTTCACGCGTTTTGTATTTGCCTATCGCGCCGGGGTCTTCGCCGCCGTGTCCCGGATCAAGCATAATAACAATGGGGCGGTCGCGCCCCGCTTTACCGGGCTGCGGCCCGCTTTGCGAAGGCGGCACCTGCTTATCCAGATCGCCTTTATTGTAGTCTTCCAGCAGCGCCAGCAGCGGATCCTGCATATCCTGCGCATTGGCAGGATAAAGATCCATCACCAGACGTTCTTTAAAGCCTGCCACAGGCGCCAGCGCAAATAGCTGCGGCTTCACGTTTTGTTTTAGCTCAAAGACCATACGCACAGTCTTAGGATCAAACTGCCCTACCCTTGCGGATTTGATATACGGATCGTCGCTGCGAATCTGCGCGCCAATGCCTTTAAGCACCGAGTTCAGATTCACATCCTCAATATCTACTACCACGCGGTCCGGGTTACTTAAGGCAAATTGTTTATATTTCAGCAGACGATTCGACTCTACCGTGACGCGGGTATAGCTGGACGCAGGCCAGATACGCACCGCAACGACCTGGCTTACGGCAGCCAGCCCGACCTGGCTCACGCTTAATAGCCACATGGCGCCCGCGCCTTGTAGTAAACGGCGACGGCTGATTGCTGAATTGGCTCCCGACATGCTTCTCCCGAGCAAAAACTAAATAGAGATCATACAAAGTTCATCCAAATTGACCGGAAACTTTAGCGAATGACGCATAATCTGTCATCTATAAAAGGGTAAACATTCTTTTTATATTCACGGCATTACTAAGAAAAGCGATCGGACCGCATAAAATTTACGCTTGCACAGAGAGCAAAAACAGAATAAAAATACACTAATTTCGAATAATAATTCACTAGTGGGGCGCGCAATGATAAAGGAACGTAAAACCGAACTGGTAGAAGGGTTTCGCCATTCAGTTCCCTATATCAACACCCATCGCGGAAAAACCTTTGTCATTATGCTCGGCGGCGAAGCCATTGAGCATGACAATTTTTCCAGCATCGTTAGCGATATCGGGCTACTGCATAGCCTCGGTATTCGCCTTGTCGTGGTGTATGGCGCGCGACCGCAAATCGACGCCAATCTGGCCGCGCATCATCATGAACCGATTTACCACAAAAACACGCGGGTGACGGACGCCAAAGCACTGGAGCTGGTGAAACAGGCCGCCGGTTTACTCCAGCTTGATATTACCGCCCGTCTGTCGATGAGTCTGAACAATACGCCGTTGCAGGGCGCGCACATTAATGTCGTCAGTGGCAATTTCACCATTGCGCAGCCGCTGGGCGTTGATGATGGCGTGGACTACTGTCATAGCGGCCGTATCCGGCGCATTGATGAAGATGCGATCAACCGCCAGTTGGATAACGGCGCGATCGTTCTGATGGGGCCGGTCGCCGTCTCAGTGACCGGCGAAAGTTTTAATCTGACCTCAGAAGAGATTGCCACTCAACTCGCCGTTAAACTGAAAGCGGAGAAAATGATCGGTTTCTGTTCTTCTCAGGGCGTTACCAATAGCGAGGGCGGCATCATTTCTGAACTCTTCCCGAATGAAGCGCAGGCGCGGGTGGAAGAGTTGGAAGCGCAGGGCGATTACAACTCCGGTACCGTACGTTTTTTGCGCGGCGCGGTAAAAGCCTGTCGTAGCGGCGTTCGTCGTTGCCATCTGATCAGCTATCAGGAAGATGGCTCGCTATTACAGGAACTGTTCTCGCGTGATGGTATCGGTACGCAGATCGTCATGGAGAGCGCCGAGCAGATCCGCCGCGCCACCATCAACGATATTGGCGGTATTCTGGAGCTTATCCGCCCACTGGAACAGCAGGGCATTCTGGTACGCCGTTCCCGTGAACAACTGGAGATGGAGATCGATAAATTTACCATTATTCAGCGCGATAATATGACTATCGCCTGCGCGGCGCTGTATCCTTTTGTGGAAGAGAAAATAGGCGAAATGGCCTGCGTTGCGGTGCATCCGGATTATCGCAGCTCATCGCGTGGAGAAGTGCTTCTGGAGCGGGTTGCCGCCCAGGCGCGGCAAATGGGGCTGCGTAAATTGTTTGTGCTGACGACGCGCAGTATTCACTGGTTCCAGGAGCGCGGTTTCACGCCTGTCGATATTGAGTTACTGCCTGAGAGCAAGAAAAAAATGTATAACTATCAGCGACGTTCAAAGGTGCTGATGGCGGATTTAGGATAACGAGGGGGGCCTGATAGCGCTGCGCTTATCAGGCCTACGCTCGAAATCATCATTTGGAGGCCGGATAAGACGCTACGCGTCGCCATCCGGCGAGAACTCGTCTTATCCGGTACGACTGACTTCATCAAATAAGGTGGCTAATCCGCTGCGCCGCTCCGTACGCGTCACAATCGCGCCTGCCAGGATCCGTTCATCGGCATACAGCGATAACCGCCGCCGCGCCCGCGTAACAGCGGTATACACCAGCTCCCGCGTCACGACCGGCGAACGTTGGCTGGGTAAAATCAGCGCGGCGTGATCAAATTCAGACCCCTGTGATTTATGTACCGTCATCGCCCAGGTTGTATCATGTTCCGGCAGACGGCTGGGCTGAACGGATTTGATCGTGCCGTCCGGCATCACAAACCAGACGCGTAACCCCTGCCCGCGATCGAGCGCAATACCAATATCGCCGTTAAATAACCCCAGCGCGCTATCGTTGCGCGCAATCATTACCGGACGCCCTTCATACCAGCGAGAATGCGGGTGTCGCTGAATTTTTCGTTGCTGCACCATCGCCTGCTCAATGCGGTCATTCAATCCCCTCACGCCAAATGGGCCTTCGCGCAGCGCGCAAAGCAGTTGATACTCATTGAAAGCCTGCAGGATTGCCTCCGGCGCCGCTTTTTCATGCAGCAACCGCAGGTAGCGACCATAGCCCGCCAGCGCTTCATCCAGCATCCCGGCATAATCGTCGCTGCTTTGCAATGTACGCTTCTCTATATCGCTAAACCCCTGCTGAAAAACAGCCTGGATTGCCGACCTGTCGCCGCAGTTAATCGCCGCCGCCAGCTTGCCGATGCCAGAATCGCTGCCGAAACGGTAGCTCTTTTGCAACAAACAGAGGCTATCGCGTAAAGACGCGGCTTGCATTCCGGCCCCCGCCGGAATGGCGCTCCCTGTGAGTCGACTTAGCTGTCGGGCGCGTTCCGCCGTAAACCCTGCGTTGACATAGGCGCAAATATCGCCCAACACAGCGCCCGCCTCAACGGATGCCAACTGATCGCGATCGCCAAGAAAAATGACCCGCCCGTGCGGCGGCAGAGCGTCAATCAAACGTGACATCATCGGCAAATCAATCATTGATGCTTCATCGACCACCAGCACGTCCAGATGCAGCGGGTTGCCCGCATGATGGCGTAATCGCTGGCTGCCGGGCTGTGCGCCCAGCAGTCGGTGCAGCGTACTGGCGTCCTCCGGTATACGCTTTTTCTGCGCATCGGTAAGAGGAAGCTGACGCAACGCCGCGCCGAGCGACTCCGTCAGGCGTGCGGCCGCTTTCCCGGTCGGCGCCGCCAGCCGGATACGGCAACGTTCGCCATCCGCCATTTGAATTAATGCCGCCAGCAGCTTCGCGACGGTGGTGGTTTTACCGGTGCCGGGACCGCCTGAAATCACGGAGATACGGCGAGTTAGCGCTACGGCGGCGGCCACCTTTTGCCAGTTCACCTCGTCTGTCGGAGGGAATAGCGCGTCCAGAATACGGGATAACTGATCTTCATCTACGGCGATGGCCTGGTTAACCTCGTTAAAAAAGCGCGCAACCGTACGCTCGTTGCACCACATGCGATTCAGGTAGAGGCGATCGCCGCACAGAATTAACGGCGCGGGGCTATCGCCGCAGCTAACCGCCGCAGACGCCAGTAACCGCTTTTTCCAGTCAATTGGCGTAGCCGTTTCGCTTATCCAGGCGACCAGTAAGGGATGCGCCTCCTCTGTTAACGTTAAACGCGACAACGGCAGACACACGTGACCTTCACCTGCGTCATGACTAAGCAGCGCTGCCGCCAGCGTCACGGCGGGATCGTCGTTACCGGCGACGGTTAAAGCAAACTGGGCATCAATGGGCCGTAAGAGTTTTTGTTCAACGGCCTCCAGCAACCGCTCCTGGATTGTCATTGCGCCTCCTCACTCATTTCACCTGCAAACATATCATCCAGTTGGTTAATTAACGCCGCCGCAGGACGAGTGGTAAAAATACCCTGCTGCGGACGTTCGCTATCCACCCCGCGTAAAAAGAGATAGATGACGCCGCCGAAATGGCGTTCATAGTCGTAATTCGCCATGCGATGACGAAGGTAACGGTGCAATGCCAGCGTATAAAGCTGGTACTGCAAATCATAGCGATGCGCCTGCATCGCCGCAGCCATCGCCGTCTGGGTATAAGCGGCGCTATCCTCGCCCAGCCAGTTAGATTTATAGTCGAGCAGGTAATAGCGCCCCTCATAACGAAAAACCAGGTCGATAAAGCCCTTTAACATGCCGCGAACCTGCATGAAATCCAGCGCAGGGCAACCTGCTGAAAGCGGGTCGTACCGACGAATCAACGCATCCAGCTCTCCGGCGGTAAGCGGCTGGGCAATCGGCAGATAAAACTCCATTTCGACCTGTTTTTCACGCTCGGTCAGCACGCTCAGACTAACGCCCGTCTCGTTAAGGGGAACGTGTAACACGGTGTCCAGCCAGCGGGTAAGTACGGGCTCCCATCGCGTTTCAAAACCACTCAGCTCCAGTTTTTCCTGTACCCATTGGGGGTCTATCGGTTGAGTAAAATCAAGCTCTTCAAACAGGCTGTGCAAAAATGTTCCCGGCGATGCCCCGCGAGGAAAGTGATGCGGCGTCATTGCCGGCGCTTCCGCCGCTTCGCCAACGCCTGCGGCGTCAATGTCGAGACGAGGAATAAGATCTTGCGCCACGCTATGTCCCCGCTGCTGCAAACCGGAATAACTGGTGACGCGCCAGCTATCATAAAGCAGGCGTTGCAGCGTTCTGGCGCTGAGTTCCGCGTGCGATGCAGCGGCAATTTGCCAGCGGTCGTTATCCGTATTGCCTGGCGTTCGACACACGATATCCTCGTCGCATAGCGCCTCAATACAGGCGCGAAGGCCTGCGGCATCCATCGGTTCGCCTTTTTGCAGGAGTCGCCCAAGCGCGCTTTGGTGCACATCCGTCTCGCCTTTCTTATCACTGCGACGCCGCACCAGCGGCGCGACGCCGAGGCTGCAATGCCACACTGCACGGGTCAGCGCGACATAAAGTAGGCGCAGGTCTTCCGCCAGGCGCTCGGCTTCCGCCAGTGCTACGCTCTCTTCGGCGTGACTAAGGTCCAGCACCGCCTCGTAGGAGTGCCTGTCGTGATAAAAAGCCTGGTCCTGCACGCGGAAATGGGTGATAAAAGGTAACCAGACCAGCGGGTATTCCAGACCTTTCGATTTATGAATGGTGACGATTTGCACCAGATGCTTATCGCTTTCCAGACGTAGTTGCTGGCTGGAAGCATTGCTATCGGGTTCAAGGATATGCTGCGCCAGCCAACGCACCAGCGCATGTTCGCTTTCCAGCTGCGAACCGGCTTCCTGTAACAGCTCGCTAATATGCAGAATATCCGTCAGCCGACGTTCACCTCCCGCCGTCGCCAGCAGGTTTTCAGCAATATTGCGCGCCGACATTAGCGCGCGCAGCATAGGCATCACGCCGCGTTTATGCCAAATCTGTCGGTAGCCATCAAACTCTTCGACAACCGCATCCCACGCATTTTCATCATTGTTAAGCGTTTCGATATCCAGCGCGGTAAGGCCCATCATTGATGTCGCCAGAGCGCTACGCAGCGTATTCTCACGTTCGGGCGCCATCACCGCCTGCAACACCCACAGCATCTCCTGCGCTTCGAGCGTTTCGAATACGCTGTCGCGGTTAGAAAGATAGACGGAGGGGATCGCCAGTAAGGTCAGCGCATCCCGTATCAGCGCGGCTTCCCGCCTGCTGCGCACCAGCACGCTAATATCCGAGGCGCGAACGGGCCGCGACGAATCGCCGTTCGTCAGCAGCGCGTCGCCCGTTTGCCCGGCACGCAGCCAGTCGCGAATTTGTGTGGCGCACACCTGCGCCATATAACTTTGATAATCGCCCGAACCGCAGCTTTCTCCCTCCATTAGCCACAGGGTCATCGCCGGTTGAGGCGCGTCATTCACTTTAAATTGCAGCGACTGGTTTCTGGGCGCAAACTTTACCGGACTGAAGGGAATATCGCGGAACATAAAGGCGTCATTCATCTGACTGAACAGCTTGTTAACGCTATTCACCATCCCCGGCGCGGAGCGCCAGTTAGTGTCAAGGGTATAGTGCGCGCTCACTTCGCTGCGAGCCTTCATGTAGGTAAAGATATCCGCGCCACGAAACGCATAAATCGCCTGTTTAGGATCGCCAATCAGCAATAGCGCCGTATCGGGTTGATGTCGCCAGATACGGCGAAAAATACGGTACTGTTGTGGGTCGGTATCCTGAAATTCATCGATCATCGCCACCGGAAAACGGGTACGAATCGCCGCAGCCAGCGCCTCGCCGCTTTCACTACGCAGCGCGGTATCTAAACGGCTGAGCATATCGTCAAACCCCAGCTCGCCGCGCCGGCGTTTTTCCTGAGCCACCGTTTCACGGATCTCTGATAGCGCTCGGGTAAGAACCAGATCTTTAATCGATAGCGGTTCGCCCAACAGGTTATCAATGGCGACAAACAATGGGTGCTGGGGCGTCACGCCGCCAGCTTTGGTGCGCTCAGCTAAAAAACGCTGTGAAAATTTTCCCAACGCCTCGGGTAATTGATAGTTTTTCGTCTCTTCTTGCGCCCACGCGGTGATCTTTTCGATCCATTTCGCCTGATTGCCGCGGTTGAACTTTCTGCGATCGATGCCGGATGATTCGATCAGCGCGTCCAGCTCGCTAACCACCTCACACCACTGCTGCTTCACCTGGTTGATGCGCGCCAGGATCTGTTCATGACGCGATGCCAGCGTCTCCTCCTGCGATGGCGGCGCTTTAATGACCGGCGCTTCGCCCTGCAGATAACGATCGATATCCTTTAAGAGCGCCTTCGGTCCCTTCCACACGTCAAACACCACCTGCGCGATGTCGCGCGGCAGCGGATAGCAATGACGCCGCCAGAAATCGGCGCAGGCCTGATAACGCAACAAAGATTCGTCTTCAATAAGCTGTTGCTCAAACAACATACCGGATTCGAAAGCGTTCAGGCTGAGCATACGCTGGCAAAAACCGTGGATGGTAAAGACCGCGGCCTCGTCCATTTGTCGTTCCGCCAGTAATAACCACTGCGCGGCCTGCTTTTTGTCGCTAATTTCTTCCAGCAAGCGGGCATACAGCGGATTATCCGTGCTTTCCCGCAGACAGGCGATGCGCAACTCATGGATATTACTGCGGATTCGCCCACGCAGCTCTTCAGTGGCGGCCTCCGTAAAGGTTACCACCAGCAGTTCTTCAACGGTCAACGGACGGGGAAATGCGGCACTGCCGCCTAAACCGAGCAATAACCGCAGATACAGCGCCGCGATAGTAAACGTTTTGCCTGTGCCCGCTGATGCTTCAATCAGACGCTCGCCTGTAAGGGGCAAGCGCAGAGGATCAAGAGTCTCGGCGACATCATTCATTCTTTTCGCTCATTAGAGGTAACGTTTGCTGCAATGCGCTGACGTTATCCCACACTTTCCAGCCTGTCGGATGCACGTATTCTGCTTTTCCATTCTGGCTACCAGCAATCTGTGACAATATTGCCATACCTTGTGGTTCCACCACCGCCTGGTGGAAGAAGTCGGCAAGCTTTTGTGGCGTCAGCAATTTTATCTGAGCGATGATTTTATCACGCGAGTCAAAGCGCATATTACCCCGATCGAAATCCTTGCTTAAACGGGATGCTTCTTCGCCCAACGTTTGCGGCGCCTGGCGCATTTGCGTAATGATCGCCTGCTGAATTTGGGCGAACTCTTCCGGCTTCATCGCCCTCAGCTTCGCCTCGGCGTCAGGGAAAAATGCCTGATAGCGTTGCCACAGGTAAGAGGGCTGTTTATCGTTGCTCTGTAGCAGGAATCCCATTCCCCACTGACGGCCAACGCTCATCGGAAAGGCGAAAACGGCGTATCCCAGTTGCTCTTCGGTTCGTAGCTGATTGTAAAACCACGGTTGAACAATCTGACCTAACATCGCGCTGTAGGCGGCGCTGACATACTCGTCGTAGCCGACCGGGACAAAGACCGCGGCTAACGCGGAGTCGGTGCTACTGCCCGCTTTTTCAAATATTACGGACTGCTTTTTCTCAACCACCACGTCTTTGTTACGACACCACGCCGATCCGTTCGCCGCGAGCTGTTTTTGAACATCTTGCGCCAGAGAGGTCGCCTGGGCTTCGCTCATATTCCCTATAACCAGAAATTCCGGACGAGCGCCCGTTTTTAACGCATTACGATAGGCCATCACCTCTTTCAACGTAATGGACGGCAGCAAAGCGCGACGTTCATCACGGGAAAAATAAGGCACCTGCGAAATCATCTGCACTGGCATAATCGCCTGTTCGTAGGCTTTTCCCTTCTCCGCAGAATCCATCATCTGCGTATACCAGGATTTCGCCTGCGCCAGCTGTTCCTCCGTGGCGTCGTAGCTAAAATATCCTTCCAGCAGCGCCAGGAAAAGCTGCGGCAAACGCTGGGTATAACCGTTCGCAGTGACCATCAGACCATTGTTGGCGTTAGTGGAAAAGCTAATGCCGCCCACTGCCGCCTGGTTGCTGAGCTGATCGAGCGCCATTCCCGCCAGATAATCATTAAGGGCGAACAGTACCTGATTGCGGGCGCTGTCCATCGCCTGCGGGTTACGCAATACCACGCTCACGTCAGCTTTTGGCTCGCTGGCGAAATAACGACTCGGCGCATAAACCACGCGCAAATCCGCTTTATCGACAATCAGTTCTGGCCGCACGTAGTTTTTGTCATTCTTCACAAGCGTAAAATCATCAGGAATATAGGGGTTTAACTCCGGTAGCGACAACGCAATGCCCTGTGCTTTTTGCTGCCAGTTTTTAAACGTCTGTTCGCTAATCTTATCGACCTGATAAGGCGCATCCACAAAATACGCAATCTTATTATGGGGTTCCTGGGGACTGATGTACCAGATGCGCGCATTCTGCGGCGTCATCATCGCCAGGCGATTTTTGATAGCGGCAGGATCGTAACGATCGGCGATATTCGCCGCATCCAGCGTATGCGCTACCGGGACGCGGATCATAGTGTCCGCCAGCCATTCGACATAGTCCATATCGCGGGTAATCGACGGATAGCGGAAGTCGAGATCCAGCACATGCGCCAGCTCGTCAAAGTAACGTTTGTCTATCCCTTTTTCACGTAACGTATTGAGATAGCTAAATATAGCTGCGACGACTTCATCACGATTGGCCAAACCTTTATCGGTCAGCGTTGCCGAAATGGCAAATACGCCGCTGTTACCATTAACAATCGGATCGGAATCCGCGCTAATACCTTCGACCAGTCCTTGTTTTTGCAGCCAGTCAGAGAGCGTCCCCGGGCTACGATTGCCAATCAGATAAGAGACCAGTTCATCGGTCTTGCTACGGAACTGCGCGCTATTGTTATCAATACGAAACTCCACGCGCAGCACTTTACGCGGTAGCGCCGGTACGTAATGAATAATGATGCCCTTCTGCGCCTCGGTGATGACAGGTACGTTAATTTCCGGTTTTTTAATCTGTTTATTCGGCACGCGACCATAGGTTGCGGCGGCAATACGCGCCAGTTCCGGCAAGGGTTTATTACTGTAAATCACCGCCTTCATCAGATTAGCTGAATAGTATTTTTCATGAAAAGCGATCAACGCCTGTTGCACCGGATTTCCCGGCTTATCGCTTAGCGTTTCCAGATTGCCGCCAGAAAAGTGCGAGCCTGGATGCGCCGGGTTAATGGTTTCGGCGCTTACCTGCGCCATACGCATACCGTCGCGGGTGCGCGCCATCGTCAGCTCGGCATTCACCGCGTTTCGTTCGCGTTCGGCGTATTTTTTATCGAGCAATGGCGCGGCAATGGCGTCGGCCAGGCGATCTACGGCGCCTGGAAGCGCGTCGTTTTCAACCTCCAGGTAGAAGGCTGTTCGATAAGGCGCGGTGCTGGCGTTGTGGCTACCGCCATGTCTTTTAAGGTATTCGGCAAGGCTATCCGCCTGCGGATATTTTTTTGACCCCATCAGGCACATATGCTCAAGATAATGAGCAAGCCCCTGATGAGCCTCAGGATCTTCAAGCGATCCAACGGGCACCACTAACGCAGAAAGCGACTTTACAGCCTGCGGATCGGATACCAGCAACACCACCATGTCATTATCAAGACGTATCGCCTGATACTGCCGGGTATCTTTATCGCTTTTACGGATAGTTTCTTGCAGCGGTTGCCAACCGATATCCGCCTGAACTGCAGGCCCCCAGAGGGCGACCAATAACAATAACGCTTTGAACCAGGTGCTGCGGGGCATTCACGGACCTCATCATTAACTTTCATTCCCACTCATCTGTATGGCCACGTAAACCATCGACCTGAGCAGAACGGGATATTATTGTGCTGAACCAGGCAGCATCTTTTTATCAGTAATCAGTCCGTGACGAAGAGCGCATCATAGTCGAAGCCTTTTAATTACGCGATTTTCATACAATCAACGAGACTGATTAAAACGAAACAGCGGTAACAGGTAATGTCGGGACTGCGCAATGATAGCCTGCAACGTTTCAGATTCCAGCTGACGCCAAAGACGTTGATACCAGATATCTTCGCCTTCGCCGCTCACCATCATGTTGCCTTCATAAGCCTGTAAAAACTTTGTCCTGGCCTTCTGTAAGGTATCATCGTCGTCTAACATGACATCATTTTCAGCGTCATAACAGGCTTTTATCCATGCGCCGCCGCTTTCCGGCAGTACCAATAGCGGAGAAGACATGCCTTCCCGGTAGCCTTCAATCAGTTGCGCCAGGTAAGCCATTGCCTGCGCTTTATCAAGTGGCGGAAATCGCCACTCTCCCTCTTTGCGCAAAAACAGGCGACTTTCGCCACTCCCGCCGCTGGCACAATAGACAAGGTGTTCCAGCCAAAGTTGCACACCTTGCGCCACGCTGATTAAAGCGGGACGCCAGCGCAATAATCCATCCTCCTGTACCTGCGGTAGCCAGCCGGTTAGCTGAACGCCATTGCAAAGCAGATCCACTTCCAGGCTTTGGCTCGGCTTACGACAGGCGATGACCCGGCTTGCCAGTTGCTGCATCTCCTGACATTGCGCATCCCAGAATATTTCGCCAAACGCGCCGTAAGGCAACTCTCCCGCAGCCCGGAAACGGCGGAACAAGCGTTCGGCGTCGTCCTCTTCAACCAGCGTATTGAGCAACTGTTGGTTAAGTTGATATCGCGTCAATCCCTCTAATTCAAACGGTTCCGCATCAGGAATCTCACTCTCTTCCGAGCGGAAATTAACCTGAAGCCGCATCTGAAAAAATGCGCGTACCGGATGGGCCCAAAAACGCTGCAGACTTTCCAGAGTCAATGTTTCCGGCATCGTAAAAGGAAGCGGCTGCACAAAGTCAGAATGCGCTTTCCCCGACTGACTCGCCGCAGGCAACCACTCTCTGGCATAACTTTGCTGTTCGCCGGGTTGGTAATTTTGCGCATCAAAAGGCATACGGGTATGCAGACGCGTAATATGCGCTTTGATTCGTGCTTCGCTCTCATCACAGGTCAGCGTTTCGTCGCCCGGCAAATAGTGGCTTTGCCCGATGTAATCCACTAACTCTTGCACCAGTACAGAGGGAAAGCGTTCGCTATTATCCTGGATGGAGCGACCGATGTAGCTGATATACAGCGTCTGCTGCGCCGAGATTAACGCTTCCAGAAACAGGTAGCGGTCATCGTCGCGACGGCTACGATCCCCGCGCATGGGTTTTTGGCTCATCAGGTCAAAGCCCAACGGCGCAAGCTGGCGCGGGTATACGCCGTCGTTCATTCCCAGCAGGCAAACGACTCTGAACGGAATGGAACGCATCGGCATCAGCGTACAAATATTGATGGGGCCCGCCAGGAAGCGCTGGCTAATACGTTCCTGATCCAGACGCTGCGCCAGTTCATCCCGCAGTAGCGAAATCGGTACCGCATCGCCATATTCCGCCGCGACACCTTCGGCGATAATGGCCTGCCACTGCTGTTCAATCAATGTCATTGCCGCTTCCGTGTCCGCATCGGGCAGGAAGAAATCATTGAGCATGTCGCGACAAACGGGCAACCACTCTTCCAGCGGTCGCTCCTGCGCCAGACCGCGCCGCCAGATATTAAGCTGCATCAGCAGCGAAGCCAGATGCCCGACCAGCTCAGCAATCAGACCGCTGGATTCGTCATAAGGCAGAACCGACTGCCACTCGCCCTGGGCGCTTTCCATCGCATACCCCAGCAGCATACGCGTCAGGCCAAATTGCCACGTATGCTGCCCCGTGGCAGGAAGTTCCAGCTCTCGTACGTTGTCATCGTCAATTCCCCAGCGAATGCCTGACTCATTGACCCACAAGCGCAAATAACGCAACCCTTCTTCGTTGATCGTAAAGCGGGCAGCCAATACCGGTACGTCTAACAACGCCAGAACATCCTCGGAGACAAAGCGGCTGTCCGGTAACGAAAGTAGGCTGATAAATGCCTGTAACACCGGATGTGACTGACGCGCCCGCCGATCGGAAATGGCATAAGGCAGATAGCGCTCCGTTGGCGCGCTACCAAATACCGCCTGGATAAACGGGCTATAGCTGTCAATATCAGCCACCATAACGATAATGTCGCGCGGCGTTAGTGTCGGATCGGCTTCCAGCATCGCCAGCAGGCGATCGTGCAGTATTTCCACCTCGCGCTGCGGGCTGTGACAAACGTGAAAAGAGAGGCTGTTATCCTCAGGATCGAGCAGACGCTTATTGTCGCTGCGCGAATACTCCTCAAGATTTACGCCCGCCACCGCATGGCTTTCCAGTTCAAGGATATCCGCCTGAATCCGATGCAAAAGATTATCTGGCGTAATATCAACAAACGCATCCAGCTCCTGGCTGTTTTCCAGTTCAGATAGCAGGTAGATATAATCCCGCCCCAGTTTTCCCCATGAGGCCAGTAGCGGATTACCGATATCCTGTTCACCGTCGCTGTTAAATAAGGCTTCCGGATTCTGATTTTCACGGAACAGCGGTAAATGACGGTCTTCAAAACTGTGACGACGCTGGCGAGCCATGAGTTTTGCCAGCCAGGCTGGGTCTTTAATATCCCCCCAGTAATACCGACACGGATTAGTAAAAAGGAGATGGATTTCAATATGTTTACCCAGCGCCTGCAATGCTCTGAGATACACTGGCGGTAACGCGGAAATGCCGCAAATAAAAACGCGGGACGGCAACCCTGGCGGGCAGGCGGTCGCGCTCTCCAGCGTTTGAATAAAGCGTTGGTAGAGATTGGCGCGATGCCAGCGTGGCTGCCCCAGCGCGGCGGTATATTCCACCAATGCTTTCCACAGCGGCGCCTGCCAGTTTTGCGCCTCCCCCAGACCTTCCACGGTTTTTCCCGCTTCCCACTGCGTAAGCCAGTCAGGCCGATAAACCAGATACTGATCGAACAGGTCGGCAGCGCGCGCGGAAAGCTGAAAGAGTTTGCGTTTATCGGTGTCGTCGGTCAGATAATGGCGCAGCAGTACAAACTCATCCTTATCCAGCAACTGCGGCAGCAAGGTCATCAGTTTCCAGCTCATGCTTTGTTTGCTGAAAGCGCTTTCTTTGGGGATATCCGGCAACACGCGGACAAACATCTCCCAGATAAAACTCGCCGGTAACGGAAAAGCGATATTCGCCGCAATACCAAACTTTTGTGAAAGGGTCATCTGCAGCCACTGCGCCATACCCGTGCTTTGTACCAGAATCATTTCTGGTTCAAAGGGATCATCCAGCCGCTCGCGTTCGACGATGAATTCCATCAACGCTTCCAGCACATCCAGACGATTGGAGTGGTAGACCCTTAACATAATTACTCCTGACGATTAACGATTTGGACAATGCAAGCGCGTCATCTGCCCCTGCCTGCCAGAGGGTGAAACCATCGTGACGCTGATGCTGACACATCCCGATTGCGTTGTCTGCATCCGGTTGGCCTTCCAGCCTTCAGCAGGCGAAAATGGATACAGCGCCGTTTGCTGCCACGCCTGCCGCCAGATCTGAAGATACTGGTGTCGTAATGCAAAACTGTGCATTAATACCCGCTGATAGCCTGACAGCGCGGTGACGATCATTACCATTAGAACCATCGCCACTAAAACTTCCGGGAGGCTAAACCCGCGTTGTAAATTCAGGGGATGCGACATAACGCCACCTCTTTTAACGGACAAAAATCGCTCCAGCCGTGGGGAGAAAAGACAATGCTTCCCTGAATGACGTTGCCCAAACGCCATAACGTCATGCTGTCATCTTGCGCCGCCATCACCACCTCATCCCCCGATAATCTCCGCAAACAGACCCTCGCTCCTGAAGGGGAATAGCGCCGACATTCCATTTCGGTTACGCCTGACCATAGCTGCCCCCGCCCCCATTCCAGCGCCGACTGTACGAGCGCCTGGCGTTGTATCGCCATGCTCTGCGTCGTTACGCGGGCGGCATAGCTGGCCTGCTGCTGATTTACGCCTTGCAGTAGCAGACTACCCAGAATCAGTATTAAAAGCGCCAGTATTAGCGAAGAAGCGCCACGTTCCCGATTCACAGATTAAATCCCGTTACGCTGTATTGCGCGTCAATAACCGTCTGAGGCTCGGCTTTGCTGGCACCGCGCAGATGCAGCATGAGCACTGGCGAGAATCCCGTTATATCCCGGCGCTCAACGGTAAACGCCGTGATGAGTACCGTATTGGGATCGGTCATTTTTTCCCATCCCTTCCCCTGGCAAGATGTTGCTCCGCGTAATGTCTCCAGAACGTTATCCTTCATACGGAACCCGGTCTGGTCGGCCTCTTTCGCCGGTATGGTATCCCAGACCCCGTTATTATTCCCGTCCCACTGAACGATGACGCATTGCCCCTGTTCGGCAAGATGTAACCCTTCGCCAATGCAGTGGCCATGACAGTAACCCGCACGTTGAAGATGCTTCGCTACGGTATAGGCTCGCTGCCAGATTTCATCTTCCAGCGATAACTGTCGCGTGTTGTGCCAGATCTCACGCTGTAGCGCCGGTAAAAATCGTGCCGACCCAAGCAGTAAAATGGAACCTATCGCCATCGCCAGCACAACTTCCAGTAGCGAGAACCCCCGCGTGGTTATTGACACGTGGCGGCCTCGTTACGCTCGCATAGCCTGATTCGCCCCCAGGAGGAGACGACCAGACGCCACTCTCCGGCAGCGTTTTTCAGTACGATGTGCCCTGCCCATGCCGTATTGCGCAGGCCAAAGAAGGCTAACGACGGCGTGATATCGGCAAGGACGACATCACGCCAGTCGGGCGTAAACACAAAGGGGGAAGATGGCGTACACGATGTTTGCGTAGCAACAGAGCTGACAAAGCACCATGAACCGCCTTCGCTGACCACGCGAAGAATGTGATCGCGGTTATGCCAGTGAGCGTCCTCACGAAGTTGCAGCAGGTAATCCCGCACCTGACATGCGGTTTGCCACAGGCGCTGTTGCTGCTGCCAGCGTTGCCAGCCATAAAGTCCTGTGGCGCTGAGAATGATAATGAGCGACATCGCGACCACCGTTTCAATGAGCGTATAGCCCTGTTGTTTTTTCATGTCGGCAGTATGGCGGGCGGAAGAAAAATAACGAGCGCCAAATACAGATTGTTCGGCGCGTTACGGAAAAAAGTTCATGTCTTGCAGCGCGTTGCAAAATTTCAGGAATCCGCGCCGAAGATTGAGACGAAGGGTAAAAAAAACCGACGCGCAATGACGTCGGTTATGGCAGGATCGTCAGCGCTTAGATAGCGACCGGCGCTTTAATACCGGGGTGCGGATCATAGCCTTCAATTTCGAAATCATCGAACCGGTAGTCAAAAAGCGAATCGGGTTTACGCTTAATGACCAACTTCGGCAGCGCGCGCGGTTCACGGCTTAATTGCAGGTGCGTCTGCTCCATATGGTTGCTGTACAGGTGCGTGTCGCCGCCGGTCCAGACAAAATCGCCGACGTCCAGGTCGCACTGTTGCGCCATCATATGCACCAGTAACGCGTAGCTGGCAATGTTGAACGGCAGACCGAGGAACACATCGCAGGAGCGTTGATAAAGCTGACAGGAGAGTTTTCCATCTGCGACATAAAACTGGAAAAAGGCGTGACACGGCGCCAGCGCCATCTTATCCAGCTCGCCGACGTTCCACGCAGAAACGATAATACGACGAGAGTCCGGGTCGTTTTTAAGCTGGCTTAAGACCGTGGCGATCTGATCGATATGGCGGCCATCCGGTGTTGGCCATGCACGCCACTGCTTACCATAAACCGGGCCTAAATCGCCGTTCTCATCGGCCCATTCGTCCCAGATGGTGACATTATTTTCGTGCAGGTAAGCGATGTTGGTATCGCCCTGCAAAAACCATAGCAGTTCGTGAATAATTGAACGTAAATGGCAGCGCTTTGTCGTCACCAGAGGAAAGCCTTCCTGCAGGTTAAAACGCATCTGATGGCCAAAAATGGAAAGCGTGCCGGTGCCGGTACGGTCGTTTTTCTGTGTGCCTTCATCCAGCACTTTTTGCATCAGTTCTAAATACTGTTTCATGGTTCCTCAGGAAACGTGTTGCTGCGGGCGGCGGCGATATGCCCAAACCATCATGATCGCGCCTGCGATAATCATCGGGATAGAGAGAATCTGCCCCATGCTGATGTACTGTACCCACGCGCCGGTAAATTGCGCGTCCGGCTGGCGGAAGAATTCAACAATGATACGAAACGCGCCATAGCCAATCAGGAATAATCCGGAGACTGCGCCCATCGGACGCGGTTTGCGAATAAAGAGATTAAGGATGATAAACAGCACCACGCCTTCTAATGCCAGTTCATACAACTGGGAAGGGTGGCGCGGCAATACGCCGTAGGTATCAAAAATAGGCTGCCATTGCGGATGTGACGGCAGCAGCGCAATATCTTCCGCGCGTGAGCCAGGAAAGAGCATGGCAAACCGGAAGTCAGGATCGACGCGCCCCCACAATTCACCGTTGATAAAGTTGCCCAGACGCCCGGCGCCCAGGCCGAACGGAATTAACGGCGCAATAAAATCAGACACCTGAAAGAACGAGCGCTTCGTGCGCCTGGCGAAGATAATCATCACCAGTATCACGCCAATAAGCCCGCCGTGGAAGGACATGCCGCCGTCCCAGACGCGGAATAAATAGAGCGGGTTATCCAGAAACAGAGGGAAGTTATAAAACAGGACATAGCCAATACGTCCCCCCAGGAAGACCCCCAGGAAACCTGCATAGAGTAAATTTTCAACTTCGTTTTTGGTCCAACCGCTTCCCGGACGGTTAGCGCGACGCACCGCCAACCACATCGCGAAAACGAACCCCACCAGATACATCAAGCCATACCAGTGAAGCGCGACGGGCCCAATTGAGAAAATGACCGGATCAAAGTCCGGAAAATGCAGATAGCTACTGGTCATCTGTCACCACAATTTCTTGTTATTTCGCTGAAGAGATAGCGATTGATAAGCGCGCCTGCGCGTTGCAGACGCTCCAAAGGTGCGAATAATAGCACAAGGGTTAAAAGCGAGATGCCGATTACCGTTAAAAGATATGTATACGCATTGTCTTTCATCTTGCAGGCGTGTTGTCTGCGCCGTGAATCCACAGTCACTCTCTTTTCCCGCTCCAGTCGTTACAACCCTCCGCGAATCAATCCCCCCATCCCGCGGCGCTCCATAAACGCCGCCACCTGATGACGCACCTCGGTCGCCATCTGCGCCTCAAGGCTGCGTCTGGCAAGGGTTTGCGCGTCTTCAAAATCGATATGCCGCAGCAGATATTTCACACGCGCTACCGAACGGCCATTCATCGAAAGATGGCGATATCCCAGACCGATAAGAATCGCCACGCACATCGGATCGCCCGCCATCTCGCCGCACAAGCGAAGATCGAGGCCATTTTTTTCGGCTTCCTGCGCAATCATGCTCAGTGCGCGCAGCATAGCCGGATGCAGACTGTCGTAAATACTGGCCACGCGGGTATTGTTGCGATCTACCGCCAGGATATATTGCGTTAAATCGTTGGTGCCGACCGAGATAAAGTCGATCCGGTTAGTCAGATGCGGCAGCATAAATACCATTGACGGCACTTCCAGCATAATGCCGATACGCGGTTTCGGGATCGCATAGCCGATCATCTCCTCGACCTCGCGCCCGGCGCGTTCGATCAGACGCCGCGCTTCATCGACTTCATCAATACTGGTGACCATCGGCAGCAAAATGCTGAGGTTGCCAGTCGCCGCATTGGCGCGCAGCATCGCGCGGACCTGGATCAAAAAGATCTCCGGCTGATCCAGCGTAATACGGATCCCGCGCCAGCCCAGACACGGGTTCTCCTCGCTGATCGGCATATAGGGCAGTTGCTTATCCGCTCCCACATCCAGGGTCCGCAGCGTCACCGGTTTATCGTTAAACATTTGCAGCATCCCTTGATACTGCGCCACCTGCTCTTCTTCCGAGGGAAACCCGCTTTGCAGCATAAAGGGAATTTCAGTACGGTACAGGCCGATACCGTCGATCCGACTGCCTAACTTTTCCTCATGCTCGGGACTGAGCCCGGCATTCAGCATCACTTTGACTCGCTCGCCGCTTTTCAGTTGGGCGGGAAGATTGACGTCGTCCTCCGCCAGACGACTGAGTTCTATCTCTTCACTAATGAGCCGCTGATATTCCTGAATAAGCACGGGTTCAGGATCGACCAGTAATTCACCGCGATAGCCATCCACCACCAACGTACGGCGATGTAGCACCGAAGGTTGGATATCCGCGCCCATGACGGTCGGGATACCGAGCGCGCGCACCATAATCGCCGCATGCGAGTTTGCCGCGCCGTCGCGCACCACAACGCCCGCCAGCCTGTCCTGCGGCAGCTCCGCCAGGGTGGTCGCCGACAGCTCATCCGCGACCAGAATAAAACGTTCCGGCCAGGCGTTTGGCCCCTGAACTGAATCATCAAGGTGGAATAACAGCCGCTGCCCCAGCGTGCGTAAGTCTCCCGCACGTTCTTTGAGGTAGTTATCGGTTAGCGCCGCAAATTGCTCGGCAAATTTTTCGATGATTTTTTTAACGGCCCACTCCGCAACAGCGCCTTTGTCGACCTCGGCGAAGAGTTCGCGACGCAGTCTGGCGTCTGAAAGCAGGTGTGAGTACAGATCGAAAATGGCCGCCGTCTCTTTTTGCGCGCCGGCGGCAAAGCGTTTGCTGTATCGTCGGAACTCGTTCGCCGCCTCTTCCAGCGCGCCGGTCAATCGTTCGCGTTCAAGAGAGGTATCCAGCGTAGACGCTTCGTAAACCTGTTCCATCAGCGGCATGGTCGCGTCTTGCCAGCCCGTTGCGATAGCCACGCCCGGCGCCGCAGGAAGCGCGCGGATTCGCGTCTGCCGGTATTGCCCGAACAGCGCTGTGACCTGCGACTGTGACAGGATAGCCGCCATCTGCGTAGCGAGCGTGACGAGGAAAGACTCTTCGCTTTCATCGTACTGGCGCAATTCGCGCTGCTGTACGACCAGCACGCCGAGAAGTTGGCGACGCTGAATGATCGGCACGCCGAGAAACGCGCGAAAACGCTCCTCTTTTACCGAAGGAATGTATTTAAAGCTGGGATGTTTTTGCGCATCGGCAAGGTTAATGGGTTCCGCCAGTCTGCCCACCAGACCGACGATCCCCTCATCAAACGCAAGCGCAACGGTTCGACCACGCGGTTTTTTCAACCCCCGCGTCGCCATCAGGTAATAACAGCGTCGGTCATGATCGGCCAGGTAAACCGAGCAAACCTCAGTATCCATCGCAAGACAGATATCCGTGACCAGAATATTCAGCGCCTCGTTCAGACGCGGCGCACTGGCCACTTTTTCGACTATTTCGCGCAGGCGAGTGAGCATAATTTGCGTGGCTTAACCTCTTTTACGTCGATAAGCAGGCGCGCTTTGTAGCTTAGGGGGATTATCCTGAAGCGCCATGACAACACTTGCAAACTCTTTCATTACCCTGCGGTAGACATCGCGTTTAAATGACACCACTTGTCGAACCGGATACCAGTAACTTACCCAGCGCCAGCCGTCAAACTCCGGCGTACTGCTGGTTTGCATATTGATTTCGGCGTCGGCGCTCATTAACTGCAAAAGAAACCACTTTTGTTTCTGGCCGATACATACCGGCTTTGTGTCCCAACGCACCAAACGTTTTGGTAACTTGTAACGCAACCAGTTGCGAGTAGAAGCAAGGATCCGCACATCTTTACGGCTTAACCCAACTTCTTCAAACAGTTCCCGGTACATCGCCTGTTCTGCCGACTCCCCTGGATTTATCCCGCCCTGCGGGAACTGCCAGGAGTGCTGACCAAATCGCCGGGCCCACATCACCTGCCCATGACGATTACAAATTACGATACCTACATTTGGGCGGTAGCCATCGTCATCAATCACCGGACTACCTCAACATAAACCTTATATATGAACGATTGTTTCATACTCCAGTGAGGCGGTAAACCACTCTGTAATAGTGACACAGCCTAATAACAATTGAATAACTCACAGTAAATAGCCGAGTTATAAACAGATGATGACGCCCTTGCGCCATTTTATTCACCTTTTCTGTGGATATAGTTGTGAAGAAGTATGGAATTACCACGGGAAAACCCAGAACAGTCTGAATTCCTCATACTGAAAACAGTAAAAATAGTGCCTTATATTCATTGTGTTATAGACAAATCTTACATGCCACCTTCATAAAGCGTGACTAGCATCACATCTAAGATCCTTATGCTGATGAAAGATCAACCAGCGTCGGTTTTATCCACAGATTGTGCCAATAACTTACGCACTATTTGTCTGAATTTTCGATTTTCGTCGCACGTCAAGGCTGTAAATGGAAACAGTAGTAGTGGTTTTACACAGTTATCCCAACTTTCTGTGGATAACATAGTGTAAGATCCTGTTTATTGTCAGTGACCAGAATTGGAAAACCCGCTTCAGCGTTGCGCAACACGAAGAAACAACACAAAAAAGGCAATAAAAATCAGTCTATTGAATATAAGACACAGAAAAAGATAAACTCTGCCCATACGGTATAAAATCACTGCTCATTTTTTGACCTAAGGTAATTGTCATGTCCGCTCTTTGTCCGCTACTGACTCCGCCTGCTTCGGAAGCATTGCTGTTAGCCCAGGCGCGGCAGCTTTCCGGCTATACGTTAGGCGAGCTGGCGGCGATGGCCGGCATTACCACGCCTAAAGATTTGAAGCGAGACAAAGGCTGGATCGGTGTCTTGCTGGAGATCTGGCTCGGCGCCAGCGCCGGGAGCAAGCCGGAGCAGGATTTCGCCGCGTTAGGCGTAGAACTGAAAACCATCCCGGTGGATAGTCTGGGTCGTCCTCTGGAAACAACCTTTGTTTGCGTGGCGCCGTTAACCGGTAACAGCGGCGTGACCTGGGAGACAAGTCACGTACGGCATAAATTGAAGCGCGTGCTATGGGTGCCGGTCGAAGGCGATCGCAGCATACCGTTAGCCGAACGCCGCGTAGGTTCGCCGCTACTCTGGAGTCCGAGTGAAGAAGAGGACAGGCAGCTACGCCTCGACTGGGAAGAGCTGATGGACATGATAGTGCTGGGCCAGGTGGAACGCATTACCGCCCGTCATGGCGAAGTCTTGCAACTACGACCCAAAGCCGCCAATGCCAGGGCGCTCACCGAGGCTATCGGCGCGCGCGGGGAACCTATTTTGACGCTACCGCGTGGATTTTATCTGAAAAAAAATTTTACGCAGGCGCTGCTGGCTCGCCATTTTTTATTGCAGAATCCGTAACGTCCATTACACGCAAATGCGCCTCCGCTATGGCTACGCATCGGGCCGACGCCGGATAAACGTAAGCGTATTGTCGCCGCTATTTTACACCGTTCCTGGTTGCGCAAATTCAGCTTGGGCTTTCGCCCGTCACTCGACGGGCCTATAATTACCGCTTCTTTTTTTGGCAGGACTTTGTTCGATGTTATTTGCATGGATAACCGATCCTAATGCCTGGCTGGCGCTCGGTACGCTGACGCTGCTGGAGATTGTACTTGGGATCGACAACATTATTTTTCTTTCTCTGGTGGTAGCAAAACTTCCTACGGCGCAACGAAACCACGCACGGCGGCTTGGGTTGGCGGCGGCGATGGTTATGCGCCTGGCGCTGCTGGCGTCAATCGCCTGGGTCACTCGGCTGACTAATCCGCTGTTTGAGCTTTTCGGCGAAGCGATTTCCGCCCGCGATCTCATTCTGTTACTGGGCGGGTTATTTTTAATCTGGAAAGCCAGCAAGGAGATCCATGAGTCCATCGAAGGCGAAGAAGAAGGGTTAAAAACCCGGGTTTCTTCTTTCCTGGGCGCAATAGTACAGATTATGCTGCTGGATATTATTTTCAGCCTTGATTCAGTTATCACAGCGGTTGGCCTCTCCGATCATCTGTTTATTATGATGGCGGCAGTCGTTATTGCCGTGGGCGTCATGATGTTTGCGGCACGGCCCATCGGCGAGTTTGTCGATCGTCATCCGTCGGTAAAAATGCTGGCGCTCTCCTTTCTGATCCTGGTTGGCTTTACCCTGATTCTGGAAAGTTTCGACGTTCACGTTCCGAAAGGGTATATCTATTTCGCCATGTTCTTCTCTATCGCAGTAGAGAGCCTGAACCTGTTGCGTAATAAAAAGAATCCGCTGTAATCCTGTCTCGCTCCCCCGCCGGGGAGCGAATACTCACTTTATTTCCTTTCTTCTCACAGATTAAGATTTTGCTGCTTCCGACATGCAGAGCTGCGCGTTATTACTAGACTATTATCAGACATATGATTAACAGACTATTATCAGATGCAGGCTATGTGAGGACAAACGGATGAAAAAGTGGGCAGTTGTAATTTCCGCAGTAGGGTTGGCTTTTGCGGTATCCGGATGCAGCAGCGATTATGTAATGGCGACGAAAGATGGTCGTATGATCCTGACCGATGGAAAACCACAAGTTGACGATGATACCGGTCTGGTCAGCTATACCGATGCACAGGGAAACGAGATGCAAATCAACCGTGACGAAGTGTCTCAAATCATCGAACGTTAAGCGGTGGCCTGTGATCGAGGTCAGCGTTCTGCAAGCCTTCAGGCTGCGTCCCGTAACGGTGCGTGGCGACCACGCCCGGTAACAATTACGCCGCGCAGCCTGCAATTTTACTTTCCCTTTTGCCTTCCCTCTGCCATTTTTATTGTCCTTTGTCGGGAATTTCTGACTTCATAATAAAAAGGAAACGGCTATGCACTATCACCGTATACCCCACAGCTCGCTCGAAGTAAGTACGCTAGGGCTGGGCACAATGACATTTGGTGAACAAAACAGCGAAGCCGACGCTCACGCACAGCTCGACTATGCCATCGCAAATGGCATTAACCTTATCGATGCCGCCGAGATGTATCCGGTACCGCCGCGCCCGGAAACACAAGGGCTGACGGAGTCCTATATCGGTAACTGGCTCGCCAAACGCGGCAACCGTGAAAAACTGATCATCGCCAGCAAAGTTAGCGGACCGGCACGTAATAATGATCAAGGCATCCGGCCTCATCAGGCGCTGGATCGTAAAAATATTCGCGAAGCGCTACACGACAGTTTGACCCGGTTGCAGACCGACTATCTGGATTTGTATCAGGTGCACTGGCCGCAGCGCCCCACTAACTGCTTCGGTAAACTCGGCTATAACTGGACGGACTCCACGCCAGTAGTAAGTCTGCTGGAGACGTTAGACGCGCTAAGTGAGTTTCAGCGAGCGGGTAAGATTCGTTATATTGGCGTTTCAAATGAGACAGCGTTTGGCGTTATGCGCTATCTGCACCTGGCGGAAAAACATGACCTGCCGCATATTGTCACGATCCAGAACCCCTATAGCCTGTTAAACCGCAGCTACGAGGTCGGACTGGCGGAAGTCAGCCAGTATGAAGGTGTTGAATTGCTCGCCTACTCCTGTCTGGCGTTTGGCACATTAACCGGTAAATACCTGAACGGGGCCAAACCCGCAGGCGCGCGGAATACCTTGTTCAGCCGCTTCACACGTTACAGCGGCGAACAGGCGCAAAAAGCCGTTGCCGCCTACGTCGATATCGCGAAGCGTCACAATCTTGATCCGGCGCAGATGGCGCTGGCCTTTGTTCGCCGCCAGCCGTTTGTCGCCAGTACGTTACTGGGCGCAACCACGATGGCGCAGCTCAAGACGAATGTGGAAAGTCTGCATCTGACGTTAAGCGAAGAGGTCCTGGCGGAGATTGAGGCGGCGCATCAGGTTTATACCTACCCGGCGCCGTGATAGTCAGTGCCCGGTGGCGCTACGCTTCCGGGCTTACAGAGACAATGTAAGCCGGATAACGCGCGCTCGCCGCCCGGCATATTCACTCAGTATGATGCCTGCCGGCGCTGCCAGATCCACAGCGCCGCGATCGCCAGCGCGAACAGCACGCCAAAGCCGATACCTATCGCCACTGCCGGAACGCCAACCAGCACCGCCAGCGAGTACAGTCCCAGCATTAATAGCATGGCGCTATTCTCGCCCAGATTTTGTACGGCAATGGCATTCCCGGCGCCAACGCTCTTCTTACCGCGCTCCTGGAGCAAAGCGTTGAGCGGCACCACAAAAAAGCCGCCCAGCATACCTATCAACAGCAACAAGGCATAAGCAGGCAGCAATGCGTGCTGTAATGAGAAGATCGCAACCACAACGCCAATCAAAATCCCGGCGGGCATACAGCGCGATACGGTCTCCAGCGTCACCAGTTTTGCCGCCGCGCCCGCGCCGACCACAATGCCTACCGCCACCATGGCGTTCAGGTAAGTCGGCGTGGCGTTATCCGTAATCCCCAGCGCCACCGGCACCCACAGCACCAGCAGAAAACGCAGCGTCACGCCTGCGCCCCAGAATAGCCCGGTCCCCACCAGCGAAAAACGCGTTTCACCGTTACGCCAAAGGACAACGCAAGCGCTGAAGAAGCTACGCGTCATCGCCGACAACCGCCAGGATTGTCCTGGACGCGCCGCCACAAGCTTCGGGATAAACAGGTTCGCCGCCACTGCGCCAGCGTAGGCCAACGCGCAGGCAACCAGCGCAGCGATGACATGCCAGTCGGCCAATACGCCGCCCGCGACGGAACCGAGCAAAATCGCCGCAATCGTAGAGGCTTCCATCAGGCCATTGGCTTTCACCAGCTTATCGCCCGTCGTCAGTTCGCCCAGAATACCGTATTTCGCCGGAGAATAAGCCGCCGCGCCAATCCCGACCAACGTATAACCGACAAAAGGATTCACGCCGAGGCAGATACCTGCCGCTCCCGCCAGTTTAAGACCATTGGCGACCATCATCACCCGGCCTTTGGCAAAGCTGTCCGCTATCTGGCCGACAAACGGCGCAAAAAGAATGTAAGCGCCCACAAACACCATTTGCAAAACAGGCTGGCTCCAGTCCGGATAAAACTGAGCTTTCAGCAGTGCCAGCGTCGCAAACAGCAGCGCATTATCGCCAAAAGCCGAGAGAAACTGCGCGACAATCACCGACAGCATCCCTTTCGACCAGATGGAGGTGTTAGTACGTACTGACTCACTCATGATGTTGTTCCGGCGCATCCACCCAACTTTTCAGCGTCACAAAATCGGGTTTCCCGCTGCCAAGCAAGGGAAGCTGTTTCAGATAACGGATATCACGCGGGACGGCAAGTTCCGGAATACCGTGTTCACGGGCATAGTGCTGTAATTTTTCTCGGGTGAGTTCGCTGTCAGTCGTAAACAATACCAGCGCTTCACCTTTGCTGGCATCGCTTTTAATGGCGGTAGCGTGCATTTTGTCCGCCGAAACGCCAAGCGCCAGTTGCTCGACCATCTCCAGCGAGACCATTTCGCCAGCAATTTTCGCAAAGCGTTTCGCGCGCCCCTGAATCTGCACAAAACCATTTTCATCGAAGCGTACAATATCGCCCGTGTCGTACCAGCCGCGCTCAGTTTCGCCTCTGGCGTTTTCCGCCGACGGCACCTCCAGCACGCCCGGTTTTTCCACGCGCAGATAGCCATTCATGATATTCGGCCCTTTCAGCTGTAGCCGACCGCCGTTTTCAATACCGGGCACCGCCAGCAGACGCGCGTCCATGCCAGGCAGAATGCGGCCAACAGTGCCAGGCTTAGCCGCCATCGGCACGTTAATCGAGACTACTGGCGCGCATTCCGTTACCCCGTAGCCCTCAAGAATGCGCAGACCGAATTTATCCTGCCACAGTTGTTTGGTGCTCTCCTGAAGTTTTTCCGCACCGGCCACCACATAGCGCAGGCGATAAAAATCATACGGATTGGCAAAGCGCGCATAGTTGCCGAGGAAGGTTGACGTACCAAACAACACGGTACAGTTACGGTCATAGACCAGTTCCGGCACAATGCGGTAGTGCAGCGGACTTGGATAAAGAAACACTTCCGCGCCGGTCAACAACGGCGTAAACAGGCCCACCGTCAAACCGAACGAGTGAAAGAGCGGCAGCGCCGACATAAAACGGTCATTGGCGGTGAAATCCGCAATCGTTTTTATCTGCTCGACGTTCGCCAGAATGCTTTTATGGCTGTGCACCACCCCTTTCGGGTGCCCTTCCGAGCCGGAAGTAAAAAGAATAATCGCCGCGTCTTCCGGCTGCTGTTTTACCTGCGCCAGTCGCGGCGCCAGGAGGTGGGCAAAAATCCACAGCTTGTCGGCGGGTGTGACGTCCGCTTTTAAATCTTCCAGGTAAACCCAGCGAACCTGCGTTAGCTGCTCCGGCAGGTGCCACAATTTACCTTTATCGAGGAACTGGCGGGAGGTAAAAATCGTTTTAATTTCCGCCGCAGTAATCGCGCTGGTCAGCCCTTTTACCCCCGCCGTATAGTTCATCATGGCCGGAATGCGGCGACGAGAAACCGCGCCGAAAATCACCGCCGCGCTGATGGCGGCATTCGGCAGCATTAAACCGATTCTCTCGCCCTCAACGCTGTACTTTTCCAGAATCCGGCCAACAAAAAGCGTCTTGGTCAGTAACTTACGATACGTATCCGGCGTAAAGTTAATGTCCTCAATACAGTTTTTACCCGCGCCGTAACGATATTGCGCCGCCAGCAACGATTCGTATAACGTCTCGCGCGGGCGCACCGCCATACGCGCTTCCATCATGATCTGGTGCAGCATCTCACCCGCTATCTTACGTCTGTCGCGCGCGCGCGGCGCTTCCGGCATCGGTATTTGCGTCGGCGGTAAAATATGAAGCTGAATGCGGGGGAATAAGCGCCGTTTAACCAGACCTTTCAGGCGGCTGAAAGGGGTAAGCTCCGCGCCGTCAATGCGGAGCGGAATGACGGTTGCGCCCGATTTTGCCGCCACAAAGCCTGCGCCGTCATAAATTTTCATCAGCGAACCGGTCACGGAAATCCGCCCTTCCGGGAAAATCACCACTGGGCGCCCCTGCTCCACCAGACGCACCAGGTGTTTAATGGACATGGGTTTAGTGGGATCGAGCGGCACAAAATCGATCAGCGGCGTTAACCAGCGCATATACCATTGCTGGCTGATGGAGGTATATACCGCAAAGACAGGCCGTACCGGCAAAAACAGCGCCAGTAGCATACCATCGATAAATGAAACGTGATTGGGGGTAATTAAGACCCGGTTCCCCTGTAGCGCCCGGACATCGCCAGTGACGCGCACACGATAAAGCACGCGAAACAGGTTACGGAAAAATCCAAACAGCATTTCAACTCCCTTTGGCCGACAATTCGCTAAAACATGAATTGTGGCAGATTACACGAGTTGCGTAACAGGAGCGATAGCAAAATAGGTTCGAAAAAAAACCTGCGCATCCGCGCAGGTTGGTGCAAGAGACAGGTACGAAGAGCGTACCGAATAATCTCACCAATCAATACCTCTGGGATCTTGATTGTGGGCTTCGCGCGTCTGCATCGCCAGTCCGAAAACGCAAAGGAATAAACGGAAATGCAACGAGTTGTGTAAATTATCCGTTACTGTTACAGGTTCAGGCGAAACAAAAAAAAACCTGCGCATCTCTACGCAGGTTGGTGTAATTCGTGTGATCAACAATGACGTTGATTCCACCTATCAATACCTCTGGGATCACCACTCTATCAACCTGACTCGCTGGCCTGCCAGCAGACAATCGCAACAGCGCTTCGCAAACTGTAACGAAAGATTTGTATTGTCACTTTACAGACGCATTTCTCCCGTGCAGGTCACATTTGCCCGACACGGCGGGGCAAGAGGCTTGAACAGAGGTTCATTTTCCGTAAAACTGGCGTAATGTAAGCGTTTACCCACTATAGGTATTATCATGGCGACCATAAAAGATGTAGCCCGACTGGCCGGTGTTTCAGTCGCCACCGTTTCTCGCGTTATTAACGATTCGCCAAAAGCCAGCGAAGCGTCCCGGCTGGCGGTGACCAGCGCAATGGAGTCACTGAGCTATCACCCTAACGCCAACGCGCGCGCGCTGGCACAACAGGCAACGGAAACCCTCGGTCTGGTGGTCGGCGACGTTTCCGATCCTTTTTTCGGCGCGATGGTGAAAGCCGTTGAACAGGTGGCGTATCACACCGGCAATTTTTTACTGATTGGCAACGGGTATCATAACGAACAAAAAGAGCGTCAGGCTATTGAACAGTTGATACGTCATCGTTGCGCAGCGTTAGTGGTGCACGCCAAAATGATTCCGGATGCGGACCTGGCCTCATTAATGAAGCAAATCCCCGGCATGGTGCTGATTAACCGCATTTTACCGGGGTTAGAACACCGCTGTGTCGCGCTGGATGACCGTTACGGGGCATGGCTGGCGACCCGACATCTGATCCAGCAAGGTCATACGCGTATTGGGTATATCTGTTCCAACCACACCATCTCTGATGCCGAAGATCGCCTGAGGGGCTATTACGATGCGCTGGCGGAAAGCCATATCCCGGCTAACGATCGGCTGGTGACGTTCGGCGAACCGGATGAAAGCGGCGGCGAGCAGGCGATGACTGAGTTATTAGGCCGCGGCAGAAATTTTACCGCGGTGGCCTGCTATAACGACTCGATGGCGGCCGGCGCGATGGGCGTATTAAATGATAATGGCGTGGGGGTGCCGGGCGAAGTATCGCTCATCGGTTTTGATGATGTACTGGTCTCACGCTATGTGCGTCCCCGACTGACCACCATTCGGTATCCGATTGTCACCATGGCGACACAGGCGGCGGAGCTGGCGTTAGCGCTGGCAGGGAAATGCCCTACGCCGGAAGTAACTCATGTATTTAGTCCGACACTGGTACGCCGACATTCGGTATCCACGCCGACGGATACCGGACACCTGTCGACAACCGATTAATCAGGGTAGCATGATGGCGACAATGCTGGATGTTTCCCGCCATGCGGGCGTATCAAAGGCCACCGTCTCACGAGTGCTGAATGGGACGGGGCAGGTAAAAGAAAGCACGCGCCAGAAAGTGTTTACGGCGATGCAGGCTCTGGACTATCGCCCCAACCTGCTGGCACGCTCGCTGGCGAATCGCACCAGCAACAGCATCGGTCTGGTCGTCTCTACGTTTGACGGCTTCTATTTCGGCAGTTTGTTGCGCCGGGCGTCGCGCCAGGCGGAGTCTCATAACAAGCAGTTGATCGTCACCGATGGTCACGATACGCCGGAACGAGAGCAGAAAGCCGTACAAATGTTGGCCGACAGACAGTGCGACGCTATTATTCTTTACACTCGCTATATGGATGAGCCAGCGATTTTGTCGTTGATTGACGCCACGGAAATGCCGCTGGTGATTATTAATCGCAACGTCACTCAAGCCCGCGATCGCGCTATTTTCTTCGAGCAGGAGACGGCGGCATTCCAGGCGGTGGAATATCTGATTACGCAGGGCCATCGCGATATCGCCTGTATTACGCTGCCTGTTCATACTCCCACCGGCACATCACGCGTAGCGGGTTATCGCAAGGCGCTGGAAAAATATGGCATCCCCTGGCAACCGGCAAAAGTGAAATACGGCGATTACACGCTGACGCGCGGCTATGACGCCTGCCGGGAATTACTGGAGGAAGGCGTCACGTTTAGCGCGCTATTCGCCTGTAATGATGACACGGCGCTGGGCGCGGCAAAAGCGCTGCGCCAGGCCGGATTACGCATCCCGCAGGATGTGTCGCTGTTTGGTTTTGACGATGCGCCGGGCGCAACCTGGCTTGAACCGGGGCTTTCAACAGTCTATTTACCCATCGAGGATATGATAGCCACCGCGATCGATCAGGCCGTTCGTCTGGCGAACAGCGAGCCGGTCGCCCCGATCCCACCCTTTACCGGCACGCTGATTCTGCGCGAGTCCGTCGCCGCGGGCCCGTTTTTTCAACGTCCGGCCTAATGATGCGCTTCAGAACATCTCCAGCGCTAACAGCTCCTCAATGGTCTGACGACGGCGGATCAGCCGCGCCTGTCCATTGTCAAACAGTACTTCCGGCAGGAGCGGGCGGCTGTTGTAATTCGATGACATAGACGCACCGTACGCGCCGGTATCGTGCAATACGAGGTAATCGCCGGGGATGACCGCAGGTAAGGCGCGTGTTTCAACCATTCCCCCTTCCTGCTGCGTAAAAACATCGCCTGATTCGCATAGCGGCCCGGCGACCACCGTCTCGACCCACGGGCCATTTTCAAGCGCGCGACCATCCGCCGCCAGCGCCGAAATACGGTGATAGCTACCGTACATCGCCGGGCGCATCAGATCGTTAAAACCCGCATCTACCAGCACGAAATGGCGGCTTCCCATCTGTTTTACGCTACGCACCTGCGTTACCAGCACGCCCGATTGCGCCACCAGATAACGTCCGGGTTCGATCTCAAGTTTGACCGCATGTCCCAGATGGCGGGCGATTTGCTCGCGCGCCGCGTTCCACAGGCCATAGTAATGGCGCGTATCAACGGGCTCTTCTCCCTCACGATAAGGTATCGAGAGTCCGCCGCCTGCCGAAATCGCCTCCACATCCTGACCACATTCCAGCACCTGGCGTACCATCGCGCCGCAAACCTGCTCCAGATGGCCGTAATCGACGCCGGAACCAATGTGCATATGGATACCGACAAGTTTCAGTCGGTATTTCTGCATTACCGCCAGCGCCGCCGGAAGATCGCTATGCCAGATGCCGTGTTTGCTGTTTTCGCCCCCGGTGTTGGTTTTCTGGCTGTGGCCGTGACCAAAGCCAGGATTCACGCGCAACCAGACGCGATGCCCAGGCGAAACCTGACCAAGCTGCGTCAGCATATCTACCGAGCCGGCATTGACCGGAATATGCAGTTCGCTGACGCGCGCCAGCGTGGCGGCGTCAATCACATCGGCGGTAAAAACGATATCATCAGGGCACGTTTGCGGATCGTAGCCCGCCGCCAGCGCACGTTCGATCTCTCCCAATGAAACAGAATCCACCTTGACACCCTGCGCGCGCATTAAGCGCAGGATATGAATGTTCGAACAGGCTTTTTGCGCAAAACGCACGACGTCAAACTGCTGCAGGGCGGCTATCTGACGGCGAATAATGTGCGCGTCATAGACCCAGACCGGACAGCCGAATTCAGCAGGCAATCTGAGCAAATTTTCAGCGTTAAGGTCAGTTTCAGCGTGATAATGCGGCAATGACATAACAAACTCCGGAACAGGCTTTTTAACGATTACGCCATACCTTAGAAAGAATAAAAAATATCGTTTTATTGTCAGTCTATGCAAAAATGATATGGGATAAATGATTCAGGGAAACGTATGGCTGCCGTTAATTTACGTCACATTGAAATTTTTCACGCCGTAATGACCGCCGGAAATCTCACCGAAGCGGCGCGGCTGCTGCATACCTCGCAGCCTACCGTCAGTCGCGAGCTGGCGCGTTTTGAGAAAGTACTGGGATTAACGCTGTTTGAGCGCACACGCGGGCGCTTACATCCAACGGTGCAAGGGCTACGCCTATTCGAAGAGGTACAACGCTCCTGGTATGGGTTGGATCGCATCGTCAGCGCGGCGGAAAGTCTGCGCGAGTTCCGTCAGGGCGAACTCTCTATCGCCTGCCTGCCGGTCTTTTCACAATCCTTTTTGCCGCCGCTACTACCGCCTTTTCTGGCGCGTTATCCGGATGTCAGCCTGAATATTGTGCCGCAGGAGTCGCCGTTGCTGGAAGAGTGGCTCTCCGCTCAGCGCCACGATTTAGGGCTGACGGAGACGCTTCATGCCCCGGCAGGAACAACCCGTACCGAGTTACTAACGCTAAATGAAGTGTGCGTACTGCCCTGCGACCATCCGCTTGCCGCCAAAACGGTACTGACGCCAGACGATTTTCAGGGGGAAAACTTTATCAGCCTCTCCCGCCTGGACAGCTATCGACAGTTGTTGGATACGTTATTTGCCGAACATCAGGTGAAGCGCAGAATGGTGGTGGAAACGCATAGCGCGGCCTCCGTCTGCGCGATGGTGCGCGCCGGGGCGGGCGTTTCGATCGTTAACCCGCTGACCGCGCTGGACTATGCCGCCAGCGGCGTCACCGTTCGCCGCTTCAGCATTGACGTGCCCTTTACCGTCAGCCTGATTCGCCCGCTACACCGCCCCGCCTCCGCGCTGGTTGACGCCTTCAGTAAGCATTTACAAACGCATCTTTCGCGCCTGGTCGAACCGCTGGAGGTTATTCTGGGGCCGATGACGAAAGCATAAAGCTCACGGCATCTGCGGCATGAATTGCCGTGGTATCGAAAACCGGTAGCGCGCTTTGCGTCTGGGGAACAAGCAAACCTATTTCAGTGCAGCCAAAAATAACGCCCTGCGCGCCTTGCGCAGCCAGTTGTTCGATAACCTGTAAATAATAGTGGCGCGACGCGTCAGTGAATGTCCCTTGGCAGAGCTCGTCAAAAATGACCTGATTGATACGCGCCCGATCGTCCGCCTCCGGCACGATGGTCTCAATCGCAAATTGCTGTTCCAGCCGCCCGCGATAAAAATCTTGCTCCATCGTATAGCGGGTCCCTAATAGCGCCACGCGATGCAACCCCTGACGGGCGATGGCTCGCCCGGTAGCATCCGCGATGTGTAGGAAAGGCAGAGAACAACGAGATTCAATAATGTGCGCGATTTTATGCATGGTGTTGGTACACAGCACAATGCCTTCTGCGCCCGCCTGCTGTAACCCCTGCGCGGCCTGCGCCAGGATATCGCCCGCTTTATCCCACTCGCCGCGGCGTTGACATACTTCAATATCGTGGAAATCTACGCTATGCAGCAGTAAGCTCGCCGAGTGCAGGCCTCCCAGCTGCTGTTTAATGCCTTCATTGATTAAACGGTAATAAGGGATAGTCGATTCCCAGCTCATACCACCCAACAGTCCGATCGTTTTCACTGCGCTCTCCTTTTTGTAAAGCATTATGGCAGTGAAGCAAACTTACACATCCGTTTCCAGTCTATTTTTCATCATGCCGGATAACAGGCGTTATCCGGCATGGGAGGGGGGATTACATGCCAATATTTCTTAGCTTCTCGCCCGCCATTAGCTTGCGTTCGATATGCTCCAGGGTGACATTTTTGGTTTCCGGAATCAGCCAGAAGGTGATGCCGATAAAAGCGATATTCAGCGCGGTGTAAAGCCAGAATGTACCTGCCGCGCCAATGCTGTCCAACAGTGTCAGGAATGTCGCGCCGATGATCATGTTCGATACCCAGTTTGTCGTGGTTGAACAGGTAATGCCAAAATCACGACATTTCAGCGGCTGGATTTCCGAACACAGTATCCACACCACCGGAGCGGCGCTCATCGCGTAACCGGCGATACACATCATCGTCATCCCAACGGAAAGCCAGGAGAGACCGCTTGATGCCGTACCGTTATCAAACTGCATCAGGCAGTAGCCCAACACCAATGTCCCTAACGCCATTACGCTGAAACCGATTTTTAACGCCGGTTTACGCCCGGCCTTATCGACCGTAAAGACGGCGATAAACGTCGCGAACATAAAGGTCAGTCCGACCACCAGCGTGGCGATCATTTGCTGTTCCGTGGTGGTAAAGCCGGCCATTTTAAAAATGCGCGGCGCATAGTACATAATGATGTTCATGCCGGTGAACTGCTGCATTGCCTGTAGCAACATACCGAGGAACACGGCGCGGCGAACATTGCGGTTAGCTTTAAATAATGCCCACCCGCCCTGCTTGAGTTTGAGGCTTTCCCGAATCTCATTCAGTTCATCACGGGCTTTTTCCGAGGTATCGCGCAGCATACGCAGCACCTCTTCCGCTTCAATATGGCGACCTTTTTGCGCCAGCCAACGCGGACTATTCGGCAGGAATACCACCAGAATAATGAGCAACACCGCAGGCAGCGCCAGTACGCCCAACATCGCGCGCCAGTTGCCGCTGTAGCTGAATGCCGTATCGGATAAAAAAGCCAGCACAATGCCTAACGTCACCATCAGTTGATACATACTGATCATTTTACCGCGAACATTTTCACTTGCCATTTCAGAGAGATAAAGCGGCGCGGTATAGGAGGCAATCCCTACTGCTACGCCCAGTATCACGCGGGCGCCAATCAATACTTCCACGCTGGAAGCAAACGCCGACCCCAGCGAGCCGAGCACAAACAAAATCGCGCCAGCCATCAGGCTATACTTACGCCCCAGCCGGAATGAAAGCCAGCCGTTAAATAATGCGCCAATTGCCGCGCCAAGCATCATACTGCTGACGACCCATTCCTGCAGCCGGCTGGTCAGTACGAAATGGTCGGTAATAAAAGGCAGCGCCCCGGCGATAACGCCGATATCCAGACCAAATAACAGTCCCGCTACCGCTGCAGAAACCGAAACAAACATATTCATACGTCGTGTGTCGCGAAGCGAACGCGGCGTTAAAGCAGAGTCATGATTAATAGAGACCATATTTTCCTGCCACAACAGAGTAAGACATAGCCTGAAAGTACGGGATACTCTTCCTCAAGTGTCAGGCTGGAAACGGCATAAATATGGATTAAATGGCTACGCTATAGCGATATGTGATGGATATTACACTTTTTAAATTTAACGCCGTTGCCGGCTATTTTTTCAAACCATCAATATTTCAATAAGTTAAAGCATTGATCATAGCTATTATTTAACAATATATGGATTAAGTTAAACCCACAATATGGACTATGCTAATGAGATCATAAAAAAACCCTGTACGAGGACAGGGCTTTATCAGTTTTTTCGGCCAAAGAGTCGACTTTCCCAGAAACGCATTTGTCAGTAGCGGATTAACGCGCCAGCCAACCGCCATCTACCGCTATGGTATAGCCGTTAATATAATCAGCGGCGCTGGATGCCAGGAAGACTACCGGGCCCATTAAATCGCCCGGTAGCCCCCAACGTCCAGCCGGAATACGGTCGAGAATTTCGGCGCTACGTTGTGCATCAGCGCGCAATTGCTGGGTATTATTCGTGGACATATAGCCCGGCGCGATGGCGTTTACATTGATATTGTGTTTCGCCCACTCGTTCGCCATCAGACGCGTTATTCCCATTACGCCGCTTTTCGACGCGGTATAAGACGGAACGCGAATGCCGCCCTGGAAGGAAAGCATAGACGCGATATTAATAATTTTGCCGCCGTTGCCCTGGGCAATAAAATGTTTTGCCGCCGCCTGAGACATAAAGAACACGCTCTTGATGTTCAGGTTCATGACGTCATCCCAGTCTTTTTCCGTGAAATCAATCGCATCTTCACGACGGATTAAACCCGCGTTATTCACCAGAATATCAATATGACCGTATTCCGTCACCGCCCGTTCCAGTAGCGCCGGAATGCCATCGATTTGACGCAGATCGGCTGTCAGGCTTAAAAAACGACGTCCCAGAGCGGTGACGCGCGCAATAGTTTCCGTCGGTTCAACAATGTTAATACCGACAATGTCACAGCCCGCTTCCGCCAGCCCTAACGCCATCCCCTGCCCCAATCCGGTATCGCACCCCGTCACAACCGCGACTTTACCTTCAAGAGAAAATGCATTCAAAATCATTGTTAATCCTTATTTTTGTCATGCCTGTCACGCACAGGCGTTATCACCGGTCGCGACTAGCGCAGATCTTGTACCGCAACGTGATCCATGTCATCGAAGACCTGATTTTCTCCCACCATGCCCCAAATAAACGTATAGGCTTTGGTGCCAACGCCGGAATGTATTGACCAGCTTGGGGAAATAACCGCCTGTTCATTACGCATCACAATATGACGGGTTTCCTGAGGCTGCCCCATCATATGGAAAACGCAACTGTCTTCTTCCATATTGAAATAGAGGTACACTTCCATACGGCGCTCATGGGTATGGCATGGCATGGTGTTCCATAGATTGCCGGGCGCCAGTTCGGTGAGTCCCATACTGAGCTGACAGGTTTCCAGTACATCCGGTACGAAGTATTTATTGATGGTGCGACGGTTACTGGTGAGGTTATCGCCTAAGGTGACGGGCGCAACGTCGGCAGGCGACACTTTTTTCGTCGGATAAGCGGTATGCGCTGGCGCGCAGTTGTAATAAAACTTCGCCGGTCTGCTCGCCTCATTGCTGACGAAGACCAGCTCTTTCGCCCCTTTACCAATATACAGAGCATCACGATGACCAATGTCATGGCGCTGCCCGTCAACGATAATGGCGCCCGCGCCGCCAATATTAATGACGCCCAGCTCGCGGCGGTCCAGTAACCGGGAAACGCCAAGCTGTTTACCCACCTCTCCGCCGATTTCAACGGGATGGCTGACGGGCATAATGCCGCCGACAATAATACGGTCGATATGGCTGTAGACCATCGTATATTCATCAGCGACAAAAATATTTTCTATTAAAAACTCGCGTCGCAGCGCCTGGGTGTCCAGCGTTTTAGCGTGCTCGCTATGGATGCTTTGCCTTACGTCCACTTTTCCCTCCAATGATAAATCGATCGCAATGGCATAAAATCAAAACACTGTTTTGATTTATTTAACGGCATCATAGTCGCCTGGATGAAGGTTTTCAACAATAAATAAAACAACGTTTCATTTATATGGTTGGTTATTTTTAAAACTGCTGTAGCGATCACGAACGGCGCTAAAACTTATACACTTGTATGATTTTCAGACATGTGCGCCAGGTGCTGTATGCGGTTACTCAGATAAAAATTGAAGCTTGTTTTAGAACGAGGTCTGATGTGCGAATTGAATTAAAAGCGGTATGCGTCTGCAATGCCCGACGCGGCAAGACGTTCTGCGCTATAACGAAAAAGGGGGGTCTGTCACTGGCTTTGCCCTCGTGATAGAGGGCTTTTTATGACGGAATACTGAAGCAGGAAAAGGGTGGCTGGCGTAGGATCAATCGCGTTCAATGGTTAAAGCAACGCCCTGACCGCCACCGATACACAGCGTCGCCAGGCCTTTTCGCGCGTCGCGTTTAACCATTTCGTGCACCAGTGAAACCAGAATTCGACAGCCGGAAGCGCCAATGGGATGCCCCAGCGCAATCGCGCCGCCATTAACGTTTACCCGTCGCTCATCCCATTCCAGCATTTTTCCTACCGACAACGCCTGGGCGGCAAACGCTTCGTTGGCTTCGATAAGGTCGACCTCCGTCAGTTGCCAGCCGGCACGCTCCAGACAGCGCCGGGTAGCATATACCGGCGCAATCCCCATTAGCGCAGGATCGACGCCGACGCTGGCAAACGCGCGGATGCGCGCCAGCACCGGCAGCCCCAGCGCCTGGGCTTTCGCCTCGCTCATCATCATCACCGCGGCGGCGCCATCGTTGATTGAGGAGGCATTACCCGCCGTCACCGAACCTAAACTATCAAACGCCGGATGCAGCAGGGCTAACCCCTCCGCACTGGTGTCGGCCCGCGGTTGTTCATCCGTATCGACAATTGCGGTCTGCCCATTACGTTGCGTGACGATGGGGACAATCTCATCTTTAAAACGTCCGGTATCAATCGCGGCCCTGGCTTTTTGTTGCGAACTGAGCGCATAAGCATCCTGTAACTCGCGGCTGATGCCATATTCCCGCGCCAGGTTTTCTGCCGTCACGCCAATGTGATAATCGTTGAAGGCATCCCATAAGCCATCATGTACCAGACTATCCACCAGATTGTCGGCATCAGGCAACGCGCCGCTACGGCTGTCATTGAGGACATGCGGCGCACGGCTCATATTCTCCTGCCCGCCCGCAATAACAATGTCCGCTTCGCCGCACTGAATAGCCTGCGTCGCCAGGTGCAACGCTTTTAAACCGGAACCACAAACGTCATTAATGGTAATGGCGGAAACGGTAGTCGGCAGCCCTCCTTTGATGGCTGACTGGCGCGCCGGATTCTGCCCGGCACCAGCCGTCAGCACCTGACCGAGGATGACCTCATCGATAGCGTTAGCGTCCACGCCGGTGCGCTCAATTAACGCTTTTACGACCATGCTCCCCAGCTCGACGGCGGAATGACGGGCCAGCGTTCCCTGAAAACAGCCGATGGGTGTCCGTAAAGCCCCCACTATCACAACCTCTTTCATTACCACCTCAGCGCAAAATGACACCGCCATAGTAGAGCATTGTTAAAATTAGTTATCTTGATTGTTTAAAAAAAGTGAGTTTTATCACAAAGGAAATGACGCTGATTTGACGGTGACGCAGCTTATTTCTGCTGCAAATGGTAGCGAAGCCAGTTCCCCGCCGTTCCGGGCGGCGTTTTCTTGTTCCACAGCAAATCAATAGCAATCGCCCTCGGCCAGCCAGGAACATCCAGCTGCGCCAGCGGTTTTTCCGCCGCAAACTCTTCCACCAGCGCGCAGGGCAATACGCACCAGCCAAATCCCTGAACCGCCATGCTCAACAGTAATAAATAGTTTGGCGCTGACCAGGCCGGGCCGCGCGTAATGTTGGCATTAGAGTCAAGGTAGGTATTCAGACGCAGCTCGCGCCAGGTATGCAGTTGCTCCCATTGCAGGTTCGTCTGCGACGCCAACGGATGCGTGGTCGCCACATAAACGCCCATCCAGCTTTGAACAGGCAGACGCGTCGCGCCAATGTCTGTGGGATAGTCATCACGCGCTTCAATCAGGCCTATCTGGGCGCGCCCTTTTTGCAGCAGGTCGATGACATCATCATTTTCTCCGATCAAGCATTCAAACTCGGTATGCGGAAATTGACGATCAAACTGCGCCATTAACTCTTCCAGACTGTCAGGGTGCAGGGTATCAGAGAGGACGAACGTGAGTCTTGCCTCCGTCTCGCCGGATAACGTCAGCGCCACCTCATCCAGACGATCGCTCGCCGATAAAATAGCCTGAACATAGCTAAGCACCCGTTTTCCTTCTTCGGTCAGAACGGGCTGGCGCGATGATCGATCAAATAATGAGAATCCCAGATCCGCCTCCAGATGCGCAATGGCGGTACTAATGGTGGACTGGCTTTTACGCAGGCGGCGCGCCGCCGCAGAAAACGAACCGCAAGAGACGGTCTCAACAAATGCCATTAACGCTTCAGGTGAGTAACGCATAACCTATCTACTTTATCGATGGATGTTATCTTTTAGGTATCACATTAAACGATAAAATAGCGGAAATTTCTTTAGCTTGATTAAGAGTAAGGTTTTTTCGTTTATGCAACATGACGCCATACAACGTCGCTCGCTGCCGGAGCGTATTTTCCATGCTGTCTGTTTTGAAGGTATTGCAACTGCGATACTGGCGCCAACGACCGCCTGGCTAATGCAGCGCTCGGTGCTGGAGATGGGCGGCCTGACGATATTGCTGGCAACGACGGCCATGATCTGGAATATCATTTATAACGCTCTGTTTGATCGACTGTGGCCTGCGCATCAGGTGAGACGAACCGCCAAAGTGCGCGCACTCCATGCGTTAGGATTTGAAAGTGGGTTTATTGTCATTGGCGTGAGTATTGTCGCCTGGGTACTGAATGTCAGCCTGCTACAAGCATTCACCCTGGAAATTGGTTTCTTCCTGTTCTTTTTGCCGTACACGATGCTGTACAACTGGGCATACGATGTTTTACGCCAGCGAATAGTGACCCGCCGCCAACAGCGCGTTAGTGCATGATATTGCTATTTTTTGCCGGGATCGCAACGCTCCCGGCCCTCCTCCTCCACGACATCCATCTGCTTAAAACGCCCCCAACTGACGCTATTTATGGTAAATTGCGCTTCTTTTTGTGTGTTTTATAGTTGATAAATTCAAATAATGTCTAAAATTTGGTCAAAAGATGAGACTCTCTGGAGTTTTGCATTATACGGAACGGCTGTAGGCGCAGGCACTCTTTTCCTTCCCATCCAGTTGGGATCGGCAGGCGCAATCGTGCTATTTATTACCGCGCTGGTCGCCTGGCCTCTGACATACTGGCCGCATAAGGCGCTGTGTCAGTTTATTCTTTCCTCAAAGACTTCTGCCGGTGAGGGAATTACTGGCGCCGTTACTCATTATTACGGCAAGAAAATCGGCAGTATTATTACCACGCTTTATTTCATTGCGTTTTTTGTCGTGGTATTAATTTATGCTGTGGCGATTACCAATTCCCTGACAGAGCAATTAGCGAAGCATATTCAGATAGATATTCGCATCCGGATGGCAGTTAGCTTCGGCGTAGTACTTATCCTGAATATGATTTTCTTAATGGGAAGACATGCCACTCTTCGCGTAATGGGCTTTTTAGTCTTTCCACTTATCGCTTACTTCTTGTTCCTTTCGCTCTACTTAACCGGAAGCTGGCAACCTTCGTTACTGACCGGGCAGATGTCTTTGGATAGTCACACGTTGCACCAGGTATGGATTTCTATTCCGGTGATGGTTTTTGCTTTTAGCCATACGCCCATTATTTCGACGTTTGCCATCGACAGACGGGAAAATTTTGGCGATCAGGCCATGGATAAATGCAAAAAGATCATGAAGGTCGCCTATCTGATTATCTGCCTGAGCGTGCTGTTCTTTGTCTTTAGCTGCCTGCTCTCCATTCCGCCGTCATACATTGAAGACGCGCGCAACGAAGGCGTTACCATCCTTTCCGCGCTCTCGATGATGCCCAATGCGCCGGCCTGGCTCTCTATTTCCGGTATTATCGTTGCCGTCGTGGCCATGTCGAAATCTTTCCTCGGCACCTATTTCGGCGTCATTGAGGGCGCAACCGAAATGGTAAGAACCACCCTACAGCAGGTTGGCGTGAAAAAAAGCCGGGCGTTCAATCGCGCGCTGTCTATCATGCTGGTTTCCGGGATTACGTTTATTATTTGCTGTATTAACCCGAATGCCATCTCTATGATTTATGCCATTAGCGGCCCGCTCATTGCGATGATTCTGTTTATTATGCCCACGTTGTCAACGTACCTGATACCGGCATTGAAACCCTACCGTTCAATAGGTAATTTCATTACGTTGGTCGTCGGTTTACTTTGCGTATCGGTAATGTTTTTCGGCTAAAGTAAAAGATAGCCGGGATATAACTCCCGGCTATTTTATATAAGAATCCAGCACCTTTAATATTACGTCCAAATCTTCTTCACGTCTGGCTTCATCACTCTGATGAACGATATGCTCGGTCAGATGCCCTTTAATCACCTCGCGCATTAAGCCATTTACCGCGCCGCGAATCGCCGCGATCTGTTGTAACACGGCCGCGCATTCATGCGGTTCATCCAGCATTTTTTTTAGCGCTATCACCTGTCCCTGAATCTTGCTGGTTCTGGCTTTAAGCTTTTGTTTGTCCCGGATGGTATGTGACATTGCAACACCTCACTAACATTAACGAATACAAATTATAGCATTACGATGTTACTGGGGGGTAGTATTCCATACTGGGGGGGAGTAGAATGACGCCCCACATAAAACAACTAAGAATCATTCTCATGGGTGAATTTTCGACACTTCTTCAGCAAGGAAACGGCTGGTTCTTCATTCCCAGCGCCATTTTATTAGGTATTTTGCACGGGCTTGAACCAGGGCACTCCAAAACTATGATGGCGGCTTTTATTATTGCCATTAAAGGTACGGTTAAACAGGCCGTCATGCTCGGTCTGGCAGCAACGCTTTCTCATACCGCGATCGTCTGGTTAATCGCTCTGGGTGGGATGTATCTTAGCCGGGCATTCACCGCACAATCAGTGGAACCATGGCTGCAGTTAATTTCTGCGATTATTATTCTGAGCACCGCGTGCTGGATGTTCTGGCGGACATGGCGAGGCGAGCAGCAGTGGCTGGCGGGAAACCACCATCACGACCACCATCACGACCACCATCACGACCACGGCCATGACCATGACCATGACCATGACCATGACCATGACCATGACCATGACCATGACCATCATGGTCACATACATCCGGAAGGCGCAACGTCAAAAGCGTATCAGGATGCCCATGAACGCGCCCATGCTGCCGATATTCAACGCCGTTTTGATGGTCAAACAGTGACTAATGGACAGATCCTACTGTTCGGCCTGACCGGAGGGCTTATCCCCTGTCCGGCTGCGATCACCGTTTTACTGATTTGTATCCAGCTTAAAGCGTTTACGCTGGGCGCCACGATGGTGCTGAGCTTTAGTCTTGGCCTGGCATTAACACTGGTGACGGTAGGCGTTGGCGCGGCGATAAGCGTTCAACAGGCAGCAAAGCGCTGGAGTGGTTTTTCGACGCTTGCCCGGCGGGCGCCCTATTTTTCGAGCATTCTGATTGGTCTGGTCGGCGTGTATATGGGAATTCATGGCTATACCGGGATCATGCAGTAAATATGTAACGCTTCTGCTCAGGCCGTATCATTCACTTCGGGTTTCATTCCAGAAGCGTTTTTACTTATCAAACGGTATGAAAAGCCATACATTCAGCGTCCCGCCTGAATTCTGTATTTTACTCCACTACACCACAGGCAAAACATGCCCCACCGCCACCGGGTGTAGCCGGCGTTTCAGGGTTTCTGGATAGGGTCGCCGGAGGCGGGTTATTGCGGAGCGATAAACGGAGTTCGCTGCAATGATTTACAAAACCGGGTACCAAACAGCAGTTCCCGTAATCGGTTCCGCATTCCCAGCTTCACCAGTAACCGGTATTTGTCCTGCCAGATTTGCTTCTCCTGCGTATTAAGCCTTCCACACAACGCTGACAGCCTTCCCCGTCCACGGTAAACTTCCTGAAGCAAGCGTAACTGGGCCAGGCTCACTCCGCATGCCAGTATCTCCCGGTGCATCAACTGGTCCATATAGTTCATCAACCGCTTCGGATTGTTAAATATCGGTGGCACTTCCAGAAAGCCCGTCACCGGAGCCGGAGATAACAAAAAGGCGTCCAGCTCTCCTGTCCTGCGCAGGCGTGCGCCCCCGGCCCACTGTTCACCCCGCCGCCCCCGGATAAGTATCTCCGCCAGTTCCGGCTCCAGCAGCGCCGGGATGCCGCCGTATACCTTCAGTACCACCCGGTCGCTGAAAAACAGCTCATCGCTGATAATCATAACCGGGTTGTCCGGCAGTATCTGTCTCAGGGAATAGAACAAAAAGAGATGTTCACGGGGACGCAGACACAGTATCAGTATGGCCTCCGGTTTCCGACGTAATTGCTGCAACAGAACAGGCAGCCTGTATGCGGTTTCACAGTTGCAGCCCGGCAGAAATCTCCGGACCAGGTGTGCCACGGCGATCGTCACCGGCCAGCAGTCACCGTAAACGATAATCTGCCGGGCCGGTATCCGGTTATGTTCCGTCATCCTCATCCTCCTTCTTTTTCAGGATCTTTCCCGCATTTCTGTTACTGCACAGCCGGTTCCACAGTTCATTTGCCATCGACCTGTCACCATTACCGACCCGGCGTTTTGATACCGGCGGCGGTCCGGCTTTTTCACGACGCGTGGACGGGGTGGGACTGTCAAGAACCCGGATAACATAAATCTCATAGCGTCGTGCTTTATTGGGCAGGGTCTGGTGACGGCAGATGCTGACCACCCGCGATGTTTTGCTTCGCAGATAGGCAATCAGGTAGCTGGCCCGTCTGGCCGTGATGTGAAACGCCTCTGCTATCTGGTTACGCTGAACCCAGTTCTGCTGCAACAGGCACCAGTGTGCCACGATGATATACAGGGGCTCGCCGGCATACTGGCGGACACTTACCGGAATAAAACAGGCATCATGGTTGGTCTGTCCGGGATAATGAATATCGTTACCTGAAAAAACTATCTTCCCTTTTGATTTATCAGAAGACATGCAAACTCTCCGTTTTTTTAGTGAAAAAGACCGAGAAGAAAAAAATAATCATAAAGATAAATTTATAGCTATTTTTTAATTAACTATCAGGAAATGGTATTTAATCCTGCTAATTGTAAGTAACAATCACTGTCATTGCGGCTGAAAAAGCACCTGTTTTAATTACCGCACCGGGTATAGCTTCGACCTTTGCTTTATACTGTTTTATAATTCTGCCACCGGCACCGTTATCAAGATGGATAGATCCCATATCTGTTTTCACATTAAATTTAACTGGTGTGTTATTATCCACATCCATTACCGACAGTCTGAAACCATTGTTTTCTTGTTTATTATTCTTAAGAATCACGGTGCTGTCAGCATCTGCCAGTGTCAGACCGTTGGTCCTGAACTCTATAGCCAGTGGGGCGACGAACGGGATCTGCGTTCCGACATTCTGTTGTGCTGTAACGGTGAAAGGTACTTCCCTGGGCACCATGGTTTCCTTATATTCCGTATAAAAATGCCCCATTTTGATAGTATTAGAAGGAGAGATAATAACCGTGCCTGAGTTGTCAGGAATAAACCTGAGATTAAACGCAGAAACAGTTAAAGGTCTGAATGAAACAGATGGGGGGCTTACACCATTTGGGTCATAGGGTAATATGTTAATCGTGCTTGATGGTATAGTTATGTTCAAAAAGTTATTCTTAAACGCCTGATACACAAATATACGAAACGTCAGCGTTCCGCTCCGGTTATATGTTTTCTCCGGGTCCATATATTGCCCGAATACTTTTGAGCTGCTCCAGCCAGAAAATCCTGCCTGTATCTCTTTCCATGTAAATGTTACGGAAGCCGACGTCCCTTCCTGAACAGTGATATCCATGCCGAGACCGCTTTTTCTTAGTGCAGTTACTACCTCCCCCATATTGTAAAGATTAAGAGTTGTGTAGTAAGAGGGTCCGTAACTTTTCCATTTTGTATAACAGGTATAACTAATGGGAACGGTAACGCTCTGCAGCTCCTGACCAGTGAAGAATGTTCCACCCTTCAGATTAATATTCTGAATGCCGACATGTCCATTCGCGTCACAATATGACCATTCGATATTTGCCCTCGCAGAATCACAGACAGCAAAGAAAAGAAACACACCTGACAGTATCAGTGATTTCATATTGAATAATCGTCCTGTCATGATGTCGCCCCTGCGTCCTTAAACGCGCAGTTCAGGGCATCGCAGGCGTAGCGGTTCATCTGCAGTCCACCGTAATCATCAATATACCCCACCCACAGCGTCCGGGTTTCTGCCGGCAGAACAGCCTTTAAAGGCAGGCTCCCCAGGGGCGGCACCATCACGCCCTCGCGGAAACCGCTGAGCCTGTGGCTACGGTCTGCTCCCAGCCACGCCACAGTGATGTAGTACGGCGTCGGGTTTCTGAGGGTCAGGTGTCCCGCATTCCGCTCAGCGGTCAGCTTTCTTTCCGGCTGGTCATTGCTGCTTCTGATAATGGCTTTCGGACGGTAAAACAGTTTCAGCTGGCTCTGCATGGCCAGCTGCAGGACGTTGTCGTCTTCCGGCTTCGGGGGAACGCCCCGCACGTTAAACCAGAACAGTGTTTCTCTGTCCTGAGGGAGCTTATCTGTCAGCCCACGAACCTGGGTAATGCGGACCTGGGATTTCTGTCCGGCATCAATACGCTGCAGCGGCGGCAGCGCCATCAGCGCATCGGTTCTCACCCCGTCAGCGTCCGTCACCCAAGACTGCGCCAGAAACGGCGTGGTTTTGTCATCGTTATTCAGCGTGATGGCCACCGTTTTCTGCGGCGCATCCATGATAATACGGGTCCGGTCGACATTGACGGCCGCCGGGCTGCACTGGCTCCATGCTGCCGCCAGCGCGAGTAAAATCACACGGCTTCTTCTGCTGTTTTTCACCTGTTTTCTCCGTTAGTCCTGCTCTGTGACAGGGATATTTTTATCTGCAGGGCAGTAACAGCGGCCCCCGGCTGAGTGTCACCGTTTCCGGCAGGGTGAGTCTGCACTGCACCCGGCCATCCCAGGACACATTCAGGGTCCGGCGGTCTTCCCCGCTGAGGCCTGTCAGGTAGGCCAGACCGTCATCTCCGACCATCCCCGCGGTTCTGCCGCTTTTCCCGGACACTACCAGAGCGCCAAACGGTGGACTGGCGCCATCAGCCAGTCGGATATGACCGAGCACCTGCTCCCCCTGGCTGGCGTCAATCTTCCGGTAGCCCACCGCGCCCTCCGTCAGCACCTGGCTGATGACGGAGCTGCTGACGTCCACGTCCTCCGGCAGGGCGGCCACATCAACCGAAATATCGCTGCGGCGATAGCTGCTGCCGGCGCTCACCACGCCCACCCCGAAGCGGTTGGTCACCCCGCTGTTGCCGTTCACCGGCACACCGGCCACGTCTCCGGTATCTATCATCATGCGAGGCTCATTCCCGGCCATCGACTGGCTGAAGGCGGCGCCGTGGGCGGTGGCGGTCACCGAGCCGTACCAGCTCAGGCCCAGGCTGCGGTACTGTCCGGGCTGCAGGGTGGCGTCCGCTGCCGCCTGACCCCACGGCAGACGGCTCTGCACGCTGCCGCTAAAGCTGCTGTTACTGCCGGTGTCATAGCGGTTATGACCGGCGCTGATGTTCCATGTGGTATCCGGGTTATGGAAATCGCTGTAATTCACAGTCTGCTGCAGGCCGCCCCGGTTATCCTTCTGCACGCTGTAGCTCACCTGGCGGCTGTCGCCCCACGGGATACTGATGGTGGCGTAGACCTGGTTCTGGCTCCCCCCGCCGGTGTACTGGTTACGGGCAAACGACACCGAGGCCGAGAGCCCCTGAAGCTCGCCGAGACTGAACACTTTATTGAAGCTGAGCATGTAGTTATTGTTGGACTGCGCATTCCAGTAATTGAGCCGGCTTACCGAGAGGGCCGCGCTCATGTTGAGTACCGGAACAGACTGGCTATAAGTCACGGTGTAGCTCTGTTTTTCATGCCATGCATCGCCGCCGTCGGTGGCCCGACGCTGCAGGTACTCCGGCATGGACAGAAAATGGCGGTCCGAGAAGCGGTATCCGACGAACGCCAGGGTACTGCCGGTTTTATCAAACGTTTTGGCATAGTTGATACGGTAGCTGTAACCGGACTGCTTCTTCCCATGCGGCAACCGCGCATCTGAGCGGGTGACGTCCGCAGACAGAGCGCCCAGCAGCCCCATATTCTGGCCGATCCCGAGCGCCGCGGACTGGTAGTCGCCGGTGGAGGCAATGAGGCCGCCATACAGCGACGTGTTGTTAAATGCTCCCCAGGTGGCCTCCCCGAGCAGAAAGTCAGGGCTGACCGTGCTGTTGTTATGCGTCCCGCCGTACAGCGGACGTCCGGCGGCCACCTTATAGCGAACCTGTCCCTGGCGTGCCATAAAGGGGACGCTGGCCGTGTTGACCTGCCATGTCCGGACGCTACCGTCGCTTTCCCGGACGCTGACATCCAGGTTGCCGCTGATATTCTGGCTCAGGTCGGGAAGCTCAAAAGGCCCCGGCGACACCCGGGTCTGGTACAGAATGCGGCCATTCTGGCTGACGGTAACCTGTGCATTACTGTTCGCAATGCCGCTGATTTTCGGGGCATACCCCTGAAGAGAGGGCGGTAGCATGCGCTCATCGCTGGCCAAAGTGAGCCCGGCAAAGCGGAAGGAGTCAAAAATAGCGGAGCTGAGGTACGTCTGTCCGAGCGTCAGTTTTGAGCGCAGTGCTGGCAGGGCACGGAACAGATACGTCTGCGGCAGATAAAAATCGGACTGTGATGCGCCCCGCCCACTGTCAAAACGGCTGTACTGATAATCGCTCCGCAACCGCCAGGCGCCGAGATTAAACCCGGCGGTGCCGTAGAGGCTGTAGCTGGTAGAGGTCTCCCCCTGCTGCGGCATATAGCGATTGGCCATCAGGCTGTAATCGAGCAGGCCGGCGGTGACGCCGTCGCTCCAGCGTGAAGGGGGCACCCAGTCCGGGTCCTGATAACGCATCCAGGCCTGGGGGATAATGAAGGTCAGACGCTGATTTTCAGCGCTGTACCGTACCTGACTGTCAGCGGAGCGCAGCTCAAGGCATTGCCCGTCCGGGATACCGGTAACGGGTTTCAGGCCATGAATAATCTTATCCTTAAGACCCAGCATGGCCACCATGTCTGTTGTCACACAGATGACGGCCGCGTCGCGTCCGGCAACCGGTACAACTCTGACCGGATACTGTTCCCGTACCGGCTGGTCATTGAGCCAGATATCGAGAATATAGTTACCGGGCGCCACATACCCCTCGCGGCTGAAGGCCGTGAGATCCACGTTAGACAGGTTCCCGCTGTCCAGCAGGCTGGCATTGAACTCCGTGGCCTGCGACTTCAGGACGGAAAATGTCAGGGTAATCAGAATGGCAAGCCGGGTAATTTTCATGGCATGGCGCTTTCGTGTTGTCGTCCGTGTAACAGACAGCCCGCAGGCATGGTCAGATATAAAAGCCGTCCGAACCCCTCCGTGGACGGCTTCTCCCTGTCGTTATTTACCGCGTAAAATCACAGGTATTTCAGGGTGTAGGTGACGGATGCGTTGAAGTCACCGGGAGTGACGCCATTATCCAGTGCTATTAGTCGGGCAAAGAAGTTGAGTTCGTTGTTTCCGGCCTGCAGTTGCTGAGCGTCGCCATCCGGCATCGGGGTGTTGGGATCGATAATTGTGGCGTTGTCACTCTTCAGTAGCTGGACACCAACATGCTGTGCGATACCGCTGGTGGTGTAAGCCTTTTTGCTGGTATTCGCTGCGCCAGAGAAAGATACGGTTACTTTGGACATTTTCCCTGCGGAGCCAGCTGTGTCCGGGGTATTCGGATCGAAAGCACAGTTCTGTAGATGAATGGTGAACGGTTTTGATTCCGTAGTTGCGTCGGAGGTATTCAGTTTACGGTAAGAAATCTGTCCAAACGGAACGGTGATCGCATCGTCGCCCGGCGCGATATCACAGGGGGAGTTGGTGATGGTGCCAGTGAAGGTAATTTTACCTGAGCCGAACGGGCCTGCTGTTGGTGGATCGACTGCATATACAGAAGCGCCATACATCATACCGGCAGCCGCCATGGCAAGTATTATTTTATTACGCATAGATAATATGTCCTTTGGGTGAATGAGAATTATTTTGCAAAGGCTGAAAACAAATATGAGGGTATTAATGAAAGCGTTCAGAAAAGATTCGTATGAATAATAAACGCCGGGTGTTAAACGAAGCACCTGAACTTTCCATCGAAAAATATTGATTTCAGCTAATGCCTAATCAGTTGTAAGAAAATTCTTATTCAAATTAAAACAATAAAAATAGATCGATACGATCGATGATTATGATCGTAATTTAAGAATAATCATCAAAGAAATACTTTTTAATGTAATTATAAGCAGATGAATACCTAACAGACAGATATTCGCAGCGGACATGAAATATTTTGTAATATGTTATCTGGAATGTATGTTTTGCTTTTCCATTACACTGGATATTTACAAAACATAATACTAATCATATATAACAATGAAATTACTGGTAGCATAAAAAACTGGATATAACGCAAGTAAAAGGCATTTAATTCCAAAACATTAACTTAATAAATCATTATGAACCATCATAAGCGAAAGGAATAAAAAATAATAAATGAAATGATATTCTTCTGTATTTGTGATGGGCATCACAATAGATATAAATGCAGGTACCCTGACATTTCTGAACTTCGCGGATGAAATTTAAAAACAATGCCGACAGCAAAGAACAAACTGGTAATAGCTGTCAGACATAATGCTGCCTGCTGTAATGTATACAGCAGGCTGGGGGATATTAATGCGCGGCGTCGTGCTGCACGGAGTGCGTGGGTGATTCCTGAACTGACTGAGAGGCTACAACTATGCCATCCTGAGCTGATTTCAGTAACAGACCTGCCTGATAGTATTTTCCTTCGTTCATCAAGGAAAGCGCTGTGGTCACATCCTTACGGGTTTGCTGAAGAGGAATGAGTTCCTGATTTTCAATAACACTGACGCCTGCTAGTTTCAGGGCCTCTATAGTCCCTTTTTTATCTCCTTCTTTCATTTTCTGGTTTGCTTTATTAATAGCATCATTTTTCTGGCCCGCAGGGAGATAATCTTCTGCTACCGTAATCGATGAATTTATCCGAATATAGTGGTCTCCTTCAACTGGGGCTTTTTTATCTGATTTGACATACAGATTCCAGTCAGTGCTGTCATCGTTCAGGAGTTTTTCTGCTTGCGCAGCCAGTTGTTCCGCCTTTTGGGTCCGACCATTAAACAACTCGAATCGCGACATTCCGATATCACGCATGGCCTGCCAGGCCTGTCCGGATATCTTGTCATTATTCAGAGTAACGTTATCAGTCATGTTTGTTGCGGCCATAATATTTCCTGAAAACAGGATAACCATCAGCGCAACGCCTGGCATAATATGGCTTTTCATAATCCATCATCTCCACAAAGTAACATTTTTTATCGGATTATCCTATTCAGAACCGGTAACCCACGCCAAGATTAAAGCCGTTGCTATTAAGGCTTCCGCTGTTATGGGTAGCATCAAAATCCGCGCCCTCATAACCCAGAGTTATAGCGACATTACTGACCGGGGTATAAGCCACGCCAGCAGAATAACCATATCCGACCTTACTGTCAGACTCATTTATCCCGTGATCACGCTGATGCAATAATACGGGGCCCACTTGACTATACAGACTTAACTGGTTATTTATTTTCCATGAGGGGCCTGCAAGCAGGGAGTAATAACGGGTTGTTACACGACCATTACTGCTTTCATCGGAATAGCGCTGGCTTCCATTTAGCCAGGCAAATGAGGTTGTCAGCCCCCAGTCCGGTGACATTTCATAGTTGTTTGCCAGCCGAACCCCACGCAACGTCCCGGCGTGATTAGTATGGGACTGGGCGTATCCAAGTGAAAATGTACTGGCATTATCGTCTGCCCATACCGGACTGGCTGCAGCAGACAGCAGAACAATACCGGCACTTCCGGCTAATTGCATTTTGTTCATCTTCTTCTCTCCGGTTATTTTTACCTGATGCCTTACTGGCATGTATTAAGTTAAAATCTTTCCGTGATAACAAACTATAAATAAATCTTTTAAATTATGAGCGCTGTTACGCCAGCAAATACCTTTATCTCCGGCTGTCGGGAGGCTATTCACAGAAATATATCCAGGCCAGAAACAGTATTTAATAATAAATAAACTGAAAAATAAAAACTGACAAAAATAGAAGTTCACTGATATATACCCAAAATAATTCGAGTTGCTTAAAGGCGGCAAGGGAGTGAGTCCCCAGGAGCATAGATAACTATGTGACTGGGGTGAGCGACAAATCTGCCGGGAGCAGATTTGAACGTCGCGTGCGACGGCCCGTCAGGGCGAGGCCCATGGATGGACTGAGTAATCCGTAGCCAACACATAAGCCACTTGAAGTATGAAGGGTATATAACGGGAAAGAAGGCATATCGGCCTGGTAAATCAACGTCTGTGACTTAGTTGCAGGAAACGGCTATGGTGAGGGGGGGCGGCAGTTATCGGGCAGTAACGGCATTGTTCAGTGAGTATCCAGGAAAAAAAAGAAGGGAGCGGTACTCCCTTCGTAAACATGTCAGAATACGACATTTTGGTACTCTTTTATTTATTATCTGGCCGTAAAAGTTATGCTGTTGGCAGATATCTCCAGTCAACATAAAAAAATACCACCAGCTAAAAATGTGATGCAAACCACCATTAAGCAGCTAACCAAATTGACTGTGCCACTAAATCCGGAAAAGAGTTTGAATCCGGGGATAACATCTGATGCAGAAATTAGCACCAGTCTTCGATTCGGATACCCGGAATGCGTTCAAACTCGCGGAGATTGTTTGTGACAACGACCAGTCCGCGGCTACGGGCATGGCCAGCAATCATCTGGTCATAAGGCCCGACAGGTGTTCCCTTGCGGGCCAGTTCGGCACGGATTTGACCGGTATGTATCGCCAGCCTGAAGGGGCATGTTGGCTTTGACGATCAGGCAAAAAACAACGGCGAATAAAGTCGTATGATGATCTTCACATTTATCATCATCAGCGTTCATATTACTCAACCTGTAATCAACCTCTGGCGTTTTTCTGTATCCATCACAACCATTTCCGGTAAAGGTAAAAAAGGGATTTGAACCTTTCCGGAGATGATAATGAAGGTAAATGTCGGCGCATCTGACGGCCTGTGCCGTCCCTGGCACAGAAAAATATCAGACCAGCATGGACAGCGTTACGGCAGAAAAAGTAAGCCGGATTATCCAGTCGGATGTCATTCCTTATAAAGGCGAAAACCATGGAGAAGTTATTAGCCGCGTATCGTCTGCTTTTCTCGGAACACCTTATCAGGCGGATACGCTCATCGGTGGGCCTGGAACCCCCGAAGTCCTTGTAGCGAATTTCAACGGCGTGGACTGCTTTACCCTGGCTGATTACGTTGAGGCCCTGGCCCGCAGCGATAATCAGAAATCGTTTCTGCATAATCTTGCCAGGACTCGCTACGCCGCGGGCAAAGTTGCTTATCTCAGCCGCCGGCACTTCTTCTCTGACTGGTTCGCCGCAGCACCGCGTAATGCACGGGATGTAACGCCGGATATCAGCCCTGATTATATCGTTGTTGACAAGCAGCTTAACCATAAACCTGATGGCGGCGAGTACATTCCTGGTCTGGGCATCCATCCTCGTAAAATAAATTATATTCCCGGAAGAGCCATCAACCAGCAGGTCATGAACCACCTAAAAAATGGGGACTATATCGGTGTCTACTCCCCGCTTGACGGGCTTGACGTTTCACATGTGGGTATCGTAGTTCGCCATGATGAACAGGTGTGGTTCAGGAACGCCTCCTCATTGGCCGCAAACAGAAAAGTGGTGGACACACCGTTTATGGAATACATGCATTCCAGACCGGGCATCGTTGTGCTGCGGGCTGAATGATAAAGTCATTACCGGAGTCGCCAGCTGATAATAGCCGTCCGACATAGGTATTGAAACCCTGTGTACTGTGGGGCCGACAGGAAAAATTGCTGTAAATTCGTGGATTTAGTAAATACTAGAAGATATTTGTCTGGAGCGGGCGAAGGGAATCGAACCCTCGTATAGAGCTTGGGAAGCTCTCGTTCTACCATTGAACTACGCCCGCTTTGAGATGCGTAAGGCATTATAAACCTTACGCTCTGGTTGGCAAGAGACTTACTGGCTGACTGGCGATTAATTCGCCGTCAGCACTTCGGTTTACTCCCCTGCGGCGGCAGATAACGCAGCGGATCGATGGCCGTCGCCCGGTAGCGAATCTGGAAGTGTAGTCTTACGGATGCGGCATCCGTGCTGCCCATCGTAGCGATTTTTTGCCCCGCTTTAACGCTTTGTCCATTATTAACCAGCATGGTGTCATTATGAGCGTAAGCCGTAATGTAATCTTCATTGTGCTTAATCATGATGAGATTGCCGTAACCGCGCAGCTGGTTCCCGACATAGACAACTTTACCCGCTCCCGCCGCATAAACAGGCGTTCCGCGCGCGCCCGCAATATCGATCCCCTTATTTCCGCCCTCCGCGGTGGAATAAGGTAAAATCACTTTACCGTTAGCAGGCCATACCCAACAACGCTGCCCCACCGGCGGCCAGGAGGATTTTGGCACCGAAGATGACGGTCTGACCGCAGCAGTTTTTGTTGCTGTTTTATTGCTGGTTTTGCGTGTTGAACTGCTACTCTTTGCGCTGCCGCGCACTTTAATTCGCTGCCCCACCTCAATAGTATAAGGCGGAGAAATGCCATTCAGTCGGGCCAGTTCTTTCACGCTGGTTCCCGTAGCGCGCGATATACGATACAACGTATCGCCGCGCTTAACGGTATAGACGGAGCCGGAATACGTTCCTGAGCCGGAATTACTGGAACACCCCGCCAGCAGCAGCCCTGTGCATAACAGCACCGCAATACCCAGGCTATTTTTGTTCAGGCGTCCTGCGCTCAAAACCATTCCTCACTCTATTGACAGACGCCTTATGATAGCAGCCAAATGCCGTATGCCCAATCCATTGACGCCGGAAAGGGTCCGCGCGGATGATGATGCCGCGAATATCCGATATGCCAGCATAATATCGACTCACGGCACAATGGTGCTCGTCTGCGTTCTGTCAGGGCCTGTTTTGGTAATGCCTTTCTTTCTGTTATGCGCTACGCTGATCGTCTGAGTATATGGCCTGGCCATGCTGCCGGGTCATTTTAATTTTCAGGAGCTTTCATGACTGAGGAACATGTCGTTTTATTGGATGAGCAGGATAAGCCTTCCGGCACACTGGAAAAGTATGCGGCTCATACGCTTAATACGCCTTTGCATCTGGCTTTCTCCTGCTGGCTATTTAACGAAGATGGCCAGTTGCTGGTAACACGACGGTCGCTGAGCAAGAAAGCCTGGCCAGGCGTGTGGACGAATTCGGTTTGCGGTCATCCGCAACAAGGCGAAACCACCGAAGAGGCGATCATCCGCCGTTGTCGGTTCGAACTCGGCGTGGAAATTACCGATCTCACCCCCGTCTATCCGCACTTCAGCTATCGGGCGACAGATCCAAACGGTATTGTGGAAAATGAAGTCTGTCCGGTATTTGCCGCGCGGACAACCAGTATGTTACAGGTTAACAGCGAAGAGGTGATGGACTATCAGTGGAGCGAATTTAAAAGCGTATGGAAAAGCCTTCTCGCTACGCCGTGGGCATTTAGCCCGTGGATGGTCATGCAAGCGTCAGACGAACAAGCGCGTGAACGACTGCTCAATTACTGCCAGCGTTAAAGATTGCCTGATGGCGCTACGCCTGAACGAAGAGATGCCGGATGGCGGCTAATGCCCCATCCGGCAATTTACATCTTATTTCACCGGACGCATCGCCGGGAACAGAATAACGTCGCGGATCGTGTGGCTGTTAGTAAACAGCATCACCATACGGTCGATACCAATTCCCAGACCCGCTGTCGGCGGTAAACCGTGTTCCAGCGCCGTCACGTAGTCTTCGTCGTAGAACATGGCTTCGTCGTCGCCCGCCGCTTTTGCATTAACCTGATCCAGGAAACGCTGCGCCTGGTCTTCCGCATCGTTCAACTCGCTAAAGCCATTGCCGATTTCACGACCGCCGATAAAGAACTCGAAGCGGTCAGTGATTTCCGGGTTCACATCATTACGACGCGCCAGCGGAGACACTTCAGCCGGATATTCGGTGATGAAGGTCGGCTGAATCAGATGCGCTTCAGCGACTTCGTCAAAGATCTCGGTGACGATACGGCCCAGCCCCCAGCTTTTCTCGACGTGAATGCCGATGCTTTCAGCAATCGCCTTCGCGGAATCGAAGTTGTCCAGATCAGCCATATCCGTTTCCGGGCGATATTTCTTGATCGCTTCACGCATGGTCAGTTTTTCGAACGGCTTACCGAAGTCAAACACTTCATCACCGTACGGAACCTGGGTGGTGCCCAGAACATCCTGCGCCAGCGTACGGAACAGAGACTCCGTCAGCTCGATCAGGTCTTTGTAGTCCGCATACGCCATATAGAGTTCCATCATGGTGAACTCAGGATTATGGCGCACGGAGATGCCTTCGTTACGGAAGTTACGGTTAATTTCGAATACGCGTTCGAAGCCGCCAACCACCAGACGCTTGAGGTACAGTTCCGGCGCGATACGCAGGTACATGTCCAGATCCAGCGCGTTGTGATGGGTGATAAACGGACGGGCAGACGCGCCGCCTGGGATCACCTGCATCATCGGGGTTTCGACTTCCATAAAGCCGCGAGCAACCATAAACTGGCGAATACCGGCCAGGATCTTCGAACGGGTTTTGAAGGTGTTACGGGATTCATCGTTAGAGATGAGATCCAGATAACGCTGGCGATAGCGCGCTTCCTGGTCCTGCAGGCCGTGGAATTTATCCGGCAACGGACGCAGCGCTTTCGTCAGCAGGCGCAGTTCGGTGCAGTGGATAGACAGCTCGCCGGTTTTGGTTTTGAACAGCTTACCTTTCGCGCCGAGGATATCGCCAAGATCCCACTTCTTGAACTGCTCGTTGTAAACGCCTTCCGGCAGATCATCGCGCGCCACATACAGCTGAATGCGGCCGCCTACGTCTTGCAGGGTAACAAAAGAGGCTTTACCCATAATACGGCGAGTCATCATACGGCCCGCGACGGACACTTCAATATTCAGCGCTTCCAGTTCTTCAGCTTCTTTCGCGTCAAACTCTGCGTGCAGTTGGTCTGAGGTACGGTCACGACGGAAATCGTTCGGGAACGGGATACCCTGCTCACGCAGTGCAGCCAGCTTCTCGCGACGTGCCTTCATTTCATTGTTGAGATCGACTACCTCGTCAGCGCCCTGTGCGTTTTGTTCAGACATGTTGATTCCTCATAGCCCTGCTTTCAAACTTGCTTCGATAAATTGATCCAGACTACCGTCCAGTACCGCCTGTGTATTGCGGGTTTCCACCCCAGTACGCAGGTCTTTAATGCGGGAATCGTCCAGGACATAGGAACGAATCTGGCTTCCCCAGCCGATATCAGACTTAGTGTCTTCCATCGCCTGTTTTTCAGCGTTCTTTTTCTGCATCTCCAGTTCATAAAGCTTCGCTTTCATCTGCTTCATGGCCTGGTCTTTGTTTTTGTGCTGCGAACGGTCGTTCTGGCACTGCGTCACGATCCCGGTGGGAATATGGGTGATACGCACTGCGGATTCCGTACGGTTAACGTGCTGACCGCCTGCGCCAGACGCGCGATAGACGTCGATACGCAGATCCGCCGGGTTAATGTCGATATCGATATCGTCGTCCACTTCCGGATACACAAACGCGGAGCTAAACGAGGTATGACGGCGACCGCCGGAGTCGAACGGACTTTTACGCACCAGACGATGTACGCCGGTTTCAGTGCGCAGCCAGCCATAGGCATATTCGCCGGAGATTTTGATAGTCGCGGACTTAATGCCGGCGACTTCCCCTTCCGACTCTTCAATGACTTCCGTCTTGAAGCCGCGCGCTTCCGCCCAACGCAGATACATACGCAGCAACATGCTGGCCCAGTCCTGCGCTTCAGTACCACCGGAACCGGCCTGAATATCGAGATAGCAATCGGCGCTATCGTACTCGCCGGAGAACATCCGGCGGAATTCCAACTGCGCCAGCTTCTCTTCCAGCGTATTCAGTTCCGCGACGGCTTCGTTAAACGTCTCTTCGTCGTCAGCTTCTACCGCCAGTTCCAGCAGCCCGGAAACGTCGTCCAGCCCCTGAGTCATTTGATCAAGCGTATCGACGATCGCTTCGAGCGATGAACGCTCTTTTCCCAGCGCCTGCGCGCGCTCAGGTTCGTTCCAGACATCCGGCTGTTCCAGCTCGGCGTTTACTTCTTCCAGACGCTCTTTCTTAGCATCGTAGTCAAAGATACCCCCTAAGAACGTTGGTGCGTTCCGTGAGGTCCTGAATGCGGTTATTCACCGGGTTAATTTCAAACATGGTCTGATTTCTTTTATTTGACTTGTCAAAATGCGGTTATAAGGGCGAAATATTAGCGGATTTCGCCCCTTAATTACAGCGAAAGTGTTGTTAAATCGCCCCGATCATAGCGGCCAAATATCATCGATAATAATCTGTAAACTACGGTTGCCGCGAAACTCGTTAATGTCCAGTTTATAAGCCAGTTCTACCTCCCGCACGCCGTTATCCGGCCAACAGGTCGTATCAATATTAAATGCGATGCCATCCAACAGCGGTCCGCCGCCGACAGGCTCCACCATCACCTTGAGGTGGCGCTCGCCCACCAGACGCTGCTGTAGCAGACGGAAACGACCATCGAATAACGGTTCCGGGAACATTTGCCCCCACGGTCCGGCATCCCGCAACAGTTGCGCCACTTCCATAGACATCTCCGCCGCGCTTAATGGACCATCGGAGATCACCTCGCCTTGCAACAGGGCAGGATCGAGCCATTCCGTCACCAGCTCGCCAAAACGTTGCTGAAACTGCTCGAATTTATGCTCTTCCAGCGACAATCCCGCCGCCATCGCATGACCGCCGAACTTGATCATCAGATCAGGGTAAAGCGTATCCAGCCTTTCCAGCGCATCGCGCATATGCAACCCCTGAATCGAACGGCCTGAGCCTTTTAGCGTGCCATCGCCCGCAGGTGCAAAGGCGATCACCGGGCGGTGAAAACGCTCTTTAATGCGCGACGCCAGAATTCCGACCACGCCCTGATGCCATTCAGGATGATACATCGCCAGACCGCCCGGAAGCGTTTCACTACTGCGCTCAAGCTTTTCGCACAGGATAAGCGCTTCCGCCTGCATCCCCTGCTCTATTTCTTTGCGCGTCTGGTTAAGCGCATCCAGCTCGCTGGCCAGAACACGCGCTTCGCCGAGGTTATCGCACAACAGTAACGCCACGCCAACGGACATATCATCCAGCCTGCCGGCGGCATTCAGGCGAGGCCCCAACGCGAAGCCTAAATCACTGGCGGCAAGCTGCTGCGGATCGCGATTCGATATCTCCAGCAACGCTTTAATTCCCGGACGGCATTTCCCGGCACGAATACGACTTAGCCCTTGCCAGGTCAGAATACGGTTGTTAGCGTCCAGCGGCACAACGTCTGCTACCGTACCCAACGCCACTAAATCCAGCAGCTCCGCCAGATTCGGCGGCGCGATGTTGCGCTCGTCGAACCATCCTTTGTCGCGCAAAAATGTTCGCAACGCCAGCATCAGGTAAAACGCCACGCCGACGCCCGCCAGCGACTTAGACGGGAATTCGCAGTCGCGCAGATTGGGATTAATAATCGCTTCGGCCTCCGGCAACGTGTCGCCAGGCAGGTGGTGATCGGTCACGATCACCGGAATCCCCAACGTCTTTGCATGCGCTACGCCGGCGTGGGATGAAATGCCGTTGTCTACGGTGACGATAAGCTGCGCGCCGCGCGCCTTCGCCTGATCGACCACTTCCGGGCTTAAACCGTAGCCGTCCTCAAAGCGATTAGGCACCAAATAACTGATGTTGTCACATCCCAACGCACGCATTCCCAATACGCTTAGCGCAGTACTGGTCGCGCCGTCGGCGTCAAAATCGCCAACAACAATAATGCGGGTACCTTCGCGAAAGGCGTTGTAGAGGATCTCCACCGCGTTATCTATGCCGCTAAGCTGTTGCCAGGGCAGCATTCCTTTCACGCTGCGCTCCAGTTCGCGGGCGCTACGAACGCCCCGGCTGGCATATAAACGTCGTAGTAATGGAGGAAGATCGGCGGGGAGTTCCGCCGTCTCATCAGCCTCGCGCCGACGAAGTTGTCTCTGTTGTTTCACGCGTATTATTTACCACTGGTCTGTTTTTGATGCTCATCAAGAAACGCTTTCATCTCTTTCGGTCCCTGATAGCCAGGCACCACATAGCCGTTACTCAATACAATGGCTGGCGTACCGCTAACGCCCAACTGCACGCCCAACGCATAATGATCAGCAATGTTCACGTCACAGCTTGCCGGTTTCACGCCCTTACCTGCCATGGCGTCATCAAACGCTTTGTTTTTGTCTTTGGCGCACCAGATAGATTTCATATCCTGCTCCGCCTGGCTTTCCAGCCCCTGGCGCGGAAAAGCCAGATAACGTACCGTGATCCCCAGCGCGTTATAATCTTTCATCTCTTCATGTAGCTTATGACAATAGCCGCAGGTGATATCGGTAAAAACAGTAATGACATGTTTCTCATCCGGCGCTTTATAGACGATCATCTCTTTTTCCAGCGCATTTAGCTGGCTCATCAGCAGTTTGTTCGTCACGTTTACCGGATGCGCGCCGCTCACGTCATACATCGGCCCTTGAATAATATGTTTGCCGTCATCAGTGACGTACAGTACGCCGCTGTGAGTGAGGACGGTTTTCATCCCTGCCACTGGCGAGGCCTGAATTTCCGTACTCTGAACGCCCAGCTTAGCCAGCGACTGACGGATAGCCGCATCATCCGCATGGGCCACGCCTGAAAACGCCGCCGCCAGTAAAGTGAACATCATAAAACGCTTTTTCATAAACTATCCTTTCCTGTCAGCACTCATGCCCGCGGATGGTGCTGTTGATGAAGTTGACGCAAACGCTCCGTTGCGACATGCGTATAAATTTGTGTCGTCGAAAGATCGCTATGCCCAAGTAGCATTTGTACAACGCGCAAGTCGGCGCCGTGATTCAGCAAATGCGTGGCGAAAGCGTGACGTAAAACATGCGGCGATAGTTTTTCGCTATCGATTCCAGCCAGTACCGCATAATGTTTAATACGGTGCCAGAAGGTCTGCCGCGTCATCTGCTGCGCACGCTGGCTGGGGAACAATACGTCAATCGATACGCCATTGAGTAACCAGGGACGCCCATGCTCCAGATACGTTTCCAGCCAATATACCGCCTCTTCGCCTAACGGCACCAACCGCTCTTTATTGCCTTTACCGATAACCCGCACCACGCCCTGCCGCAGACTGATATCGCTCATTGTCAGCCCCACCAGTTCCGACACGCGCAAACCGGTGGCATACAGCACTTCCAACATAGCTTTATCGCGCAACTCCAAAGGTTGATCAATAAGCGGCGCCTGCAAGAGCCGTTCAACCTGCGCCTCGCTAAGGTCTTTCGGTAAACGCTGCGGAAGCTTAGGCGAGGCCAACTGCGCGCTCGGATCATCCTCACGATACTTTTCACGGTACAGATGCTGGAAAAAGCGCCGCATAGCACTTAACAGGCGTGCGGAGCTGGTCGCTTTGTATCCGCCCTCCACCCGTTCAGCCAGCAGCGTTTGTAAATCATCAGCCTGCACCGTCGCAAGCGTTTTTCCGCGATGATGCAACCACGCAACGACCATCGATAAATCGCGACGATACGCGCTTAATGTATTTTCCGCCAGATTTCGTTCCAGCCACAGGGCATCCAGAAACTGCTCAATACGCGCTAAATCCTGTTCCATTCGCGCTCCCTACTTCACGCTGACTTTGGGTGCATTATGCCTCATTGTGCCGTGAATGCAGCGATTCTGTTACACTACCCGCAACGCTATAGCAGAATCGAGATGTAACGTAATGAACATGGGTCTTTTTTACGGTTCCAGCACGTGCTACACCGAGATGGCCGCAGAGAAAATTCGCGATATCCTCGGCCCGGAGCTGGTGACATTACATAACCTTAAGGATGACGCCCCCGCCTTAATGGAGCAGTACGACGTGCTCATTTTAGGCATCCCCACCTGGGATTTTGGCGAAATTCAGGAGGACTGGGAAGCCGTCTGGGAGCAACTGGACGATCTCAATCTGGAAGGCAAAATCGTTGCGCTTTACGGTATGGGCGACCAGCTCGGCTACGGTGAGTGGTTCCTGGATGCGCTGGGTATGTTGCATGACAAACTTGCCCTCAAAGGCGTTAAATTTGTCGGCTACTGGCCCACAGAAGGCTACGAATTTACCAGCAATAAACCGGTCATTGCGGATGGGCAACTGTTTGTCGGCCTGGCGCTGGATGAAACGAACCAGTACGATCTCAGCGATGAGCGTATACAGACCTGGTGTGAACAAATTCTCGGCGAAATGGCCGAACACTACGCCTGAAGCCTTACTCGCTGTATTTCCCTCTTGACGGAACCGCGTTTGCGCCGTTCCGTCAGTGTTGGCCTGATATCGGCTGCTGTAACAGTATCCGACGCAACTCACGCCATTCCGCTTCTTCCATGCTATCCGCCGCCAGCCATAAATGCTGATGACGCCCAGACTCTGCGCGTAAACGCAACACCATCCCGCTCTTCAGTAACCAGGGCGGACGCAAGAGCGTCCAGTCCTGCCCCTGCCAGCGTAAGCGCCCGTCCATGAGTAACTTGATCTCTCCCTGGCAGGTATTAATCCTGCGCTGGCTACGTACACAGTCAAACACGACCAGCGACAGTAGCATCATCCATAACGGGGTATAACTCAGCGGCCAGGGCATCAATAAAATCACCGCGGCAACCAGCCCATGAATGAGCAATGAGATCCACTGAGCGCGCCATGAGACGCGTAAATCAGATTGCCACAGGACCACGTTCCCGATTCCGTGTCTGAATGAGTCGGACCATCTGTTCCAGTTCAGCGTCAGCCGGTTTACCGTGATTCATCAACCAGTTAAATAAATCCGGGTCATCACTCTGCAACAAACGGACAAAAATACGCTTTTCTTCATCACTTAAACTATCGTACTCATGTTCAAAAAACGGCATGATGGAAATATCAAGTTCGCGCATACCGCGACGACATGCCCAGTGAATACGTGCTTTATTGTGAATATCCATGTTCTTCCTGCCTCGCGAAAATGAAGTACCGGGCTATTGTAACGTGTTTTTGGCGTTGTTTTACGGGAATCTCAGTAATCTGGAACGCGATCGCGAAATAAAAGGCTGGGAATCAATACGTTCATCCGTTTTGGATACCGCCTCGCAAAACGATCAATCCGCTCTCAATGGGCTATTTAAAGCACTTGCAATGACCGATGGCTCTTTTACCATTAACCATTATTGTTGCAGCTAACCAGGACATTATTTATGGCTTTTATCTCCTTTCCGCCACGTCATCCTTCATCGTCAGCCCGCCTGCCGCTGACGCTGATCGCGCTTGACGACTGGGCGCTGTCGTCCATCACCGGCGTAGACAGTGAAAAGTATATTCAGGGCCAGGTCACCGCTGACGTAAGCCAGATGACTGAACAGCAACACCTTCTCGCCGCCCACTGCGATGCTAAAGGTAAGATGTGGAGCACTCTGCGCCTGTTCCGTGAGCGCGACGGTTTCGCCTGGATTGAACGCCGTAGCGTGCGTGAAGCGCAATTAACGGAGCTGAAAAAGTACGCCGTATTTTCCAAAGTGGTCATCGCGCCAGATGACGAACGCGTATTGCTTGGCGTGGCAGGTTTTCAGGCCCGCGCGGCGCTGGCTAATGTCTTTAGCGAACTGCCCAATAGTGAAAATCAGGTGGTCAGAGACGGCGCCTCCACGCTGCTATGGTTTGAACATCCTGCGGAACGATTCCTGCTTGTCACTGATGTCGCGACGGCCAACATGTTAACGGAGAAGTTGCATGGCGAAGCCGAACTGAATAACAGTCAACAGTGGCTGGCATTGGATATTGAAGCAGGCATTCCGGTGATTGACGCGGCGAACAGCGGTCAGTTTATCCCCCAGGCGACTAACCTACAGGCGCTGGGCGGCATCAGCTTCAAGAAAGGCTGCTACACCGGGCAAGAGATGGTCGCACGGGCAAAATTCCGCGGCGCCAATAAACGCGCGCTTTGGTTGCTGGCGGGCAAAGCCAGCCGGGTACCGGAAGCAGGAGAAGATCTGGAGCTACAGATGGGCGAGAACTGGCGTCGTACCGGCGCTATTCTGGCGGCGGCACAGTTGGACGATGGTCAGTTACTGGTTCAGGCCGTCATGAATAACGATTTAGAAGCCGAAAGCGTCTTCCGCGTTCGCGACGATGCCAACACCCTGCATATCGTCCCGCTGCCTTACTCGCTGGAAGAATGATATCACGTTAAAAGCCGGATAGCCTGATAGCGCAACGCCATCAGGCTCGCACGTGCTGCTCTCGTAGGCCGGATAAGGTACGACAGCGCCGCCATCCGGCACGGGCATCCGGGAATTACGCCTGTCCCACATACAAATAGATGGCCAGGAAGTGGCACACGCTGCCGCCCAGCACAAAGCCATGCCAGATGGCGTGGTTATAAGGTATGCGTTTGCAAACATAGAAAATTACGCCCAGCGAGTAAACGACGCCACCTACCGCCAGCAGCGTCACGCCGCCTATCGCCAGCTTAATCGCCAACTGATAAACCACTATCAGCGACAGCCAGCCCATTGCCAGATACGTAACCAGTGAAAGCACTTTAAATCGGTGCGCAATCGTCAACTTGAAGAGGATACCGAATAGCGCCAGGCTCCAGATCACAATCATTAGTCCGCGCGCCAGCGGCGAATCCAGACCTACCAGCAGAAATGGCGTATAGGTTCCGGCAATGAGCAGATAGATAGCGCAGTGATCAAATTTCTTTAACCAGATTTTTGCCCGCTGATGAGGAATGGCATGATAAAGCGTTGAGGCAAGAAAAAGCAGGATCATGCTCCCGCCATATAAACTGTAGCTGGCGATAGCCGTCATACCCGCATTCGCCTCTACCGCCTGAACCAACAACAGCACCAGGCCGACAATACCAAATACCAATCCAATGCCGTGGCTAATACTGTTGGCGATTTCCTCAGCCAGCGAATATCCCTGCGTCATTAATGGTTTTTGCACCATAACTTACTCCGGAGAAACGTTCATAACGATGAACTGCGCCTCTAGCGTAACTGAGAATGGTTCCAGTGAACACATGTTAGCTAAAATAAATTCGCAAAATTAAATTTTGTTTATTATTCAATAAGTTAATTACAAAAACTCAACTAACACGCGTTCATATTTATCAAAGACATTTAAAATCAATCACATAAAATTGCGTCTGGTTGGGATAGATTTCAGCAATGACCCGTTTCAGCTCATCAAGCGACATATTTTCCTGTTGCGCATGTTTTTCGTTCAGCGTATCCAGCGTCACAGTTGACGTTCCTGTCACTTCGATTGTGCAAAAATAGCCATCATCTTCGAACCGTCCCACGCGTAGCACATCGCCTGCTTTAAAGTGGGACTCGGAGGCATCACGAATAGTGATGGTTTTACGCCCTGCCAGAATGTCATTCTGGAAACGTTGAAAGAAAGTAATGTCGTTTGGCTGCATGTGGTTATCCCCTGAATATGGCCCCTTGAAGTGGATGTTACGATCTGAATGTGTTCTTGTCCCGACACGCGAGCATCCTGGAATTTTGCGTACGCTTTACATGCCATTTGGTGCAGAATGAATGATAACAGACTAAATAAATTGAGATTATGCAACAATGAGAAAACTCACCCTGCCAAAAGATTTTTTATGGGGCGGCGCGGTTGCTGCACACCAGGTTGAAGGCGGCTGGAATAAAGACGGTAAAGGCCCCAGCATCTGCGACGTGCTAACCGGCGGCGCACACGGCGTGCCACGCGAAATCACCCAGAATGTCGTTGCTGGCAAATACTATCCGAACCACGAGGCGGTGGATTTTTACGGACATTACAAAGAAGACATCCGTCTTTTCGCCGAAATGGGGTTCAAATGCTTCCGTACCTCTATTGCCTGGACGCGTATCTTCCCGAATGGCGACGAATCCCAGCCAAACGAGGCCGGTCTGAAATTCTACGACGACATGTTTGATGAGTTACTCAAATACAACATCGAACCGGTCATTACCCTTTCTCACTTTGAAATGCCATTACATCTGGTACAGCACTACGGCGGCTGGACCAATCGTAAGGTCGTTGATTTCTTTGTCCGTTTTGCTGAAGTCGTGTTTGAACGCTACAAACATAAGGTCAAATACTGGATGACCTTCAACGAAATTAACAACCAGCGAAACTGGCGCGCGCCGCTGTTTGGCTACTGCTGTTCCGGCGTGGTGTATACCGAGCATGAGAATCCAGAAGAAACCATGTATCAGGTCTTACATCATCAGTTTGTCGCCAGCGCGCTGGCGGTAAAAGCGGCACGTCGTATTAATCCACAGATGAAAGTGGGCTGTATGCTGGCGATGGTCGCGCTGTATCCTTTCTCCTGTAAACCAGAAGATGTGATGTTTGCTCAGGAATCGATGCGTGAACGCTACGTCTTTACCGATGTACAGCTGCGCGGCTACTACCCGTCCTATGTGTTGAACGAGTGGGAGCGCCGCGGATTTAACATCAAAATGGAAGATGGCGATCTTGAAGTGCTGCGCGAAGGAACCTGCGATTATCTTGGTTTCAGTTATTACATGACCAACGCGGTCAAAGCCGAAGGCGGTAGCGGCGATGCGATTTCCGGTTTTGAAGGCAGCGTACCGAACCCCTATGTTAAAGCATCTGACTGGGGCTGGCAGATTGACCCGGTGGGCCTGCGTTATTCATTGTGTGAACTGTACGAACGCTATCAAAAGCCGCTGTTTATTGTCGAAAACGGTTTTGGTGCTTACGACAAAGTAGAAGAAGATGGCAGCATCAACGACGACTACCGAATTGACTACCTGCGCGCCCATATTGAAGAGATGAAAAAAGCGGTGACTTACGATGGTGTCGACCTGATGGGCTACACGCCGTGGGGCTGCATCGACTGCGTGTCGTTCACCACCGGGCAGTACAGCAAGCGCTACGGCTTCATCTACGTGAACAAGCACGATGACGGTACGGGCGATATGTCGCGTTCGCGTAAGAAAAGCTTCAACTGGTACAAAGAGGTGATTGCCAGCAACGGCGAGAAGCTTTAACTCCTGCACGTTACCCGCCAGTCGGCGGGTAACACTTTGAACGAGTCTTACCAGGTCTTACCTATTTTAAATTCCCAGCGTACATCTTCCATTTTGGTTGGCGACTTCGCTTCCTGCATTACCGGGAAGAAGGCTCCGGCACCAAACCATAATTTCAGTGAATCGACGGCAATATTAAATGACGGACCAACAACCCATTCGGTAGTTCCAGAATGGTTATTAATTACGCTGCCATTAGACAGTTTTTTCGTTCCAGAGGCATTATTGCTGTAGGCACTTTCCAGACCAAGATCCAGCGGTAAATCGCTAAACATATACCGCACCTGGGTATTCCACTGGAATTCGTTACCTCGTTTCACGTCCTGGTTACCGCGCTCAAATGGTCCCTGATAGACAAAACCCATATCCCCTTTAATGTTAGGAGTAAATAATTTTGTTAAAGTGAGTGTTACTCTTCCTCCCCAGGCGCTATTCCCAGGCAAATGATTATCTCCATCTTGCCCGGTGGGTAGTAATACTGCCCCACCTACCGTAACCCAAAACGGATCACCTCTTCGCTGGCTCATTAAAGCATAATTGACCCCCACCGATTGGTCGCCCATTCCCTCTATGTGCTCAGGAGACAGATTGTCTCGTTTGTTATTGATATAGGAACCCACAGTTGATAATTCCAGTCTGTCGGTCAAACCGTAACGAATCTTCAATAACCATATCTGGGAGTAAACATCCGGACTTCCGTGCCCCTCGATTTGATGATCTTTATCGCGAAATGAGCTATTCACGGCGGTTAATAACTTTCCTTCCGGCAATACTGAACCACCAGAAATAGCGGTATTAACTGGTGCACCTAATAGATTACTGGGATTATTTTCTCCGTTAGCTGCCATTGCATTCATTAATAGAAAATATGTCATTAATGGCAGAAATATAAATCGTTTCATTATTCCCTCCAGGTATAAAAAACAAAGCGCTAAGTTAATAAATAATTACGTTATTTATGTTTATTTTTAATTTATAATTTAAATTAATAACTTGATGAATTTAATATACGGAAATTTTTGTAACTATATTGAGAGGTAAATAACGATTCCGGAGAGAAACTATTTGTAACTACATGTAAATATACTGTGTTGTTTTGATTAAATAACAGCAAGGTAAAAATGATGCACAATGAATCATTAGGCTCTAAAAAAGCGGTAATTTAATTCTGGCTAATACACTGATACAAACGCCAGGTTGCCTGACAGGAGCCAACGATTTACTGTAATATATTGAATTAGTAACACTTTGTAGCCTGAATAAGGCACTCACACTGCATCCGACATAAACAAAGCGCACTTTATTAACAAGCTGAAAAGGCGCCGAAGCGCCTTTAGAAAACAGTCGAATCAGCAAATTACTGGTAGGCGCTAATCGGTACGCAGGAGCAGAACAGGTTACGGTCGCCATAAACATCATCCAGACGTTTCACCGTCGGCCAGTATTTGTCTGCCACGCCTGCCGGGAATACGGCAACTTCACGGCTGTACGGATGCGCCCACTCGGCGACCAGTTCGCTCTGAATGTGCGGCGCGTTCACCAGCGGGTTATCTTCCAGCGGCCAGACACCCGCTTTCACCTGGTCAATCTCTGCGCGAATAGCCAGCATCGCATCGATAAAGCGATCCAGCTCAGCCTTACCTTCAGATTCCGTCGGCTCTACCATCAGCGTGCCCGCCACCGGGAACGACATGGTTGGCGCATGGAAACCATAGTCGATCAAACGCTTGGCAATATCCAGCTCGCTGATGCCGGTTTCTTCTTTCAATGGGCGAATATCAAGAATACATTCGTGCGCCACACGGCCATCGCGACCGGTATACAGTACCGGGTACGCGTCTTTCAGACGGCTGGCAATGTAGTTAGCGTTAAGAATCGCGACCTGACTTGCCTGCTTCAGGCCTTCTGCGCCCATCATGCGGATGTACATCCAACTAATCGGCAAAATGGAGGCGCTGCCGAACGGCGCCGCAGACACCGCGCCCTGACGGGTGAGCATCCCTTCAATTTGCACCACGCTATGACCCGGTACGAATGGTGCCAGATGCGCTTTCACGCCGATCGGTCCCATGCCTGGGCCACCGCCGCCGTGCGGAATGCAGAAAGTTTTATGCAGGTTAAGATGCGAAACGTCCGCGCCAATAAAGCCCGGTGAGGTAATGCCGACCTGAGCGTTCATGTTCGCGCCGTCAAGGTAAACCTGACCGCCGAACTGGTGCACAACTTCACACACTTCACGGATCGTTTCTTCATAGACGCCGTGGGTGGAAGGATAAGTCACCATGATGCAAGAGAGGTTCGCAGCATGTTGTTCTGCTTTGGCCCGCAGATCGTCCAGGTCGATGTTGCCGTTCTTATCACACGCCACAACCACCACCTGCATTCCTGCCATATGTGCAGAAGCAGGGTTAGTGCCGTGAGCAGAGGCCGGGATCAGGCAGATATCGCGATGCCCTTCGTTGCGGCTTTCGTGATAGTGACGAATCGCCAGCAGCCCCGCGTATTCCCCCTGTGCGCCGGAGTTCGGCTGCATACAGACGGCGTCATACCCGGTGAGTTTCACCAGCCAGTCAGAAAGCTGGCTAATCATCTGATGATATCCTTCGGCCTGTTCCGGCGGGCAGAACGGGTGCAGTTCAGCGAATTCCGGCCAGGTGATAGGGATCATCTCGGCGGCGGCGTTCAGCTTCATGGTACAGGAACCCAGCGGGATCATCGCCTGGTTCAGCGCCAGATCTTTACGCTCCAGCGAGTGCATATAGCGCATCATCTCGGTTTCGCTGTGGTAACGGTTAAATACCGGATGCGTCAGAATCGCATCGTCACGCAGCATACTTTGCTGAATGGAACGGCTATCAAGCGCCACGTCTTTATCCAGTGTTTCAATGTTCAGGCCGTGGCTGTCGCCCAGCAAAACATTGAACAACTGCGCCACATTCTCACGGGTGGTGGTTTCATCGAGGGTAATACCCACCGCGTTATGAATATCACTGCGCAGGTTGATCTCTGCCGCTTCCGCACGCGCCAGTACCGCAGCTTTATCAGCCACTTCCACACACAGGGTGTCGAAGTAGTGCGCATGACGCAGCTTTAAGCCTTTCTGTTGCAGACCTGCCGCCAGAATATCGGTCAGGCGGTGGATACGATTCGCAATGCGTTTCAGGCCAACCGGTCCATGATAAACGGCATACAGACTGGCGATGTTAGCCAGCAGTACCTGCGAGGTACAAATATTGGAGTTCGCTTTCTCACGGCGGATATGCTGCTCGCGAGTCTGCATCGCCATGCGCAGTGCGGTATTGCCCGCCGCATCTTTTGAGACGCCGATAATACGGCCTGGCATGGAGCGTTTAAATTCGTCTTTGGCGGCAAAGAACGCCGCATGCGGGCCACCGTACCCCATCGGTACGCCGAAGCGTTGCGCAGAGCCGAAAACAATGTCCGCGCCCTGTTTGCCCGGAGCCGTCAGCAGCACCAGCGCCATAAAATCGGCGGCGACGCTGACCACAACTTTACGGGATTTCAGCTCAGTAATCAGTGCGCTGTAGTCGTGAATTTCGCCCGTGGTGCCTACCTGTTGTAACAGCACGCCAAACACATCCTGGTGATCCAGTGCTTTCGCCGCGTCATCCACAATGACGTCAAAGCCAAAGGTTTCGGCACGCGTACGCACGACGTCCAGAGTTTGCGGATGGACATCAGAGGCGACAAAGAAACGGTTGGCATTTTTCAGTTTGCTGACGCGCTTTGCCATCGCCATCGCTTCAGCGGCGGCGGTCGCTTCATCCAGCAGCGAGGCGGAAGCCATGTCCAGCCCTGTCAGGTCCAGCGTCACCTGTTGGAAGTTGAGCAGCGCTTCCAGACGCCCCTGAGAGACTTCCGGCTGATAAGGAGTGTAGGCGGTATACCAGCCCGGATTTTCCAGCATGTTGCGCAGGATAACCGGCGGTAGCTGCACGGCGGTGTAGCCCATGCCAATATAGGACGTGAAGCGCTTGTTACACCCGGCGATGGCTTTTAATTCCGCCAGTGCTGCATATTCGGTTGCCGCCTCGCCAACCTGCGGCGGAGTCGCGAGCTGAATGTCTTTCGGCACAATCTGACCTGTCAGCGCGTTTAACGACTCGGCGCCAACCGCATTCAGCATCTCTTGTTGCTGCGCGGCGTCCGGTCCGATGTGGCGTTCAATGAAAGCGCCGCGGTTTTCAAGCTGGCTTAACGTCTGTGTCATGGGCGATGGTTCCTGAAACGTGCAGTGAATCGTGATTGTCTCTAACTCAGTTGCCCGGTGGCGCTGACGCTTACCGGGCCTACGCGTGCGAAAACGAATACGCAAAATCATTCGCGTTGCAGTGAGTAGGCCGGATAAGCATTAGCGCCATCCGGCACAACATTATTCGTCTTCTAACAATGCCTCGTACGCGGTGGCATCCAGCAGCGATTCAAGTTCGCTTTCATCGCTGGCTTTGATTTTAAAGATCCAGCCACCGGCATACGGTTCGCTGTTCACCAGCTCCGGGGAGTCGCTCAGCGCATCGTTTACCGCCACGATCTCACCGCTTACCGGCGCATAAATGTCGGACGCCGCTTTTACGGACTCCGCCACGGCGCAGTCGTCGCCCGCGCTTACGGTCGCGCCGACTTCCGGCAGATCAACAAAAACCATATCGCCCAACAGCTCCTGAGCGTGTTCAGTAATGCCAACGGTGTAAGTGCCATCCGCTTCTTTACGCAGCCATTCGTGTTCTTTGCTGTATTTCAGTTCTGCGGGTACGTTGCTCATCAATTAATCTCCAAAAAAGGATGAATCACGCGACGGCTTTGCCGTTACGCACAAAAACAGGTTTAGTCACTTTTACCGGCATTTCACGGTTACGAATTTGTACAATCGCCGTCTCGCCGATGCCCGCCGGAACGCGCGCCAGCGCAATGCTGTAGCCCAACGTTGGGGAAAACGTCCCGCTGGTGATAATGCCTTCTTGCTGATTGCCCTGCGCATCGGTAAAACGCACCGGCAATTCATTACGCAATACGCCCTTCTCGGTCATCACCAGACCGACAAGCTGCTCATGGCCTTTTTCACGCTGCATCTCCAGCGCCTCACGGCCAATAAAGTCGCGGTCAGCAGGTTCCCAGGCGATAGTCCATCCCATATTAGCCGCCAGCGGAGAGATACCTTCATCCATCTCCTGACCGTACAGGTTCATGCCTGCTTCCAGACGCAGCGTGTCGCGCGCGCCAAGACCGCACGGCTTCACGCCCGCCTCCACCAGCGCACGCCAGAAATCCGCCGCTTTTTCATTCGGCATGGCGATTTCATAGCCCGCTTCGCCGGTATAACCGGTGGTGGCGATAAACAGATCGCCCGCCTGAACGCCGAAGAACGGCTTCATACCTTCTACTGCATGGCGCTGTTGGTCAGTAAACAGAGTCGCCGCTTTTTCCTGCGCATTCGGCCCCTGTACCGCAATCAGCGACAGGTCGTCACGAACGGTGATGTCGATGGCATAAGGTTCAGCGTGTTGGGTAATCCAGGAGAGATCTTTTTCGCGGGTGGCGGAGTTAACAACGAGACGGAAGAAATCTTCAGTGAAGTAGTAGACGATAAGGTCATCAATCACGCCGCCCGATGCGTTAAGCATACCGGAGTAGAGGGCTTTACCCGTCTTCGTTAGCTTCGCGACGTCGTTTGCCAGCAGATAACGCAAGAACTCCCGGGTGCGGCTGCCATGAAGATCGACAATGGTCATATGCGATACATCAAACATCCCGGCATCGGTGCGCACAGCGTGGTGTTCATCAAGCTGAGAGCCGTAATGCAGGGGCATCATCCAGCCATGAAAATCGACCATGCGGGCGCCGCATAGCGTGTGTTGTTCGTACAAAGGCGTCTGTTGGGCCATCTTTTCCTCGTTGAATTAGCGGGGGCTAACAACCATTTTCATGGGAAATCTTCGCCACGAAACCTGGCATCGACGCCCTTTTTCCTGCGCCGACGCAAACGTTCTCTTGCTCCTGAACTTACCACCGAACCAGGCGCTAAACCATAAGGCTGAATTTACCATCACATTAGCTTATGACTAAAAAACGCTAAAATCCCATCAGCACAAAAAACCACTATTACGCTAAATAACCGTCATAAAAAGGAAGCTGATACGATTTACCACAACAGAAATTAATATTAAATGCGGAAAAAATGTCGAAAATCGCGTTCGCTAAAAATAGTGGCATTAGAAAATATAATGCGAAATAGGCGGTGAAATTAGATTATTTCAAACGAGGAAAGCCCCCCGGCGCGATAGCCGGGAAAGCAAAGTGTGACGGGTTTCAAACTCTTGCTAGCGTGCAGTCAGACGCTTAACGAAGCCATTGCGGAAGGTCGTTTAGCCCCATTGCCTGGCGAAGCAGTTGGGGTTTGACGCCGGGGAGCGTATCCGCCAGTTTCAGTCCGATGTCGCGCAGCAATTTTTTTGCCGGGTTTTCGCCGGCAAACAGGTCACGAAAACCTTGCATCCCGGCAAGCATCATTGCCGCGCTATGTTTACGGCTACGCTCATAACGACGAAGATAAAGACGTTGACCAATGTCTTTGCCCTGGCGCTGAAGCCGGCGCAGATCGTCCACCAGTTCGGCCGCGTCCATAAAGCCGAGGTTGACGCCTTGCCCTGCCAGCGGGTGGATGGTGTGCGCGGCATCGCCGACCAACGCCAGACGATGCGCGGCAAACTGGCGAGCATAGCGGCCCGTCAGCGGAAAAACCTGCCGTTCGCTTTCCAGGCGGCATAAGCCCAGCCGATTATCGAAGGCGATAGTCAACGCCTGGTTAAACGCCTCGTCGCCGCTCTGTTGCATACGCTCCGCATCCTGCGGAGAAAGCGACCAGACAATGGAACACAGATGCGGATCGCTTAACGGCAAAAACGCCAGAATACCTTCACCATGAAACACCTGGCGAGCAACCGCGCCGTGCGGCTCTTCGGTGCGGATAGTCGCTACCAGCGCATGGTGACGGTAGTCCCAGAAAGTTAAGGGGATATCCGCTTTGTTACGCAGCCAGGAGTTGGCGCCATCCGCGGCAATCACCAGACGCGCGGTTAACATCGCGCCGTCTTTTAAAGTCAGGAAGGCGTCGTTTTCCCCCCAGGCGACCTGCTGTAACTCCGCTGGCGCCATTAAGGTGATATCCGCCGCTTGCTGCGCTTTTTGCCACAATGCGTAGTGAATGACGCTGTTTTCAACAATATGCCCCAGATGGCTATATCCCATGCTTGCGTCATCAAACGTAATACGGCCAAAGCTGTCTTTATCCCAGACTTCCATACCGTGGTAGCAACTTGCCCGTCGCGCTACAATGTTTGACCATACGCCAAGACGGGTAAGCAGTTTTTCGCTGGCGGCATTAATCGCCGACACCCGAAGCTGAGGCGGGGCATCGTTCGCCAACGGCTGGGGAACAACGTGATCCAGCACCGCAACGCGCAAACCGCTCCCCTGCAAGCCGCAGGCGACAGCCAGTCCCACCATGCCTCCGCCAACTATTGCTACATCAACACTTTGCACTATTTACTCCTGGAAACCGGAACAATCAAAACCGTAGGCCGGATAAGGCGAAGCTGCCATCCGGCATTTTTACGAACACGATGCCGGATGGCGGCGTAAATGCCTTATCCGGCCTACAGATCTGCTTAACGCGCAACCCAACCTAAGGTCCGCTGTGCCAGCGCATCGCGCGCAGGCGGTAATAACTCCATCGCCATTAAACCGATATTGCGCCCAATAACCAGCGGCGCCCAACGATTTGCAAACACATGGACCAGACCGTTCGTTACGCCAATCGTCGTATCCCGGTCAACCTGACGACGCTGCTGATAGCGCGATAATACGTGCCAGGCGCCAATATCCTCGCCCGCGTCCTGTGCCGCGACCAGCGTTTCCGCCAGGCTCATGACATCGCGCAGACCGAGATTAAACCCTTGTCCGGCGATAGGATGCAACGTCTGCGCCGCATTGCCGACCACGACAGTCCGGTGAGTAAACACTTTTGCCGCCGTAGTCAGGGCAAGCGGATACACGCTGCGCTTACCGGCCTGAGTAATTCGCCCCAGCCGCCAGCCGAACGCGGCCTGCAATGCATGACAGAACTGCGCGTCGGACCAGCTCAGCACCTCATCGCGCTGGTCGAGCGGGTGACACCAAACCAGCGAACATCGGCCATGCGACATCGGCAACATCGCCAGCGGGCCATTGGGGGTAAAACGTTCAAAGGCGCGTCCCTGATGCGGGATAGCGGTCGCGACATTCGCTATCACCGCTAACTGTTCGTAAGGCTCCTGATGCCAGTCAACGCCGCAGGCTGACGCGAGCGCGGAGTGGGTACCGTTAGCCGCCACCAGCACGCTGCCAGCTATCACATTGCCGTTTTCCAGAGTGACGTTAACCTGCTGTTGGGTACGCGACACGCTGGCTACGCGCTCCGGGCAGTGCAGCGTAACGCCTGGCGCTTTACGCAAGAGCGCAAACAGACGCAGCCCGATATCATGCAGCTCCGCAACGTGCCCCAACGCTGCCAGACTGTAGTCCTGCGCGTCGAGAGTCACAAATCCGGCATGGCCGCGATCGCTGACGTGTACGGTGTTGATTGCCGTTGCGCAATCGGAAATCGCCTGCCAGACGCCAATTCGCGCCAGTTGCTGACAAGTGCCCGCCGCCAGCGCAATCGCTCTGGCGTCAAAGCCGGGATGACCGTCGGCTTCAGGCGCTTTCGCTTCAATCAGGTGTACCGGCAACGTCCCATGACTGAACTGAGAGATGGCCAGCGCCAGCGTCGCGCCTGCCATGCCGCCGCCAACGATAATGACGCTCATTGCTGCCGCGCCGCCGCCATTAATGCTTCAATGTCATCCGCCTTCTTCACAACGCCAGCGGTCAGGTTTTCATTACCGGTTTCGGTAATGACAATGTCATCTTCAATTCGAACGCCAATGCCGCGATACGCTTCCGGCACGTCGGCATCCGGCGCGATATAGAGGCCTGGCTCTACGGTCAGCACCATGCCCGGCTCCAGGATGCGGGAGCGATCCGGCCCATAAACGCCGACATCATGAACATCCAGCCCCAGCCAGTGGCTCAAGCCATGCATAAAGAAAGGACGATGCGCATTTTCGGCAATCAGTTGATCAACCTCTCCTTGCAAAATCCCCAGCTTCACCAGCCCGGTTATCATGATGCGCACGACTTCGCCGGTCACCTCCTGAATAGAGGTACCAGGACGGAACAGTCGCAGGCTGGTCTCCAGCGATTCCAGAACGATGTCATAAATTTCACGCTGAGCTGGCGTAAATTTCCCGTTCACCGGGAAAGTACGCGTGATGTCACCCGCGTAACCTTTATATTCACAGCCCGCGTCGATAAGCACTAAATCGCCGTCGCGCATTTCACTTTCGTTTTCAGTGTAATGCAGGATACAGCCATTTTCGCCGCTGCCGACAATGGTGTTATAGGAGGGATAGCGCGCGCCGTGGCGATTAAATTCGTGGTGAATTTCCCCCTCCAGCTGATACTCAAACATCCCCGGACGGCATTTTTCCATCGCGCGGATATGCGCCAGCGCGCTAATTTCCCCGGCGCGGCGCAGGACAGCAATCTCTTCCGGCGATTTGAACAGGCGCATCTCATGGACGATCGGTCGCCAGTCAGTCATGGTGGCCGGCGCGGTCAGATTCTGGCGGGAGCCTTTGCGCAGCTTCTCCAGCGCAGCCAGAACAATCTCGTCGGCATACGCATATTCGCCCTGCGCGTGGTACACCACATCCAGACCATTAAGCAACTGAAAGAGTTGCTGGTTGATTTCGCTAAACGCCAGCGCCCGGTCAACGCCCAGTTTTTCCGGCGCGGCATCCTGTCCTAAACGGCGACCAAACCAGATTTCCGCCGTCAGGTCGCGAACGCGGTTGAACAAAACGCTGTGGTTGTGGGTGTCATCACTCTTAATCAGTACCAGCACGGCTTCCGGTTCGTTAAAACCGGTGAAATACCAGAAGTCGCTACTCTGGCGATACGGATATTCACTGTCTGCGCTGCGCGTCGCCTCCGGCGCGGCAAAGATCAGCGCGGCGCTGCCGGGCTGCATTTGCGCCAGTAATGCCTGGCGACGGCGTTGGTATTCCTGCTGAGTCATGACATGGCCTCCATTTCGTTTTTTCTTAGTGTAGCGTCGGTTTACGCACTTCCGGCGCGGTCGGCTGTTGGCGCGTGAAAGTGTCATGACATAACAGCGCCGCAACACGGACATATTCGATGATCTCTTCGAGCGACATCTCCAGCTCTTCCTGATCTTCGCTCTCATCATAACCAAGCTGCGCAATATTACGCAGGTCGTCAATCGCTTCACCCGTTTCGCCGGTGACTTTATCAAGTTTAGGCTGCGTTACGCCGAGGCCAAGCAAAAAGTGATTAACCCACCCGGCTAAGGCATCTGCGCGATCGAATACGCTGACATCGTCGCCTTCAGGCAGATAAAGCTGAAAAAGAAAGCCGTCGTCTTCCAGCGCGTCGCTGGTCGCCGCGTGCATTTTGCGCAGCGCCTGAGCAAGCTCATGCCCGAAGGCCAGACCTTCGTTCGTCAGGTCGTGCAACAGCGGCTGCCATGAGCTGTCGTTGTTGCCGCCGCAAATCATCCCGCTGATTAAACCATGCATTTCAGCCGGGGTCAGACCGGCCCCTTGTTGATTCAAAAACCGGTTCATTTCGTTGTAACCAGGCATTTCGTTCTGTATAGACATAAGCATTCGTCATCAAAGGGAGGATATTCATGATATGCTACCACTTTGGACCCTGGTGAACCAGAAAAGGGCTTGTATCTTCACACCAGGGTAGCTATAGTGTCGCCCCTTCGCGGACCCTGGGTCTGGAGACGAAGGCAGCGCAGTCAATCAGCAGGAAGGTGGCATGTCTGCACAACCCGTCGATATCCAAATATTTGGCCGTTCACTGCGAGTGAATTGCCCGCCTGACCAAAGGGATGCGTTGAATCAGGCTGCGGACGATCTGAATCAGCGGTTGCAAGATCTGAAAGTTCGCACTAGAGTCACAAATACTGAGCAGTTGGTTTTCATTGCCGCATTGAATATCAGCTATGAGTTAACTCAGGAAAAAGCGAAGACCCGCGATTACGCGGCGAGCATGGAACAACGTATTCGGATGCTACAACAGACCATCGAACAGGCGTTGCTTGATCAAGGTCGCATAACCGAAAAAACGGGCCAAAACTTTGAATAACACTTTTCGCTTTACTATGGTAAAGTGATTGTGAAAACAGAATTTCTCTGAGATGTTTGCAAGCGGGCCAGTCCCCTGAGCCGATATTTCATACCACAAGAATGTGGCGCTCCGCGGTTGGTGAGCATGCTCGGTTCGTCCGAGAAGCCTTAAAACTGTGACGACACATTCACCTTGAACCAAGGGTTCAAGGGTTACAGCCTGCGGCGGCATCTCGGAGATTCCCCTTCTGACTGGCGACAGCCATGACGCAACTTCCCGAACTCTCTTTATCACGACAAGAAATCCGCCGAATGATTCGGCAACGTCGCCGTGCGCTGACGCCAGAGCAGCAACGCCGCTTTGGTCAACAGGCCGCCGCCCGAATGCTCAGCTTTCCTCCCGTCGTGATGGCGCACACTGTCGCCGTGTTTCTCTCCTTTGATGGCGAACTCGACACCCAGCCGCTGATTGAACAGCTATGGCGAGCGGGCAAGCGCGTCTACCTTCCGGTTCTTCATCCCTTCAGCCCTGGCAACCTCCTGTTCCTGCACTATCATCCGCAGAGTGCGCTGGTGACCAACCGCTTAAAGATCCGGGAGCCACGGCTTGATGTCCGCGACGTATTACCGCTGGCAAAGCTGGATGTGCTGGTAACGCCGTTAGTGGCGTTTGACGAAGACGGGCAGCGCCTGGGGATGGGCGGCGGATTTTATGACCGCACGCTACAAAACTGGCAGCAGCATAAGATCCAGCCCGTGGGCTACGCGCATGATTGCCAGTTAGTAGAAAAGCTGCCGGTTGAAGAGTGGGATATCCCGCTGCCTGCGGTGGTGACGCCATCCAAAATTTGGGAGTGGTAGCCGTGTTTTGCCGATTGACAGCGTCGCTTTTTTGACCTAAATTTCTCGGTGAAGGGTGAGGGAGGCAAACCTCCCTCCTGCGTACTCTCTGTTAATATGCTGGGCAAGCGATGATTAACAGGATCAGCAGCATGATGACGTATCTCATCATCGTCCCTTTCCTTTTTAGAGCCCCTGCCTCGGTAGGGGCTTTCCCGTTTCAGCGCTATGCTGAGCCCTTATCGTAAATTCCTTTTATTGCTGTACAACACGCAACGCTGCCTTTAATTACCAATTGCGGCAAGGCTCGAAAACAGAATGTATGCGTTACACGAAGAGATGTTGAGGCAGGGAAACCAGAGAAAGGATGGGCAGGTCATCTCCTGCCCATTTAGAGGAAATTAGTACAGCAGACGGGCGCGAATGGTGCCCGGAATCGCCTTCATCGCCAGCAGCGCTTTCTCCGCCACATCGCCATCGGCTTCTATATCAATCACCACATACCCCATTCGGGCGGAGGTTTGCAGATACTGCGCGGCAATGTTAACGCCCTGCTCGGCAAAGATCTGGTTAAGCGCGGTCAATACGCCCGGGCGGTTTTCGTGGATGTGCATCAGGCGACGACCGCCGTGCAGCGGCAGCGACACTTCCGGGAAGTTCACGGCGGACAGCGTCGAGCCGTTATCCGAGTACTTAATCAGTTTTCCTGCGACTTCCAGACCGATGTTTTCTTGCGCCTCCTGCGTCGAGCCGCCGATATGCGGCGTCAGGATCACGTTATCGAATTCGCACAGCGGAGAGGTAAACGGATCGCTATTAGTGGCCGGTTCCGTCGGGAAGACGTCGATAGCCGCCCCCGCCAGATGTTTCGTCGCCAGCGCGTCGCACAAAGCCGGGATATCCACCACCGTACCGCGCGCGGCGTTAATCAGCAGCGAACCCGGCTTCATCAGGGCAATCTCTTTTGCGCCCATCATGTTTTTGGTGGAGGCGTTTTCAGGTACGTGCAGACTGACCACATCGCTCATATTCAGCAATTCAGACAGGTGCTGCACCTGAGTTGCGTTACCAAGCGGCAGTTTATTTTCAATATCATAGAAATAGACATGCATCCCCAGCGATTCCGCCAGAATGCCCAACTGCGTTCCGATATGGCCGTAACCGATAATGCCAAGCTTTTTACCGCGCGCTTCGAACGATCCCGCCGCCAGTTTATTCCATACGCCGCGGTGCGCTTTGGCGTTCGCCTCCGGCACGCCGCGCAGCAGCAGCAACAGCTCGCCAATCACCAACTCCGCCACGGAACGGGTATTCGAGAATGGCGCGTTAAAAACCGGAATACCGCGTTTTGCCGCCGCATTTAAATCCACCTGGTTGGTGCCGATGCAAAAACAGCCAATCGCCACCAGCTTCTCTGCGGCGTTAATCACTTCTTCTGTCAGATGAGTACGGGATCGCAGACCGATGAAGTGGGCATCGCGGATGGACGCTTTCAACTGTTCAGCGTCCAGCGCGCCCTTGTGATATTCAATGTTGGTGTAACCTGCCGCACGAAGGCTTTCCAGCGCCTTTTGATGCACCCCTTCAACCAGCAGAAATTTAATTTTATCTTTCTCCAGCGATACCTTTGCCATTTCCCCGATCCTGTCTTTTTTTGCCATCTGATGTTGTGTATGGATTTGCATCCGTCCTTCAACATATCAAAAAAAATTATCACGGCAATATGAACGTTTGCGCCAGCGTCGTGAAGGAATCGCATACAGAGGGAAATAGCAGATGAAAATACCGGGAATAACTTTTTCTTTGGAGGGATCGGCAGGGCAAACGATTAAACGTGATACATGTCACCAAATTTGCCCTGACCGAATTTTTTACGCGGCAGGAAATTCGCCTGGCGGGATCATTTTACGATGGTTTTCACCCCGTCCGGCGTGCCGATCAGTGCGACATCGGCGCCACGGTTGGCGAACAACCCTACGGTCACGACTCCCGGAATCGCGTTAATGGCGTTTTCCAGCGCGATGGGATCAAGGATTTCCATCCCATAAACATCCAGAATCACGTTGCCGTTATCCGTGACCACGTTCTGACGGTACTCCGGACGCCCGCCCAGCTTCACCAGTTGACGAGCGACCGCGCTGCGCGCCATCGGAATCACTTCAACCGGCAACGGGAATTTGCCAAGAATATCCACCTGTTTAGAGGCATCCGCAATACAGATAAATTTCTCCGCCACGGAAGCAATAATTTTCTCACGGGTTAATGCTGCGCCGCCGCCTTTGATCATCTGCATATGACCGTTGATTTCGTCCGCGCCGTCGACATAGATGCCCAGGCTATCCACTTCGTTGAGATCAAACACATGAATACCGAGGCCTTTGAGTTTTTCAGTCGAGGCGTCCGAGCTGGAGACCGCGCCTTCAATCTGGCCTTTCATTGTGCCCAGCGCATCAATAAAGTGTGCGGCCGTTGAGCCTGTACCAACGCCCACAATGGTGCCGGGCTGTACATACTGAAGTGCCGCCCATCCTACCGCTTTTTTCAGTTCATCCTGCGTCATAGATCGTTTCGCCTGTGGTGTGAAAATACAGCCGCATTATAGAACATTGTCGGGAAAAATCTCCGTGTCCGTACACAGGCTACGGATTTCATCTGTACCGACGGCAAATTTATGTCATAGTGCGGAAAAAAATAACAGGAGCATGACACAACAATGAAACGTCCGGACTACAGAACACTACAGGCGCTGGATGCCGTTATACGTGAACGAGGATTCGAGCGCGCCGCCCAGAAGCTGTGCATCACACAATCCGCCGTCTCACAGCGCATAAAACAGCTTGAGAATATGTTCGGACAACCTTTGTTGGTGCGTACCGTTCCTCCTCGCCCCACGGAGCAAGGGCAAAAATTACTGGCTCTGCTGCGTCAGGTTGAACTGCTGGAAGAAGAGTGGCTGGGCGATGAACAAACCGGCTCTACGCCGCTGCTGCTGTCGCTGGCGGTTAACGCCGACAGTCTGGCGACCTGGCTGCTTCCAGCGCTGGCGCCGGTGCTGGCGGACTCCCCTATCCGTCTCAATTTACAGGTGGAAGATGAAACGCGCACGCAAGAACGTCTGCGTCGCGGCGAGGTGGTGGGCGCGGTGAGTATTCAGCATCAGGCGCTGCCCAGTTGCCTGGTGGACAAACTGGGCGCGCTCGACTATCTGTTTGTCGCGTCAAAGCCGTTTGCCGAGCGCTATTTTCCCAATGGCGTTACCCGGTCGTCGCTGCTGAAAGCGCCCGCCGTCGCGTTCGACCATCTGGATGATATGCATCAGGCCTTTTTGCAACAGAATTTCGATCTACCGCCCGGCAGCGTGCCGTGCCATATCGTTAATTCATCCGAAGCGTTTGTACAGCTTGCGCGTCAGGGCACGACCTGCTGCATGATCCCTCACCTGCAGATTGAGAAAGAGCTGGAAAGCGGCGAGTTGATCAACTTAACGCCTGGCTTGCTACAACGCCGGATGCTTTACTGGCACCGCTTTGCCCCGGAAAGCCGGATGATGCGCAAAGTGACCGACGCGCTGCTGGAGTACGGGCACAAGGTGCTGCGTCAGGATTAGCCTCTCTCTGAATGCCGGATGGCGGCGTGAACGTCTTATCCGGCCTGCATGACCCATTATTCCCCCGTCACTTCTTTGAAATTCATCACAAAATCATTGCGTTCAGGCGGCAAAAAACGACGCGCCATTGGCTATTTTTTGCTGGCGGCAAGACGATTCAAAACGCTCACCGTATTAGCAAATCTTCATTTCAATGCGTAATACGGAGCAAAAAACGCGAACACCGGGAGAAAATGCGGCCTGGAAGCGCCCAGGCCGGGCGAGATTACTGCGTGCTGGCGGCCGTGGTCGACGTCTGCCCTGTTCCAGGTTCAAGCTGGAATACCACATCGACCTGATCGTCGAACTGAATGGTCGGCTGCTCGTAAGTTTCCTGCGCGGATACTGGCGCAGCATCTGCGGCTTTCATCATTCGCACCACCGGACTCGGCTGATAATTAGAGACATGGTAACGAACGCTGTAAACCGGCCCCAATTTGCTGTTAAAACCGGCTGCCAGCGCTTGCGCCTGATGAATCGCGTCATCAATGGCGGCTTTGCGGGCTTTGTCTTTATAGGCGTCCGGTTGCGCCACGCCCAGCGATACCGAACGAATCTCGTTCAGACCCGCCTTCAGCGCGCCGTCCAGCAGCGAATTAAGTTTATCTAACTGACGCAGCGTCACCTCAACGGTTCGCACCGCGCGATACCCTTTCAGAATGCTTTTACCGTTTTGGTAATCATAATCCGGCTGCGTGCGCAGATTCGCCGCGCTAATGTCTTTTTTCGCAATCTGATTTTGCTCAAGGAAGGAAAGATATTGCGCCACGCGCTCATCGGCCTGCTTCTTCGCCGTCGCCGCATCCTTCGCCGCGACGTTCACTTCAATCGCTAAGGTGGCGATATCAGGCACAGCATCGACGCTTGCCGTACCGGAAGTCACGATGTGCGGGCCTTCCGGCAATTCGCTTGCCTGCGCCGACATTGCACTTAAACCCACTAATGCCGCCAGGGCCATCACTTTGAACTTCACAGTCTCTCCTCCATATTGCAGTCATTGCCCTGATATACAGGGCGCATGCAGGCAAGCTTAGCGGATATCGGCCTGTTGTCCATCAGACAACGCTTAGTTGAAAAGCGCGTGCATATGCGCGACGCCTTCCCGCGCCAGTTGGAAGGCGATAAGCCACATCACCACCCCAACCAGAATGTTGATAATGCGTTGAGCTTTCGCCGTACGCAGTCGAGGCGCAAGCCAGGCCGCCAGTAGCGCTAACCCAAAAAACCATAAGAACGACGCGCTAATCGTGCCGAGGGCGAACCAGCGCTTTGGCTCCATAGCCAGTTGTCCGCCGAGACTGCCCAACACGACAAACGTATCCAGATAAACGTGCGGATTCAGCCACGTTACCGCCAGCATCGTAGCAATAATTTTCCAGCGCCCCTGCTTCATAACCTCGGCGCTGGCCAGCTCCAGATTACTGCTCATTGCCGTTTTCAGCGCGCCAAAACCGTACCATAACAAGAACGCGACCCCGCCCCATGTGACCAGCGCCAGCAGCCACGGCGACTGCATCAGCAACGCGCTGCCGCCAAAAATACCGGCGCTAATCAGGACTAAATCACTTAACGCGCAAAGCAGCGCTATCATGAGGTGGTACTGGCGACGAATTCCCTGATTCATCACAAACGCATTTTGCGGGCCAAGCGGAAGGATCATGGCGGCGCCAAGGGCAAACCCTTGAAAATAATAAGATATCACGTTAACTACCCTGAGCTGTTTTTCTTAAAGGCAGACTATAGCGCGGGAATATTATTAGCGGAAATTGATAATTTTAATCACTAATAAGAAAAGCTAATGAAGAGACTGAATAACGGATGGCGGCTACGCTTATCCGCTCAATAACCAGAGAATACTGGAGGCGGATAAGCGCAGCGCGGGAGGAAAATTACTCCGCGGCGTTATCTTTCACGCGTTTAAAATTGACGTCCATCTGCGGGTACGGGAAGCTAATACCAGCGGCGTCGAATTCACGTTTAATACGTTCCAGCACGTCCCAGTAGACATTTTGCAGGTCGCTGCTTTTACTCCAGACACGCACCACAAAATTAATTGATGAGGCGCCCAGCTCATTCAAACGCACCGTCATTTCGCGATCTTTTAAAATACGATCGTCGGACTCGATAATCGTCGTTAGCAGCTGTTTCACCTGATCGATATCCGAATCGTAGGCCACCCCAATAATGAATTCGTTACGGCGAACCGGCTCACGAGAATAGTTGATGATATTTCCCGCGATAATTTTGCCATTCGGAATTACAATAATTTTGCCGTCTACCGCGCGCATTGTTGTGGAAAAGATTTGCACATTCAGTACCGTACCGGCAACGCCGCCTAAATCGACATACTCACCGGCGCGGAACGGACGGAACATAACCAGCAATACCCCAGCCGCAAGGTTAGAAAGCGATCCCTGTAATGCCAGGCCAACGGCTAAACCAGCGGCGCCCAGTACGGCAATAACCGAGGCGGTTTGAACCCCCACGCGACCCAGAGCCGCAATCAGCGTAAAAGCGATAACCCCATAGCGCACCAGTGCAGAAAGAAAGTCGGCCACTGTCGCATCAATATGACGCGCACGCATCAGACGATTTACCGTATTGGAGATCACGCGCGCTACAATCAAGCCGATGATGATAATAGCGATAGCCGCAACAATATTCACAGCATAGCTGAGCAATAACGCCTGGTTGCGTACCAGCCAGGTGCCCGCACCATTTATGCTGTCGACAACATTCAAATCTTCCATTCAATATTCCTTGGTCATAGCAAAACAAGCAAATGAGATCATTCTCACGAAAAGAACTTTTTAAAGGTAAACAAAAACAGAGGAATATGCCATTTTTCGGCATCATCCCAAAATCAAAAAAGGCAGGTACATTGTGAGTTGGCCGGATGAAAGCGCTAACTAACGCCGCTCTCCGGAAATAACGATAAAAAAATGGCTTCCCAAGGGAAGCCATTTCAATCAGCAGACTATATTACAGAACGTCAATCGCGTTCAGTTCTTTAAATGCTTTTTCCAGACGAGCGATCATCGAAGTCTGGCCAGCACGCAGCCATACGCGCGGGTCATAGTATTTCTTGTTCGGCTGATCTTCGCCTTTCGGGTTGCCCAGCTGACCTTGCAGATACGCTTCGTTTTCTTTGTAGTAGTTCAGAACACCTTCCCAGGTTGCCCATTGGGTATCGGTATCGATGTTCATTTTCACTACGCCGTAGCTTACGGAGTCTTTGATTTCCTGAGCAGTAGAACCGGAACCGCCGTGGAAAACGAAGTTCAGGCTGTTGTGCGGCAGGTTGTGTTTCTTAGAAACATAGTCCTGAGAATCACGCAGAATGGTCGGGGTCAGAACCACGTTACCCGGCTTGTAAACGCCGTGTACGTTACCGAAGGAAGCGGCAATGGTGAAACGCGGGCTGATTTTGCTCAGCTCAGTGTACGCGTAATCAACGTCTTCCGGCTGGGTGTACAGGGCAGAAGCGTCCATGTGGCTGTTGTCCACGCCGTCTTCTTCGCCACCGGTGCAACCCAGTTCGATTTCCAGAGTCATGCCAATTTTGGACATGCGCGCCAGGTATTTGGAGCAGATTTCGATGTTTTCGTGCAGAGACTCTTCAGACAGGTCAATCATGTGAGAAGAGAACAGCGGTTTACCGGTAGCCGCGAAGTGTTTTTCACCCGCGTCCAGCAGACCGTCGATCCACGGCAGCAGTTTCTTCGCGCAGTGGTCAGTGTGCAGGATAACCGGCACGCCGTAGTGCTCAGCCATCTGATGAACGTGATGCGCGCCAGAGATAGCGCCCAGGATTGCCGCGCCCTGAGGTACGTCAGTTTTCACGCCTTTACCCGCGATGAAGGACGCGCCGCCGTTGGAGAACTGAACGATGACCGGCGCTTTAACTTTTGCAGCGGTTTCCAGAACAGCGTTGATGGAATCAGTGCCCACGCAGTTAACTGCCGGCAGAGCAAAATTGTTTTCTTTTGCTACCTGGAACACTTTCTGTACGTCATCACCAGTGATCACGCCTGGTTTTACGAAATCAAAAATTTTAGACATGTTTCGTTGTCCTGTATCGTCGGGCTTTGGGAAAAAACACGGGCCGCCCTGAATGTCAGATCGGCGATAAATCAACGGGCAGGAATCCCTGCCCGTAACGATTACTTCTTAGCGCGCTCTTCGAGCATCGCTACGGCTGGCAGAACTTTACCTTCCACGAATTCGAGGAATGCGCCGCCGCCAGTAGAAATGTAGGAAATTTTGTCAGCAATGCCGAACAGGTCGATTGCCGCCAGGGTGTCGCCGCCGCCAGCGATGGAAAACGCTTCGCTATCAGCGATGGCATTCGCCACGATTTCAGTCCCTTTACGGAAGTTCGGGAACTCAAACACGCCAACCGGGCCGTTCCACAGAATGGTTTTGGCATTCTTGAGGATTTCAGCCAGCTGCTGAGCGGAAGCATCGCCGATATCCAGGATCTGCTCGTCTTCTTTCACGTCGTTAACGGATTTCAGAGTCGCCGGTGCGGTTTCGGAGAACTCGGTGGCAACGCGAACATCGGTCGGAACCGGAATATCGCAAGTGGTCAGCAGACGTTTTGCTTCGTCAACCAGGTCAGCTTCGTACAGGGATTTACCGACACTGTGGCCCTGAGCGGCAACGAAGGTGTTGGCGATACCGCCGCCGACAATCAGCTGGTCAGCGATTTTAGACAGGGAATCCAGAACGGTCAGTTTGGTAGATACTTTAGAACCACCAACGATAGCCACCATCGGACGAGCCGGTTCTTTCAGCGCTTTACCCAGCGCATCCAGTTCAGCGGCCAGCAGCGGGCCTGCGCACGCAACATCAGCAAATTTGCCGATACCGTGGGTAGAAGCCTGCGCGCGGTGCGCGGTACCAAAGGCGTCCATCACGAATACGTCACACAGGGCGGCGTATTTTTTAGACAGCGCTTCGTCGTCTTTCTTTTCGCCTTTGTTAAAGCGAACGTTTTCCAGAACCACCAGCTCACCTTCGGCCACGTCAACGCCGTCCAGGTAATCTTTGACCAGGCGAACCGGGTTAGACAGTTTGTCTTTCAGGTAGTTAACAACCGGCAGCAGAGAGAATTCTTCGTTGTACTCGCCTTCGGTAGGACGACCCAGGTGGGAAGTTACCATCACTTTCGCGCCCTGTTTCAGAGCCAGTTCGATGGTCGGCAGAGAGGCGCGGATACGCGCGTCGCTGGTCACTTTCCCTTCTTTAACAGGTACGTTCAGATCCGCACGGATAAAAACGCGTTTCCCGGCCAGATCCAGATCGGTCATCTTAATTACAGACATGGTGAATCCTCTCAATGATGCTTAAAGTTTTGTCGACGCTGACGCGTCGAGCCTGAAACCAACTGCGGCCATCGCTAACGTGGTGTCGAGCATCCGGTTAGCAAAGCCCCATTCATTATCGCACCAGACCAGCGTCTTGATCAGGTGGGCGCCACTGACCCGGGTTTGCGTGCCATCAACAATGGCGCTGTGCGGGTCGTGGTTAAAATCTATCGAGACCAACGGTGATTCCGTATAGTCAACTATACCATGAAATGCACCTTGTGCTGCTTTTTGCAGCAACTGGTTGACTTCACTGGCTTTTACTGGTTTTTTCACCGTCACGCTTAAATCGATCGCCGTCACATTAATGGTTGGAACGCGCACCGCAATCGCCTCAAAACGATCGTTAAACTGCGGGAATATACGCGTAATGCCTGCCGCCAGTTTTGTATCTACCGGGATAATCGACTGGCTGGCCGCGCGCGTGCGCCGCAGATCGGAGTGATACGCGTCGATCACCTGCTGATCGTTCATCGCGGAGTGGATCGTCGTGACGGTACCAGACTCGATGCCGTAAGCATCATCCAACAATTTAATGACGGGAATTATGCAATTCGTGGTACAGGACGCGTTTGAGACAATACGATGTTCCGCACGCAGTTGGTTCTGGTTCACGCCAAAAACGACGGTGGCGTCAAGATCGTTGCTTCCCGGATGAGAAAAGAGCACTTTCTTCGCGCCAGCGGCAATATGCGCCTCGCCATGCTCCCGGTTGCCATATACGCCCGTACAATCCAACACGACATCCACGCCCAGTTCGCGCCACGGCAGATCCGCTAACGTTCGTTCATGCAGAATACGAATGACGTCGTCGCCGACAAAAAGCTGCTCGCGCTCGTGGCGAACCTCCCATGCAAAACGCCCGTGGCTGGTATCGTATTTCAACAAATGCGCCATGCCTGCGGCATCCGCCAGCTCGTTGATGGCCACCACGGTAATTTCCGCCCGACGTCCGGATTCATACAAAGCACGAACCACGTTACGTCCGATGCGACCAAAGCCATTAATCGCTATGCGTACGGTCATAGGTCTCCTGCAAGGCTATCCCGATTCAGATGAGGCTGACAGAGTAATGCAGCTCATCGTCGAGTAAAACCTCACCTGTCGCAAACTGCGACTGATTGGTTAATTGTCGAACATTTAATTAACTGAAACGCTTCAGCTAGAATAAGCGAAACGGGGAATAAAAGGAATGTTTGTCCAGTCGAAGAAGACAGTTATCTGACCTGCATCACATTTCATGGCCGCTTACGCTGCAATTTATTCCATATTTAAGAATCACCAGTACATCCGTCAGATCTTTTCATCGTCGCGTCACAAATACTGATTTATATCAGAAAGCGCTGTCGTCAGCGTCTATATTATCAGCGCCACGTCCGAGTCTCGGAGTCCTGTAACGATGACTGTATCTCACCACAATGCCTCTACAGCGCGCTTTTACGCGCTTCGTCTGCTTCCCGGCCAGGAAGTGTTTTCCCAATTACACGCCTTTGTGCAACAGAACCAATTACATGCCGCCTGGATTGCAGGGTGTACCGGCAGTCTGACCGACGTTGCGCTGCGTTATGCCGGGCAAGAGGCGACCACATCGCTCACCGGCACGTTTGAAGTTATCTCGCTAAACGGCACGCTTGAATTGACCGGCGAGCATCTGCATCTCGCGGTATCGGATCCCTACGGGGCCATGCTCGGCGGCCATATGATGCCAGGGTGTACCGTGCGTACCACGCTGGAGCTGGTTATCGGCGAGCTGCCAGCGCTGACGTTCAGCCGTCAACCGTGCGCCATTTCCGGTTATGACGAACTGCATATTTCTTCCCGTTAATTGACGACTCTTTAAGAGGTACTTTATGGCGCGTCGCCCGTTTTCCAGCCAGTCTCTGGTGCTGATTGTCATCGCTATTGCCATCAATATGATTGGCGGACAGCTTATTAGCATGTTGAAGCTGCCTATTTTTCTCGACTCGATCGGCACCTTAATTAGCGCGGTACTGTTAGGGCCGTTCATCGGCATGTTGACTGGGCTTCTGACCAACTTGCTGTGGGGGCTGCTTACCGACCCTATCGCTGCCGCGTTTGCCCCGGTAGCGATGGTTATCGGTCTGGTCGCCGGGTGGCTGGCGCGCGCAGGCTGGTTTCGTACCCTGCCCAAAGTGATCGTCAGCGGGGTCGTCATTACGTTGGCGGTGACGCTGGTCGCCGTACCGCTTCGTACCGCGCTTTTTGGCGGCGTTACCGGTAGCGGCGCTGATTTGTTCGTCGCCTGGATGCATTCAATGGGCCAAAACCTGGTGGAGTCAGTCGCGATTACCGTCATAGGCGCTAATCTGGTCGATAAAATTCTGACGGCGATCATCGTTTGGGTGCTGCTGCGTCAGCTACCGTTACGTACGACACGGCATTTTCCTGCGATGTCAGCCGTACGCTAAATGCATCCGTTTACCTCGTTAACCTTATGGGCGTTGGCGGCCTGCACCACGCTGCTACTCCCTGCGCAGACCGTGCTCCCGGTTTATAGCGCGGCGGCCTTCCTCTGTCTGCTGGCGCTGAAATCAACGCGGCGGCGGGCGAAGTATGTCGCCTGGCTGATGCTGTCTTTAGGGTTTGGGCTATGGCTGGTACATGGCGGTTGGCTAACGGAATGGATAAGCGGGCAGCCTCGCGATCCGCAGCGCTGGGTATATGCCGTTACGCTATGGCTACGTCTGCTGGCGATCGTGTCGACGTCGCAGCTATGGATGCAGTATGTGCCGGTTCAGCGGTTTATTCGCGCCCTGTTCGCTTCACGTCTGCCGCCCGGCATCGCTTACCTGTTCGCTGGCCCGCTGCTGGTCGTCGAACAGCTCAAACGACAACTGACGATCGTTCATGAAGCCCAGCGCGCGCGCGGCGTACCGCTGGATGAAGGCTGGTATCAGCGGCTACGGGCAATGCCTGCGCTGATCGTGCCGCTTACGCAAAATGCGCTTAACGATCTGACAATACGCGGCGCGGCGTTGGATATGCGGGGGTTTCGGCTGCATCGAGCCCGAACCACGCTGTGGGCGCCGAAAGATAGCATGTTACAACGGGTTGCGCGGTATGGCATGGTACTGCTAATACTGGCGGAAGCGGGAGTATGGATATGGTTACGTTAGAGCAGTTTCGTTATCTTCCGTCCGATGCGACACGCCCGCCGGCATGTTTTGATTTTCACTATTCAACACCCGGAATAGTGGCGATAGTCGGCGATAACGGCAGCGGAAAAAGTACGCTGGCGCAACTGATGGCTGGCTGGTATCCGGATTATCTCCCCGGTGATATTGACGGCACAGGCTTACTGCTTGGCGTCCCTATCGGGCGGCTCCCGCTGGTAGAACAGTCGCCCACCATCCAGTTGGTGCAGCAATCGCCATATTTACAGCTTTCCGGCTGTACCTTTAGCGTAGAGGAAGAGGTGGCGTTTGGCCCGGAGAATCTCGGCCTCCATGAAGCGGAAATTCTACGGCGCATTGACGAGGCGCTGACTCTGACAAACTGCCAGTCGTTACGCCATCGTCATCCCGGCACGCTCTCCGGCGGCGAAACGCAGCGGGTAGTGATTGCCAGCGCGCTTGCCATGCAGCCCAGGCTATTAGTTCTTGATGAAGCCTTCAGTCGGCTGACGTCAGCGGCCACCGGGAAACTGCTGGAACGGTTACAACAGTGGGCGCTGGAACGTCATTCTCTCATTGTGCTTTTTGAACGTAATCACTTTCCTTTTCTGACGCGATGCCAGCGGGTATGGCAATTGCGCGACGGAGCGCTAACCCCATTATGTTGACGTTAAATCAGGTCGCTTATCGCTGGCCGGATGCCGCAGCCGACTGTTTGCACGCCATCTCGCTTGAACTTCGTGACGGCGAATGGCTGGCGTTGACCGGCGATAACGGCGCGGGAAAATCAACGCTGTTACGGATTATGGCCGGCCTGCTTTCCCCCACTTCCGGCTCGGTAACGCTTAATGGAGAGCCGATTGCGCAGCTTAAAAATCGTCAACGCGCCGCCGCTATCGGCGTACTCTTTCAGGAAGCGGAAAACCAGATTTTCCACAGCAATGTCGCGCAAGAGGTCGCTTTTGGGCTGAAACTACAACGCTTATCGGCAGAGGAAATTTCACGGCGCACGCAGGCCGCGCTGAGGTTATGCCAGCTAACGGACGTCGCCGAGGCACACCCGCTTGATCTGCACGCCGCGCAGCGCCGGATGGTGGCGGTCGCCAGTCTGGAGGCGATGGCGCCGCCGGTGTTATTGCTGGATGAACCCAGCCGGGATTTTGACGCCCACTGGCTAACCGTATTTGAACACTGGCTGGCGACATGCCGGGTACGGGGAACCAGCGTCGTGGCGATTAGCCATGACGCTGCGTTTACCCGGCGTCATTTTTCACGGGTGGTACGGCTGCATAATGGCGCGATAACGCCGCGTAACATCATTAAGGACACGCCATCCGATATTCGCCCGTAGAGGTCATTTCCAGCATGAGATCGGCTGGCAGGCTACTTTCCAGCACCCGGCGCACATTTGGGCCGTCGGTGCGTTCATAAAAGGTTTCCGCCTCCGCCTGTGATAATCCTCCCGCCAGTTTACGTCCAATCAACCGGGCGCGTAAGGTTTCCGCCGGGGCGCGAATAAATAATGAGAAATCGCAAAACTCCGCTAACGCGCGCCATCTGTCGTCATCACGCAGGAGCCAGTTTCCTTCCACAATCACGATCGGCGCCGTGACCACAACAGCGTGTTCCACCGGGTCGTGCCGCTGTCGGTCGTACTGCGGCCAGGTCGCTTCGCCAGCCCGCACCAGACGCAGATTTTCCGCCAGCTTATCAACGTCAAAGGTTTCCGGCGCGCCTTTACAGGCACGTAAATGATGCGCCTCCAGCCAGCGGTTATAGTAATGAAAGCCATCCATGGGAAGCGTTTGAATTTCCGGCAGGCCAGCATCCTGACGAGAGAGATATTCCCAGAAGGTGGTCAGCGTGGATTTGCCTGTGCCGGGCGGCGCGCTAAGAAAAACGATGGTACGGCGCTCAGGTTTAGCGGCATGTATTTTAGCCAGTTGTTGCAGTAAGGGCTTGTGAACCTTCTCTATTTCATCATCATGATAATGTGCTTCAACGTGCAGCCCATTAACCGTTAATGCGATTTTCACGGCGTTAATTCCTTTAAAATTGACGTTACCGCCAGCGCCATCGCCGTTTTGACCATACCGGTAAAGCGCACCTCAGACCACGCGGCGAAGTCGGCAAACTTCATCGACTCCAGCGCACCATATAAGGGCGCATTACGGGTAATACAGTTAACGTTACTGATGAAGTCCCAGGTAATGTCGTCGGCAAAACCGGGAATCGCGTCCTGTTCATGCAGGTACTGATAAAACTGAGAAAAATGGGTGATGTCAGCGTAGAGCCATTTATCCATTTTCCCCAGCGCATAAATCAGACGTAATGCAACGTCGATATCGTCAAGCGGCCCGCTTTGGGCGAGTAACGGCTTCACTGCATATTCCACAATTTCTTCATCATTATCGACAAACAGCGACGGCAGAAAGCGCTTAATGCCCTGGAGCAAAATGTTATGTGCCGTCGTCATAAACGAAAGTAAATTATTTTGAGCATCCAGTTGCTCAAGCACATCGTCTTCTGTCAGCGTCGTCATTTGTGTCCCGATATACTCATCGTCTTTCAAGCTACAGGTGGGCGTGGACTTGCCACCGTCCTTCATCCTGAAAAGCCCAGAGTATATACCCTAAATAATTCGAGTTGCAGACAAGCGGCAAGAGAGAGAACCACCAGGAGCTTACATGAGTAAGTGACTGGTGTGAACGCGCGTCGCCAACGTACTTGCAACGTGAAGAATGACGGGGATAAGTCACCATGAATGCAGAGAGTCTATAATATTACACGTTCGATCTGCGCTACCGATCAGTAAAGTTTGCGTGCGCACACCGTTCGCAACCCGTTGGATCCCGTTAACCAGATCGCCGCCCGTAACGCCCGTCGCGCTAAAGAGAATGTCATTACCGGCAGCCAGCTCGTCAAGGGAGTAGACGCGGTTAACCGCAACGCCCATTTCTTCGCAGCGTTGACGCTCCTGTTGCGCCACCAGGCGGTTGTCAGCGTTGTCCCCTTTCGCTTCACAAAAGTCGAGCAGCTCCGCCTGCATATCACCGCCCAGCGCTTTTACCGCACAGGCGGAAATTACGCCTTCAGGCGCGCCGCCAATGGTATACATCAGATCATAAGGGTTATCCTGCAAACAGGTCAGGACGCTGGCCGCCACATCACCATCGGGGAGAGCGAATACCTTAACCCCAAGTTGCGTCGCCTGTGTAATGGCCGGTTTCAGCCGCGGTTTATCTAATGTGACCATACGCAGATCCTCCAGCGGCTTATTTAGCGCCCTGGCGACATTTCGCAGATTATCGGTTAACGATAACGCCAGATTGATCACGCCTTTCGCCTGCCGATTTACAACCAGCTTTTTCATATACATATCGGGCGCATGTAACAAGCTGCCCCGGGGCGCAAACGCCATGACGGCCAGCGCATTACTTTGTCCCATGGCGACCATTCGGGTGCCTTCTATAGGATCGACGGCGATATCCACCTCCGGCCCCTCGCCGTTACCCACCTCCTCGCCAATCCACAGCATGGGCGCATGATCGATTTCCCCCTCGCCGATGACGATCCGCCCACGGATGGCGATATCATTCAATGCCTGTCGCATCGCGGTAACAGCCAGCCCATCAATTCTGTTCTTATCGCCGCATCCGGTTTGCGGCCAGGCAGCCAGTGCTGCCTGCTCTGTAATGCGAAATAGCGGCCATGCCAGAGACATCATGCCGCCTCCCCGATATCCACGCCAAATTGCGCCAGCAGGTATCTTTCCGCTTTTTCGTTCCAGATGCCGTGCGTCTCTTCAACCAGACGCGCCAGCTCCCTGAACAACGGATCCGTTTTTCCTTTTTCGGCGAAATCAGTAATCGCCGTCAGCGGCATGGTGACGCCGTTATAGATAAGCTTCTTACCGCCGGGAATATCCGGCAGGTTGAGTACGGTGTCCGGTACTGCATCCAGCCCACCAATATGCGTCACCATGAATGAAGGTTGGAGCTGTCCTGTTGCGCTTAACGTAATAGCCTCTTTCATATCATCCGTGGAGCCGCCGGATGTCCCTACAACATGGGTACTGTTGTAATGCACATTGTAAAAATTAAACGGTACCTTGAACTGGCTATCTGTCGGCCCGGCAAAGAAATTCAGGCAACCGTCTTCGGCGAGAAGATCGTCAGCCATTTCAACGACGGACGGAACGGCGGCATAAACAAAGACATCATCAAATCCTGCGCCATCGGTTAATGTCCGAAGTTGCGCAGCAGGATCAACCATGCCCGCGGTATTCACATAGATAAGCTCAATGCCTTTCTCGGCGGCCTGTTTGACCGGCAGCAGTTTTTTCGCCTGCGCCAGGCGGGCTTCATCGATATCTACCACCACAACTCGCGCCGGCTGGATCCCGCCGTTAATGGCATAATCAATCGCGCCAATGCCCATCGGTCCGGCACAGGCCAGGAGCGCGATATTACCGCCGGGTTTGACTCCCATCCGATGTTCATAAACATAAGGTGTTGTATGGTAATTGGCGTTATAAGCGCCAATAATGCAGCACATCGGTTCCGCCAGCGATGCCGCGGCAAAATATGAGCCGTGATACGGTAAAACACAGCCCAGATTAATCGCTACTTCCGGGATTATCATGTACGTGGCGTTACCGCCAAAATATTCGTAACTGTAGCCAGCAGAATAACCGCTCGGCAGGCCCATCGCCGGTTGTAAAACAAAACGCTGTCCTTTTTTATATTTATCAGTCAGATTTTTTCCTACTTCGACGATAATTCCGGCACATTCATGACCCGTAATGACTGGATGATTTTCCAGGTCATCTGGCACTCGTTTATGTTCACTACCTAATAAAGCGGCTTTCCAGGTAGAGAGACATACGCTGTCGGAAATTACGCTTACGAGCAGTTCATTCTCCGTAATGTCAGGTAATTCAAACTCACGGATACGGACATCCCGCTTGCCATATATAGCAGCTACTTTCGTTTTCATATTTACTCCAGAAACCTGAAATATTAATTCGATGTCAAATGGTTAAATAAATCATCAAGACACGGATCGCCAATATAGTTTTTAATAAGTATTAAGGGCTTATCGCTGACTCGCTTAACCCGTCCTTCAAGGCTGGCGTGGGTAACGATAATATCGGCATCATCCGGTACATTTTCGATAGCGTAATGTTTAACGTCGATAGTCAGGCCCGCCTTTTCCAGACGTCGGCGGAACGTTGTGGCGCCCATTGCGCTGGAGCCCATCCCCGCATCGCAGACAAAGGCGATACGTTTCACGTCGCGATATGAAAAATTGCCTTCTTGCTTCATGGCTTTCACCGCTTTAGCGGAATCACTAAAAGTATCTTCGCTGTCGGCTTCGCTACTTTTTTCCATTTTCAAAATGAAAGCGGTGATAATAAAGGTCACTGCCGTTCCCGCCGTTACGCCAGCAATCGTAGCAAGGAAAGAACCTTTCGGCGTCAGCGCCAGGTAAGCGAAAATTGACCCCGGGCTTGGCCCTGCAACCAGGCCGCCATCCAGCAGGTTAAACACCCATGTTCCGCTCATCCCGCCGGCAATCATGGCGATGAGTGTTAATGGCTTCATCAGCACATAGGGGAAATAGAGCTCATGAATCCCGCCGAGGAAATGGATAATCATGGCGCCAGGCGCAGATTTCTTTGCCATTCCTTTGCCGAATAGCGTAAAGGCAAGCAGCAAACCTAAGCCAGGCCCCGGGTTAGAGGCCACCATAAAGAAAATGGACTTTCCGGTTTCCGACGCCTGTTGCATTCCCAACGGATAATAAACGCCCTGATCGATGGCATTGTTCAAAAAGAGGATTTTTGCCGGTTCATTGATTAAAGACAGCAGCGGCAGATAGCCCGCATGTACCAATGATTCAATACACTCCTTCACAAAGTTATTGGCAATAAGTACCGCCGGACCAATCACTTCAAAACCCAGCAGGCACAAAATCATCCCGGCGATACCCAGCGAGAAGTTATTAATCACCATCTCAAAACCGGCGGGAATCCGCTTTTCCAGCAACCGATCAATATATTTAATGACCAGACCGCCGAGAGGCCCCATAATCATTGAGCCAAGAAACATGGGGATGTCAGCGCCGATGATAACGCCAATGGTGCCAATTCCCCCCATCACGGCGCCACGCTTTCCACCGACCAGATGTCCACCGGTAGAACCAATCATCACCGGCAGTAAATAAGTAATCATCGGGCCGACAATTTTGGCGAAATGCTCATTTGGCATCCATCCGGTTGGAATAAATAATGCAGTGATAAAACCCCAGGCAATAAAAGCGCCGATATTGGGAATGACCATCGCGGTCAAAAAGCCCCCAAAAGCCTGGACCTTTGCACGAGCAGACTTGTGTTCCATATTAATATCCTGTAAAGGAGAGAATAATTATGCGCGAGCTATAATATCCGCCAGCTCTTTTTCTGATTTCGCAGCTAATAACGCCGCTAAAACATCCTCTTCACATAATAGTTCGCTTAACGCCTGGATAGCGCCAATATGTGAATCTGAATCTGCTGCTGACAGGCCGATTAATAATTTTATGCCGTCATCCTCGTCGGTAAACTGCACATCCTGCCTGAGCAATGTTAATGACATCCCGGTTTTTAACGCGCCGCATTCGGGGCGAGCATGAGGCATCGCGACACCAGGTGCCAGAATATAGTAAGGACCATTACTGATTGTTGAATCTTTGATAGCCTGAATATAATTTTCATTTATATAACGATTAGCCAAAAGGGATGACATGGAAAAATCAACAGCTTCCTGCCAATTTTGTGCCAATGGTCTTATTGTAATAGATGCTTCAGGAAAATAATCTATTAACCGCATAAACTATCCTTATTTTATTTTTAGGGTACAACCTGTCGTTAAAAATAAAATACGCGGGCGGCAAAATGAAATCAATCCAGGCGAAAAAGCGAGCGCTTAAAATGACATGATTATAATTTATCTATAAAACAACCTGTTATAGATATAAAAATAAAAAGCAAGTTTCATTTTGTGACGCTCATTGCAAATTCAATAAATAACAAAATATCGAAATTGTGATAAACGTCACAAATAAAACCTTGTTAGCGATAAAATAAAAGTATCTAAAAATAAAAACGGGTCGCCGAAGCGACCCGTTTTATGCCGTATTAAGGATTACAGCAGCGCTTTCGCTTTGGCGATCACGTTGTCTACCGTGAAGCCAAACTCTTCAAACAGCAGCTCTGCCGGGGCGGATTCACCGAAGGTGGTCATGCCGACAATAGCGCCGTTCAGGCCGACGTATTTGAACCAGTAGTCAGCGATACCCGCTTCAATCGCCACACGCGCAGATACCGCTTTCGGCAGCACGGATTCACGGTAAGCCGCATCCTGCTTGTCGAACGCGTCGGTGGACGGCATGGAAACCACGCGCGCCTTCACGCCTTCGGCAGTCAGTTTTTCGTAAGCGGCAACCGCCAGCTCAACCTCAGAACCGGTCGCAATGAAGATAATCTGCGGCTGGCCCGCACAATCTTTCAGTACGTAACCACCGCGGGCGATATTCGCCAGTTGCTCTTCAGTACGTTCCTGCTGCGCCAGGTTCTGACGGGAGAGGATCAGCGCGGTTGGGCCATCCTGACGCTCTACGCCATATTTCCACGCCACCGCGGATTCCACCTGGTCGCACGGACGCCATGTGGACATGTTCGGCGTTACGCGCAGGCTTGCCACCTGCTCGACCGGCTGGTGCGTCGGGCCATCTTCGCCCAGACCGATGGAGTCGTGGGTATAGACCATCACCTGACGCTGTTTCATCAACGCTGCCATACGCACTGCGTTACGGGCATATTCGACGAACATCAGGAAGGTGGAGGTGTACGGCAGGAAACCGCCGTGCAGGGCGATACCGTTGGCGATAGCGGTCATACCGAATTCGCGCACACCGTAGTGAATATAGTTACCTGCGGCATCTTCGTTAATCGCTTTCGAACCGGACCACAGGGTCAGGTTAGACGGTGCCAGGTCAGCGGAGCCGCCGAGGAATTCCGGCAACAGCGGACCGAAGGCTTCGATGGCATTCTGGGACGCTTTACGGCTGGCGATTTTGGATGGATTCGCCTGCAGTTTAGCGATGAACTCATTCGCTTTCGCATCGAAGTCAGCCGGCATGTCGCCTTTCATACGACGAGTGAATTCAGCAGCTTCCTGCGGGAAGGCTTTCTCATAAGCCGCGAATTTCTCATTCCATGCAGACTCTTTCGCCTGGCCGGCTTCTTTCGCATCCCACTGGGCGTAGATTTCAGAAGGGATTTCGAACGGCGCGTATTTCCAGCCCAACTGTTCGCGGGTCAGCGCGATTTCCGCGTCGCCCAGCGGCGCGCCGTGGGAATCGTGGGTACCCTGTTTGTTCGGCGAACCGAAGCCGATGATGGTTTTGCACATCAGCAGGGACGGTTTGTCAGTCACGGCGCGAGCTTCTTCCGTGGCGCGTTTAATGGCATCGGCATCGTGACCGTCAATGCCACGGATAACATGCCAGCCGTAGGCTTCAAAACGTTTCGCGGTGTCATCGGTGAACCAGCCTTCAACGTGACCATCGATAGAGATACCGTTGTCATCATAGAACGCGATCAGTTTGCCCAGTTTCAGAGTACCAGCCAGAGAGCACACTTCGTGAGAAATGCCTTCCATCATGCAGCCGTCGCCCATAAAGACGTAGGTGAAGTGGTCAACGATATCGTGGCCAGGACGGTTAAACTGCGCCGCCAGAGTTTTCTCGGCAATCGCCATCCCGACGGCGTTGGCAATACCCTGACCCAGCGGGCCAGTAGTGGTTTCAACGCCAGCGGTGTAGCCCACTTCCGGGTGACCCGGGGTTTTTGAATGTAGCTGACGGAAATTCTGCAGTTCGGACATCGGCAGGTCATAGCCGGTGAGGTGCAGCAGGCTGTAAATCAGCATTGAGCCGTGGCCATTGGACAGCACGAAGCGGTCGCGGTCGGCCCAGGACGGGTTGGTCGGGTTGTGGTTCAGGAAATCACGCCACAGGACTTCGGCAATGTCAGCCATACCCATCGGGGCACCCGGGTGACCGGATTTGGCTTTCTGTACTGCGTCCATGCTCAGCGCACGAATAGCATTGGCAAGCTCTTTACGTGAGGACATTTTGACTCCAGATCGGATGTTGAAAGGCCATGCCCGTAACGACTTGACGACAGCGCGTTTTGGGCTACGCCGGAAAATTTGCCAACAATTTACCCCAAGCCGCGCGTCATGTACATGGAACATCCTTTTACCGCTTCAGAAATCTCCGGATCGTGCTCGTATGTTGCGCAATTAGCTAACTTGCCTGCCATGCTTTTCTTTATACTTAACCCAGGCGCTAATTCATCTGCAACGAGCGCATTTCAAAATAATATTGATTCGTATGGAAGAGAAAAATGAAAATTCGCGCTTTACTGCTTGCTTTGGGCATGGCGACGGTGCTGACCGGTTGCCAGAATATGGACTCTAATGGACTGCTTTCTTCGGGCGCTGAAGCTTTTCAGGCCTATACGTTAAGCGATGCGCAGGTAAAAGCGCTGAGCGATCAATCCTGTCAAGAGCTCGACAGCAAAGCGAAAATCGCGCCGGCGAGCAGCGAATACACTAAACGACTGGCAAAAATTGCCGCCGCGCTGGGGGATAACATTAACGGCCAGCCGGTGAACTATAAGGTTTACGAGACGAAAGACGTCAACGCGTTTGCCATGGCGAATGGTTGTATCCGCGTCTACAGCGGACTAATGGATATGATGACCGACAACGAAGTTGAAGCCGTGATCGGTCATGAAATGGGCCATGTCGCGCTGGGTCATGTAAAGAAAGGGATGCAGGTCGCGCTGGGCACTAACGCAGTGCGCGTCGCGGCGGCATCGGCAGGAGGCGTTGTCGGCAGCCTGTCGCAATCACAGCTTGGCGATCTTGGCGAAAAACTGGTGAACTCGCAGTTCTCCCAGCGTCAGGAGTCCGAAGCGGATGATTATTCTTACGATCTGTTGCGCAAACGCGGTATCAGTCCGGCAGGACTAGCCACCAGCTTTGAGAAACTGGCAAAACTGGAAGCGGGTCGTCAAAGCTCGATGTTCGACGATCACCCGGCGTCCGCCGCACGCGCACAGCATGTGCGCGATCGTATGAGCGCAGACGGGATCAAATAACCCCCGAACAGTGCCGGATGACGGCGTGAACGCCTTATCCGGCCTACAAGCATCAATCAGCTGTAGGCCGGATAAGCGCAGCGCCATCCGGCAAAACAACTTACTCGCCCTTCTTCGCCGCCTGGATATAGAGCATTTCTAATGCCAGCGTCGCGGCCGCCAGAGCGGTGATCTCCGACTGATCGTAAGCCGGCGCGACTTCCACTACATCCATACCGACAATGTTCAGATCTTTCAGACCGCGTACCAGTTTAATGGCGCGATCGGAGGTCAAACCACCGATCACCGGCGTACCGGTGCCAGGCGCAAACGCCGGGTCCAGACAGTCGATATCAAAGGTCAGATAGACCGGCATATCGCCGACGATCTGTTTCACCTGAGCGAGAATATCATCCACGCCGCGATCGTTGACCTGGCAGGCATCCAGCACGGTAAAGCCATTGTCTTTGTCAAACTCCGTGCGAATACCGATCTGTACCGAATGATGCGGATCGATCAGGCCTTCTTTCGGCGCGGTGTAGAACATCGTGCCGTGATCGAATTCGCAGCCGTTAGCGTAGGTATCGGTATGCGCGTCAAAATGTACCAGCGCCATTTTGCCAAAATGTTTCGCGTGGGCGCGCAGCAGCGGCAGCGTGACGAAGTGGTCGCCGCCGAAAGAGAGCATACGCTTGCCTGCAGACAGCAGTTTTTCAGCGTGAGCCTGTAATTTTTCGCTCATTTCACGGGCATCGCCAAACGCATACACCAAATCGCCGCAGTCCACGACGTTCAGGCGCTCGCGCATGTCAAAATTCCACGGGAAACGGTGATGTTCCCAGGCGAGGTTGGTCGACACCTGACGGATCGCCGCCGGGCCATGACGACCGCCAGCGCGACCGGACGTTGCCATATCAAACGGTACGCCAGTGATCACCCAGTCGGCATCGCTGTCATACGGCTGGAAGTTCATTGGCAGACGTAAAAAACCAAACGCATTAGAAACCAGTGAGTTATCGTACTGATGACCTAAGGTGCTCATGGCAAAAACCTCTTCTTAGTCAATATAAAAAAACCCTCCCGCGTCGTTAGGCCCGACGAGGAAGGGTTTGAATTTGTTTACGGCTCAAAGTTTACTCTGACAGGCCGCATTATTGAAGTCAGTTTAGCCAGGTACAGTAGACAACGCCCGAAAAAAATATATATCCAGCGCAAATCAGTAGGCTCATACGTCCATCGCGGTCAGTTAAGAGGCCTTAGGGAGTTGCCGCTGTAAAAACTCAAGCACTAATGCGTAAAACAGCGGTGTTTTCCCCGGCGTCTGGAAAATGGCGTGACCGCTACCGGGAATGAGGGTCATCTCCGCCTGAGGCAGCAGCCGGTACAGCTCGGTAACTTCTTCAACGGTGAAAAATTCATCCCGGTCGCCGGCCAGTAATAGCACAGGAATGTGGATTTTTTTCACCTCTTCTTCCGTCAGCGATGTGGGCGTTGTCCACATTGGCCAGACACCTTTGAGGAACGTGCGCCAGTAGTCTTTTTGCTCTGGATGATGCATGTTCTGATAAAATTTAACCATCCCGGGCGCATCCGAAGCCATTTTATCCAGATCGCGATCCGTCAATTGCCCCTGAGGCATTCCTTTACCATAAAAAATTTCCATCCCCTGCATGTAATGGGCCGTAGCAAAGCGATGCGTTGCGCCGCCGACGATAGCAGCGTGCGCTAGATCCGGGTATCGGCTGGTTAACTTCAGAACGACCATGCCGCCATCGCTGTAACCCATCACCAGCGGTTTTTCCAGCTTCAGCGCTTTAACAAAAGCCGCCATATCTTCCACCATCAGATCATAACTAAACGTTCCTTGCGGGTTATTGGTCAATCCATGTCCACGACTGTCCGGCATGATGACGCGAAAATATCGAGATGCCTCTTTCGCTAATCCCTGCCAGCTTTTCGCCGTCAGACCACCACCGTGAATCAACAGCAGCGGAGGCCCCTCGCCCTCTTCAACGTAATGAATTTTGATACCATTCGCTTCCACAAATTTATCTTTGTCCATCGTTGTTGCTGAAGCATTTATTAAAAATATAATATTGATAATAAAAATAAATGCTAATTTAAAAATATGATTCATAACACCTCGCCAATCACTTTCCGTGTAAAAGACCATATTATTCAGATTGAACAAAAATAACATCAAAATCGATTTGTATCATTTTCACTTATTTACCGGGGAGACCCCGCATCCTCTTTTTACAGAACGTAAAAAGCCTTTCCGCGATTAGCCCCAACGCGAAAAGGCTCTGAAGTCAGAAAAGTGCCACCTTATTCATTCTGGCTGTAATTCAGGATGACTTGAAGGTCTCTTCCTGAATTGCATTTGGCGCTTTCTTTATTCCTTCGTCTGACAGGGCGAGCTTGACTCGCTAAATGCCGTGGCCGGAATTTTCACAATCGCTTTTTTAACCGGCGCAGGTTTACCACGCGTACAAAGCGGACGGTGGATCTGGTTGGGATAAAAAAGCGCGAAATCGCCAGGATTTAATGTAACGAACTGCTCATTAGCGACACATTCAGGAAAGATGATGTCATCAGGAAGATGCTCAAGCTCCTTTATCCTGGTATCAATTTTGTTGGAATAGCCAATCTCCTCATAACCGCTTAGTAAAATCTGAATATCGATATATTTTTTATGAAGTTCAGCTTTGCGGTTTAACGAAGAGTGTGTTTCTCCTTCGCTTATCATAAGAAATGACTCCGGGAAAGAAAGTTCATATCTACCAGCAGGCTGGTCTTCAGCTATCTTCACCGCTTCGATGATAAGTTTTTTAATAATGTGGTTAACGTAAGGTAATAAAGTAAGCTGCTCTATATTTCCATATAGCATACTATAGTTATCCTAAATAATGGTCGTGATTATAATTATCAGCCAATCAGGTACTGGTAAATACCCTCAGCCACAGGAATACCTTCTTTTAAACATTTTTCTTTATAGGCGATTTGCGGATCGTTTGGCGCCAGCACTTTATCAACACCGGGCATCGGTTTTACAGCCCTTAGCTCATTGACCATTGTGCTCATTATTGAGGAAAACAGCGGATTGCCCAACATCTGCGGATCAATAACGATAACCAGACTCGCTAACTTGCGCATCTTGTCATAGTCGCCATACATCCGAACAATATGGTTGCTAAAGTTTGCCCCCATCAGGACGCCCGTGAGCGCATCAATCGCCAGGGCAATACCAGAACCTTTGTGTCCGCCAAAGGGCAGCAGATTTTCAATTTTATGCGGATCGGTAGTGATATGTCCCTCTTTATCCAGCGCCAGACCATGACCTATTGGTTTCCCGGTTTCTTTGGCGTGCAGAATTTTACCAAACGCAATGGCGCTGGTCGCCATATCGACGATCATCGGATGGCTGTCTTTAACGGGGAAGCCGAAGGCGATTGGGTTAGTCCCCAGAAAGCGCTCCGCGCCGCCATACGGCGCAACGCAGGTATCCGTTTGCGTCATGGCGATAGCCACCATTCCCTGGCTTGTCGCCTGCTCAATGAACCACGAGAGCGCGCCGCAGTGGGACGTATTTTTGACGCTGACGAAACCCAGCCCCGTCTCTCTCGCCAGACTAATAGCGTGATCTGTCGCCTTTATCAGCGCGCAGTGTCCCATTCCATCATCAGAGTCCAGAATAGCGACTGAAGGCGAAATCTGTTCGATGCTGAATGTTGCTTTTGGATTGAGCCCGCCTGCGTTCAGGCGGGTACAATAGTGCTCTACGCGAATAACGCCGTGGGAGTGAACGCCGGTAATATCGGCATGAACCAAAACGTCGGCTACCTGCTGCGCCGTTTGCGCGTCAAGACCCGCCTGGGTGAGTTTATTAAACGCCAGCGCTTTCAATTCATTTTCTTTGACTAATATTGTTGACATAACTATCCCGCTATTAAAATTTGATAACGCCTTTAACCAATTTTTTGTTTTCTACCACGTTCTTCTGGTACTGGTTGCCGAACGTATAGAAATCGAATTCCTGGTTTTTCATCATTGTTTCGCTAATAGCGCCCTGAGCCATTAGCTCAATGACACATTCGAAGTCTTCCCGCGTCGCGTTACGGCTGCTCAATAGCGTGGTCTCTTTTTTATGGAAGGTCGGATCGTCAATGACGAGCTCGCCGATATACAGCCCGATGAAGACGATTTTTCCGCCGTGACGAATCAGATCGACAGCGCGGCTCATGGAGGATTTATTGCCGGTGGCATCAAGCACAGTGCCGGCTAATTCACCGGAGAAACAGGCTTTCAGCGCATCAATATAGTCGTCTGACGACGGATCGAGCGTTGCAACGCCTACCTTTTCGGCGACCAGACGACGGCGTTCGGCGTCAATATCAGCTACCGCGACGCGAGCGCCTTTGGCTTTTGCTATCGCGGCGGCGGCCAGCCCAATCGGCCCGGCGCCGACCACCACAATGTTTTGCTGCGGCTTCACGTCAGCGCGGCGTACTGCGTGGGCGCTGATGGCGAAACACTCAACCAGCGCGCCCGCGCTGTCGGTGAGGTTATCCGACAGTTCAACCAGATTTTGTTCACGAACGGCCAGATATTCGCTAAAGCCGCCGTCCTGGTGAACGCCATACAGCGAGACGTTCTCACAGCAGTTGGTTTTTCCTTCCCGGCAGGCTGCGCAAGCGCCGCAAGGAATACAGGGAATAACGCTATAGCGTTGGCCGACCTTCGCCGTGCTGCACGATTTACCCAACATTTCCGCCACGCCGCAAATTTCATGACCCAGCACGCGCGGATAGGCAAAAAAGGGCTGGCGGCCAGCAAACGCATGGATATCGGTGCCGCAAATACCAACCGCTTTAATTTTTAACAGTACTTCATCGTCTTTTAAATGAGGAATATCCCTTTCAATGTATTCGATATTTCCCGGATTATTACAGATAAGCGTTTTCATACTTAACCCTTTGAAGATAAACGGTGAATGGTGGCCGTGACGCCATGTAATTCAATATGGTTAAAGGCCTGCTGAATGTTGTTTAAAAAATCTGCGTTGTCGCCGGCCAGCGTTCCAAAGATGCTATTTATCTGCAGCAAAGACAGCGCTTGTTCCCATCGCGTGTTTTTATTTTTAATAGCCGCATTGAAGGTATCATTGAGCGGGTCGGCCACGCTCTGCCCCTGAGAGAGCGTATTAATGACGTAATGGAGCCAGCCCGCAATCAGCGTCGCCAACGCCCTGCCCTTAACGCCGCGCGCCTGGAGCGTCAGATAAGGATCGACGGCCCGCTGAGGCAACTTCTGAGAACCGTCCATCGCAATCTGTCCGGTCTTATGTTTAATGTTCGGGTTGCTGAATCGCTCAATGAGCAACTGCGCATATTGATGTACATCTACCGCCAAATTCGGGCGCAGCGATTTTGCCTGCTCTTCCGTCATTAAATGATGTACGGCGGTTTTAAAAGCGTCGTCTTCCATGCACTGATAGATAAACTCATATCCAGCCAGGCTGCCGTTATAGGCGAGAAACGAATGGCTGCCATTCAGCATACGAAGTTTCATTTCTTCATAGGGAAGCACGTCCGAGACGAACATCGCCCCTGCTTTATCCCAGTCAGGACGACCGGCAACGAAATTATCTTCGATAACCCACTGACGGAAATCCTCGCATACGATGCCGCAGGGATCGGCAAAACCGATCTGGTCTTTAATCATGTCAAATTGCTCTGGCGTCATTGCCGGCACGATGCGATCGACCATGGTGCCAGGAAAGGTGACATGCTTCGCTATCCAGGCCGCCAGTTGCGGATCGAGATTATCGGCAAACGTAACGATCGCCGTTTTGGTCAAATGACCGTTTTCCGGAATGTTATCGCACGACAGTACACTAAACGGGGGAAGCCCTTGCTGGCGGCGTATCCGTAGCGCTTCGACGATCAGTCCGAGTGCTGACCGGGGATGTTCAGGATCGGCAAGATCGTGTTTGATGAGCGGATGGCTGAGATCGAGCGTTCTGGACCGCGGATCGGTGCAGTAACCTTTTTCCGTTATCGTCAACGAAACAATTTTTACCTGCGGCTCAGTCAGCTTCTCGATCGCCGCCTGAATACCTGACTTCGGCGTATGCAACGCGCCGGTGACGGTCCGAACCAGGCGACTGTTGATGGCGCTGGCTGACGTTTCCACCACTGAAAACAGCCCCTGTTGCGCATTTAGCGCATCCACCAGCTCCGCATCGCCGAACAGATTTAGTTCAAAAATCCCCCAGCGGTTGCCGGTTATCTCATTCGTGAGATCGTTATAAACAGCCTGGTGACCACGGTGAAAGGCGCCAAATCCAATATGTACGATGTTGGCTTCCATTCCCTGACGTGAATAAGTCGTTTTGAATTGGTGCCTTGCGGCGTCTAACTGGCGAGCTATGGTGTCCATGAATTTTTCCCACTCCTGTTTTGTTTACCAATTCTGCTTAAACAGCATACCAAAATCCGTGAATATGATCACACTCACGGCACCGTATTCTTCACCCTGGTATGCTGACTAATAGCCAATTAATAAAAATAATTTATTTATCAATTAGTTACAAAAAGCGCTTCTCAGGATAAATTTTACGATTCACAAAAGCGTGATTTTGATTAGAAAAATCGGCCACGAATTGGCATACCACCCATACAACCCGCAATCATTAAACCCCATTAAAAACAATATCTTATTGAATAACACCCCGCTGCAAGCGTATATGCCGCACATGATTGGTTCAACAATTACCCGAAATACAGCAAACCAAACCTGATAATTTGTCTAGTGAATTAATGAACTCAATTTATTATCAGCATCAACATTAACCTAAGAACATCAGTTACGGTTTTGATCATCCGGGTCGCTGCTAAAGCGATGAGGAGTGAGCCGCCTTTAGACGTAATTGGCAAATTAATCCATTGATTTAAAACAGGAAAAAATTGATGAAGACGCGGATTAGGCACGTTGAAACAAAGCTTTCAAAGCCCCTCTGGCCGAGGTCTTAGTTGACGTGAAACATGGCATAATAGCCATTTCGAACTGGTAACCACGACGATTACGCTGGAAGACGGTTCAACTGGCACCGGATATTCCTATACCGGCGGAAAGGGAGGGTATGCAATTAAAGCGATGATCGACCACGATCTTGCCCCGGTACTGTCAGGGATAGATGGCGCTGCGATTGACGATATCTATGACTTTATGGAATAGCATATTCACTATGTGGGTTGCGGAGGCATCGCGTCGTTTGCGATGTCTGCGATGTCTGCGGTGGATATCGCCCTTTGGGATTTGAAAGGCAAACGTGAAAAACTGCCGCTGTGGAAAATGGCTGGTTGGAGGCGGCGCGTCTGTCGACGAATGGCGGTCGTTTGGTATGCTCGCTCGGTATGCAGGAATTACACGTCAGACTGGTTTCCGCATTCGAGACTGGCTGACTGGAGGTTCACAGTTTCCCGATCGATCAATATACCAAACATCCGCTGGTGGTCGACAATTATCGCGCCGTGGCACCGGACACCTACGGCATTGGCGTAGAGTTTGACTGGGATAAGCTGAGCGTTTACGAAGCCTGATTCCCTCTCTCCGGGTTTGTTTTTGACGGCAGGCCCGGTTAATCGCTGACAAAAATGTCATCCGCCTGAAAATAGCCGTCAGGTGGCGAAGAAAAAATCATCAAAATCTTCCAGCGAATCATCCTGTTGGAAGATTTTTACCAGCTCATTTTTACTGTTTTCAAGATGGGTCCACGAGGCCTGTCTGGCCTGCTCAGCATCGCGTTTTTGCAATGCAAGGAAGATACTACGGTGATCTTCCACCCATTTCATTCTTAACTCTTTCTTATGTAAATACTTATAGTTTAACTGCTTCCAGCGCGGATTTTCGGTCCTGACAGCCCGCCACAGCTCGGCAGATTGTTTCATTAATACACGATTTTGCGTGGATTCCGCGATGATATTGTGGAACTGGCGATCCAGTTCTTCAAATTTGTCGCTGTCGCCGCCAATCTGCTTTTCCTGCTGCTCAATAATACGTTTAAGCTGCTTAAGTTCATTAAATCTTATTTGCGTAGCGGCAAAACCGGTGATGTTGCTTTCGATGACCTGCCGGGCCTGTAGCAATTCAAAGGGGCCAATGTCTGAGTAAGGCAAGAGCGCTTTTTGATTGATTTTCTCCAGACTATCAATAAAGTAAGTGCCTGCGCCTTGCTTAACCTCTACCACTCCCTTCAGCTCAAGCATAATAATCGCCTCACGAATCGTCGTGCGGCTGGTTTGAAAACGCTCGCTGAGTTCTCTCTCCGCCGGAAGTCGCTCGCCAGCTTTAAATACCCCTGAATAGAGTAGTTCTTCTATTTGCAGCCCTATATCAAAATAGCGCCGCTTGGTTAAAATTTGTTCCATGCACATACCTATGTAGACAGCAATTGCTCCACTTGAGGGTAGTGTAAACAAATCCTAATGTTTATGGTAAACAATTTCCCTGCCAGAGAGTGGTCGTTTCTTTCCCGCAACCTACGGCTATGCGCGTCACACAGTCCTTCCCCACCAGACTCGGCAGGAAAGGCACTGATTCCCATAACGCATATTTGACGTTTGATGCCGGGTTTATTTGCGGCAGGGCGGCGGCGCATACCCGTTATTGTCCGCCGGGAAAGCCTGCGAGGAACAAGGCGGTAGCGTATTTGTTGCTTTACCCTGCAATGCAAAGGCGGCAAAGCCGATGACGCCGATGTTGCGTACATCGCCCTGCGCGGAGTGGGCCGCATAAGCGTCAGCTACGTCGGCGAACTGGAATGCCGCCTCAGTGTGTTTATCTTTGCGAAACCCTTTAATCGCCAGTGAGTCGCCGGCGTTAACAATATAGCCATGATGATTCAGCGAGCCTGCTTTTCCGTTCAACACGTCCAGGCCATCAACCGTTGCGACGATTTCGTAATTGGTATCATGACTGTAATTACGAATATATAACTGATAGTTCATCCCTGATCTTGCAGGAATACTATATTGCCATTGTCCCATTGATGCGTTGTAGCGACGAGTAATTGGAATCGAATTAAAATTAGCGTCGCGCACAGCATATTCAAGATCGCTGATACGTATACTATAAACTTTATCGTAACCTGACGGATATTGAGTGGAGTAATTTATTATCACCATTTCGGCAGGTTCTCGATCGGCACGTTCTACCGAAACGCTTTGTACCGATGAATGCACGTCGCCGCCCCAGGCGGTGCCGACGTCGGATGAAGAGCCATTATTAGATTGCATTCCGCTGGAACAACCGCCTAACAGCAAAAACAAGCCAACAATGACGGCATTAAATTTAAATTTGCTCATACTTAACCCCCTTTTTAATTATTAGGGGGATTGTAGGCCCATAAAATTACATAGAGAAGCGGCACCGCTGATAATTAAGAATTTATAAAATATAAAAGGGTCGATTTAAATAATTAAATCGACCCACAAGCGGAATACTCTTAATTACTCATCTTCAAGATAAGTATAACCGTACAGTCCCGCTTCAAATTCCTCAAGGAACTGCTGCTGCAACGCATCGTCCAGATCCGTCTGTTTTACCTGGTCGCGGAAATGCGTTAACAGCGTTTTTGGATCCAGTTGCACATATTGCAGCATATCCGCAACGGTATCGCCTTCGTCCGACAGCTCAACCTCGACGCTACCATCCGGGAAGACAAACACGTCAACCGCTTCAGTATCGCCAAATAGGTTGTGCATGTTACCGAGGATCTCCTGATAGGCGCCGACCATAAAGAAGCCGAGCATCGGCGGATTCTCTGGATCGTATTCCGGCATCGGCATCGTCGTGGCGATACCGTCGCCATCGATATAGTGGTCAATAGCGCCATCGGAATCACAGGTTATATCCAGCAGCACGGCACGACGTTCCGGTACCTGATCTAACCCTTCCAGCGGTAGTACCGGGAAGAGCTGATCGATTCCCCACGCGTCCGGCATTGACTGGAACAGCGAGAAGTTGACGTACATTTTGTCAGCCATCCGCTCTTGCAGTTCGTCGATAATCGGACGATGCGCACGGTTTTGCGGGTCCAGTTGCTTCTGCACTTCATGGCACATGCTGAGATAAAGTTGCTCCGCCCAGGCGCGCTCCTGCAAACTAAACGCGCCGGAAGAGTAGCCGATATGAATATCGTGCAGATCCATTTGGCTATCATGCAGCCATTCACGCAGCGAGCGGCGGGTGCCAGGCTTATGCATCTCCTGCCAGGTTTCCCACAGATTTTGCAGCGCGCGCGGCGCATCTTCAGCAGGGGCTGTCGGATCCGTGTATTCGTTACGCTCCACGCCGATAATGTTAGAGACCAGTACCGTATGGTGCGCAGTGACGGCGCGGCCAGACTCGGTAATCACCGTCGGATGCGGTAAACCATGCTCTTCGCAGGCATCGCCAATCGCCCAGATGATGTTATTGGCATATTCGTTCAGGCCATAGTTCACCGAACAGTCGGACTGCGAACGGGTACCTTCATAATCCACGCCCAGACCGCCGCCCACGTCGAAGCACTGGATATTAACGCCCAGCTTATGCAGCTCAACATAGAAACGCGCGGACTCGCGCACGCCGGTCGCGATATCGCGAATGTTCGCCATCTGCGATCCCAGGTGGAAGTGCAACAGTTGCAGACTGTCCAGACGCCCGGCGTCACGCAGGGTCTCCACCAGTTGCAGCACCTGCGTCGCCGCCAGGCCGAATTTTGATTTTTCGCCGCCGGAGGATTGCCACTTACCGGACCCCTGAGAGGCCAGACGCGCACGCACGCCCAGACGAGGAACCACGTTCAGGCGCTCAGCTTCTTCCAGCACAATCGCGATTTCAGACATCTTTTCGATGACCAGATAAACCTTATGGCCCATCTTCTCGCCAATCAGCGCCAGCCGAATGTATTCACGGTCTTTATAACCATTACAGACGATCACGCTACGGGTCATGCCGGCATGCGCCAGCACCGCCATCAATTCCGCTTTCGACCCCGCTTCCAGCCCCAACGGTTCACCGGAATGGATAAGGGACTCGATCACGCGGCGATGCTGATTGACCTTAATCGGGTAAACGAGGAAGTAGTCGCCGTTATAACCGTAAGATTCACGCGCACGCTTAAACGCCGCGTTAATTGAACGCAAACGGTGTTGCAGGATCTGTGGGAAGCAGAACAGCGCCGGCAGACGCTGACCTTGCGCTTCGCGCGCTTTCACCAGTTTGGCAAGATCGACACGCGCTTCCGGTACGTCGGGATCGGGGCATACGCTAATATGGCCCAGCTCGTTGACGTCGTAGTAGTTATTGCCCCACCAGGCAATATTGTAAGTGCGCAGCATCTTGCTGGCTTCCTGGGAGCTCATTGCAACCTCCTGCATGGAGCGTAGTACACCCTGTTCGCCTGCTGACGAAGGCGAACCCATAGACATGTCGTCAGACATAGCGAACCTCAATTTTTATTAGCAAGTGTAAAACAGTTGACTACTATCGCAATCCGAAGACGCGATAACAACCCATAGACAAGCGGATTTTCCAGCAGATAGCGCTGATGCTCCGCCTGCGCGACCGGTTTCTTTTTCATATCATTGTAAACACGTAACCGAACTCACAGATAACGGTTCGGCGAAACCACGAGAAAACTCTTGCGTTAACAAGAGCGCCCTTGTTCAGTCTTCAGCGCCATTGCCGGCTCTGGAATCCTGAGAAGCGCCGAGATGGGTATAACATCGGCAGGTATGCAAAGCAGAGATGCAGATTGCGGGGGACATGCGCGCACCAGAACGATGCGACAGATTCAGCAGAATACAACGGTTCATTATCTCGTATCACCTCCACGGCCGCCTCGTAAGACGAACCCACAAGCCAAAGCAACGTTTTAACCCGGCTGGAAGTGGCGACACGAAGAAAACGTCGTGTGCTTTTGTATGAGCCGCGCGTCGCGTTTTATACCCAGAACGCAGAAAAAAAGCAAAGCATAAATGCGCATAATGTCAGCATTATCAGAAACGTTTACCGCTTGATTTTGACCGACATTGCGACGGCCTTCAAAAAAAGCTGGAAATTGGGCGAAGAAGTGACCTAAAATAGCCGTCCAGATGTTAATCCATCCATACTGATTAACACTCAGACTGCCAGTGTCAGCGACCTTCAGACTCATGGTAGAATCTTCTGTCATGACTATTCCGCACAACAGTTTGAGCTAACTAAATTCTCCTTAGGTGAAATTAAATATGGCAAAACACCTTTTTACGTCTGAGTCCGTATCAGAAGGGCATCCTGACAAAATCGCAGACCAAATCTCTGATGCCGTGTTGGACGCTATCCTGCAACAGGATCCGAAAGCACGCGTCGCCTGTGAAACCTACGTTAAAACCGGCATGGTTTTAGTTGGCGGTGAGATCACCACCAGCGCCTGGGTCGATATCGAAGAGATTACCCGTAATACGGTGCGCGAAATTGGCTATGTGCATTCCGACATGGGCTTTGACGCCAACTCTTGCGCAGTACTGAGCGCAATTGGCAAACAGTCTCCGGATATCAACCAGGGCGTTGACCGCGCAGACCCGCTGGAACAAGGCGCGGGCGACCAGGGCCTGATGTTTGGCTACGCGACAAATGAAACCGACGTACTGATGCCTGCGCCAATCACCTACGCGCACCGTCTGGTACAGCGTCAGGCTGAAGTGCGTAAAAATGGCACCCTGCCATGGTTGCGCCCGGATGCAAAAAGCCAGGTCACTTTCCAGTATGACGACGGCAAAATCGTCGGTATCGACGCCGTGGTTCTCTCTACGCAGCACGCAGAAGATATCGACCAAAAATCGCTGCAAGAAGCGGTGATGGAAGAGATCATCAAACCCATTCTGCCGTCTGAATGGTTAAATACGTCCACTAAATTTTTTATCAACCCAACCGGGCGTTTTGTTATCGGCGGCCCGATGGGCGATTGTGGTCTGACCGGTCGTAAGATCATCGTTGATACCTACGGCGGTATGGCGCGTCACGGCGGCGGCGCCTTCTCCGGTAAAGATCCATCTAAAGTTGACCGTTCTGCAGCTTACGCTGCGCGTTATGTCGCGAAAAACATCGTGGCGGCAGGTCTGGCGGATCGCTGTGAAATCCAGGTCTCCTACGCTATCGGCGTAGCGGAGCCGACGTCCATCATGGTGGAAACGTTCGGTACTGAAAAAGTGCCTGCTGAACAGTTGATTCTGCTGGTGCGCGAATTCTTCGACCTGCGCCCGTACGGCTTGATTCAGATGCTGGATCTGCTGCACCCGATCTACAAAGAAACTGCGGCTTACGGCCACTTCGGTCGCGAAAACTTCCCATGGGAAAAAACCGACAAAGCGCAACTGCTGCGCGATGCTGCCGGTCTGAAATAATCGCCCGCGCCTGACGCTGTTTTTCAGTCAGGTAAACCATACCGTACTTATCAAGGCCAGCGCCCTGCTGGCCTTTATCATTGCTGATACACGCAACGTTATCAGATATTCCAGCGTGAATTTATACTGACCTTTTTGTGATGCGCAGCACAATCCACTCTCCCCTTTCGTTTCTTCGACTACACTTTTTATCATTCAGTTTCAGTCATCATGAAAGCGGTTACATTCATTTTCATTAAGAACTGACCGCCTCACTATCGGTATGCTAATTCTGCGATGAAAATATTACATAATTTTTCAACTTTGTCTGAATACCAGGCGATTGATATGGTTATAAGATTATTAAAACTATTATTTTTCAGATAATTAAATAATCACCGAGATAAATAGTAGTGTAAACGATTACACCATTGTGATTAGCCTCACATCTTTTTACGGCGTACTCACCTACTCTTAACATCGATAAAATTGCTAACCCAACCGGAGGGCATAATGCCTGACAATAAAAAACAAGGGCGTTCCAACAAGGCCATGACATTTTTTGTCTGCTTTCTTGCAGCCCTGGCAGGATTACTTTTTGGCCTGGATATCGGCGTTATCGCCGGTGCTTTACCCTTCATTACCGACGAGTTTCAGATTACCGCACACACTCAGGAATGGGTGGTCAGCTCCATGATGTTTGGCGCGGCCGTCGGCGCTGTCGGCAGCGGCTGGCTCTCCTTTAAGCTGGGCCGTAAAAAAAGCCTGATGATCGGCGCTATCCTGTTCGTCGCCGGTTCGCTGTTCTCCGCTGCGGCGCCTAACGTTGAAGTCCTGATTATTTCTCGCGTGCTGCTGGGTCTGGCCGTCGGCGTCGCTTCCTACACTGCACCGTTGTACCTGTCCGAGATCGCGCCGGAAAAAATTCGCGGCAGTATGATCTCAATGTACCAACTCATGATCACCATCGGGATTCTGGGCGCTTATCTGTCCGATACCGCGTTCAGCTACAGCGGCGCATGGCGCTGGATGCTCGGCGTGATCATCATCCCGGCCATTCTGCTGCTGATCGGCGTCTTCTTCCTGCCGGACAGCCCGCGCTGGTTTGCGGCGAAACGCCGTTTCCATGATGCTGAACGCGTCCTGTTGCGCCTGCGTGACACCAGTGCGGAAGCAAAACGTGAGCTCGATGAAATTCGCGAAAGTTTGCAGGTTAAACAGAGCGGTTGGGCGCTGTTCAAAGAGAACAGCAACTTCCGCCGCGCCGTGTTTCTTGGCATTTTGTTGCAGGTCATGCAGCAATTTACCGGGATGAACGTCATCATGTATTACGCGCCGAAAATCTTCGAACTGGCGGGGTACACGAATACCACGGAGCAGATGTGGGGCACCGTTATTGTTGGTCTGACTAACGTGCTGGCAACCTTCATCGCTATCGGCCTGGTTGACCGCTGGGGCCGCAAGCCGACCCTGACGCTGGGCTTCCTGGTCATGGCGATTGGTATGGGGATTCTGGGTACGATGATGCACATCGGCATCCATTCGCCGTCTGCGCAATACTTCGCTATCGCTATGCTGCTGATGTTCATCATTGGATTTGCGATGAGCGCTGGTCCGCTGATTTGGGTACTGTGCTCCGAAATCCAGCCGCTGAAAGGCCGCGATTTCGGCATCACCTGCTCCACCGCGACCAACTGGATCGCCAATATGATCGTCGGCGCAACGTTCCTGACCATGCTGAACAATCTGGGTAACGCCAATACTTTCTGGGTCTACGCTGGCCTGAACGTGCTGTTTATCCTGCTGACCCTGTGGCTGGTGCCGGAAACCAAACACGTTTCGCTGGAACACATTGAACGTAACCTGATGAAAGGTCGTAAACTGCGCGAAATCGGCGCCCACGACTAATCCCTCCACGCTTCCTCCTGCCACAGGAGGAAGCGTTTTTCTTGCAGTCCCTCTTCCGTCGCACTATTCTCTGCCGCTATGAAAACCCCTCGTCTCCCTATCGCTATCCAGCAGGCCGTGATGCGCCGTCTGCGGGAAAATCTCGCCCAGGCGAACCTCAAGCTCGATAGACATTATCCGGAGCCGAAACTGGTGTATACGCAACGCGGCACCTCGGCGGGCACCGCCTGGCTGGAGAGCTACGAAATCCGCCTCAACCCGGTGTTACTGCTGGAAAACATCGACACCTTTATAGCAGAGGTCGTGCCGCATGAACTGGCGCATCTGTTGGTGTGGAAGCACTTCGGACGCAAGGCTCCGCATGGCAAGGAATGGAAGTGGATGATGGAAAGCGTGCTGGGCGTTCCGGCCAGACGTACTCATCAATTTGCGCTGCAATCCGTACGGCGCAACACCTTTCCCTACCATTGCCAATGCCAGCAACATCAACTCACCGTCCGCCGTCATAATCGGGTAGTACGCGGCGAAGCGGTTTATCGTTGCGTTCACTGCGGCGAACCACTGGTCGCCGGGTAGTTCCCGAAACGTCCGGGAACTTTCCTGAGCGGACTGATTGCATACAGACACAACTTTCGTTACGTTGCGGGCTCGTTTTGCTATGGAGTGTGCAATGTACCGTAATTTCTCTTTTGCCGCTGTGTTGCTGGCCGCAGCGTTTTCAGGCCAGGCCCTGGCCGATGGCATTAACAATTTTTCTCAGGCCAAAGCGGCGAGCGTCAAAGTCAATGCCGACGCGCCCGGCAGCTTTTACTGCGGGTGCCAAATCCGCTGGCAGGGTAAAAAAGGCGTCGTAGACCTGGAGTCCTGCGGCTATAAGGTGCGTAAAAACGAGAATCGCGCCAGACGCATTGAGTGGGAGCACGTTGTCCCCGCCTGGCAATTCGGTCATCAGCGCCAGTGCTGGCAGGACGGCGGGCGAAAAAACTGCGCTAAAGACCCGGTCTACCGCAAAATGGAAAGCGATATGCATAACCTGCAACCCGCGATTGGCGAAGTGAATGGCGATCGCGGCAACTTTATGTATAGCCAGTGGAACGGCGGCGAAGGTCAGTACGGGCAGTGCGCCATGAAAGTGGATTTCAAAGCGAAGCTCGCCGAGCCGCCCGCCCGCGCCCGTGGCGCAATCGCCCGCACTTATTTTTATATGCGCGACCAATACCAACTGAAACTTTCCCGCCAACAAACGCAGCTTTTTAACGTCTGGGATAAGCAGTACCCCGTTACCGCCTGGGAGTGCGAGCGCGATGCGCGTATCGCGAAGGTCCAGGGTAATCATAATCCCTATGTGCAACGCGCTTGCCAGGCGCGAAAGAGCTAACCTACACTAGCGGGATTCTTGTTAACCCATGCCCTGGATAGCCAAACGCCGGGGCCATGACGCGGATTTTTTTATTATGCGTATTCCCCGCATTTATCACCCTGAATTGTTGACGTCCGGTACGCAGATTTCGTTATGCGAAGATGCGGCCAACCATATTGGTCGTGTACTGCGCATGGGAGCGGGACAAGCGTTACAGCTGTTTGACGGCAGCAATCAGGTATTCGATGCTGAAATCATTAGCGCCAGTAAGAAAAGCGTTGAAGTGCAAGTGATGAAAGGCGAAATCGACGATCGTGAATCGCCGCTACATATCCATCTGGGCCAGGTGATGTCGCGCGGTGAAAAAATGGAATTTACTATCCAGAAATCGATCGAACTGGGTGTAAGCCTCATTACGCCACTGTTCTCTGAGCGCTGCGGCGTTAAACTGGATAATGAACGTCTGAACAAAAAGCGCCAGCAGTGGCAAAAGATCGCCATCGCCGCCTGCGAACAATGCGGGCGTAACCGGGTGCCGGAAATTCGCCCGCCGATGGCGCTGGAAGCCTGGTGCGCCGAGCAAGATTCCGGGCTGAAGCTCAATCTTCATCCGCGCGCCCATGCCAGCATCAACACTCTGCCGCTGCCGGTTGAACGCGTCCGACTGCTGATCGGCCCGGAAGGCGGGCTGTCGGCGGACGAAATCGCGATGACCGCACGCTATCAGTTTACTGATATTCTGTTAGGACCTCGCGTTCTGCGTACTGAGACAACCGCGCTCACCGCCATTACCGCGCTACAGGTGCGTTTTGGCGACTTAGGATGAAGCGTTAACGGAGAAAATAATGATCAAGCTCGGCATCGTGATGGACCCCATCGCACACATCAACATCAAGAAAGACACCAGTTTCGCTATGCTGCTGGAAGCCCAACGTCGTGGTTATGAACTTCATTATATGGAGATGGCCGACCTTTATCTGATTAACGGCGAAGCCCGCGCCCGCACGCGAACGTTGAGTGTGGAGCAAAATTACGATAAATGGTACGAGTTCGGCAGCGAGCAGGAGATTAAACTCGCCGATCTGGACGTCATTTTGATGCGTAAAGATCCGCCGTTTGATACCGAGTTTATTTATGCGACCTATATTCTGGAACGCGCTGAAGAAGAAGGGACGCTGATCGTCAACAAACCGCAAAGCCTGCGCGACTGTAATGAAAAACTGTATACTGCCTGGTTTGCCGATCTGACGCCGGAAACGCTGGTAACGCGCAATAAAGCGCAGCTCAAAGCGTTTTGGGAAAAGCACGGCGATATCATTATGAAACCGCTGGACGGTATGGGCGGCGCGTCCATTTTCCGCGTTAAGGAAGGCGATCCTAACATAGGCGTTATTGCCGAAACGCTGACCGAGCTGGGCAACCGCTACTGCATGGCGCAGAACTATTTGCCCGCGATCAAAGATGGCGATAAGCGCGTCCTGGTCGTCGACGGCGAGCCGGTGCCTTACTGCCTGGCGCGTATTCCGCAGGGCGGCGAAACCCGCGGCAACCTGGCGGCTGGTGGTCGCGGCGAACCCCGTCCGTTGAGCGAAAGCGACTGGGAAATCGCCCGCCGCGTTGGGCCGACGCTTAAATCCAAAGGGCTTATTTTCGTCGGTCTGGATATTATCGGCGACCGCTTAACGGAAATTAACGTGACCAGCCCAACCTGCGTGCGTGAAATTGAAGCGGAATACCCAATCTCTATCACCGGGATGTTGATGGACGCCATCGAAGCGCGTCTGGCGAAGTAAAGGTTTATTGCCCGGTGGCGTGCGCTTACCGGGCCTGAGCAATCACGCCGCCCCGGTCGGATAAGGCGGCGCATCAGCATCGCCATCCGGCAATCTATTGCCCGATAAGGCAGCCGTCCTTTGGCAAAAGACGGCTTATATGAGTGACAACCGTCCGCTTTCCCCACATACTGAACGCTGTCGTTTTTTTGAACCAGGAAACAGAACCTCTGACAATGAATTTACAGCATCACTTTCTTATTGCCATGCCTGCGCTCCAGGACCCGATTTTCCGCCGTTCCGTGGTGTATATTTGCGAGCACAACCAGGACGGCGCTATGGGGATTATTATTAATAAGCCTTTGGAAAATCTGCAAATTGAAGGGATTCTGGAAAAATTAAAAATTACACCGGAACCGCGCGATTCGGCAATTCGTCTTGATAAAGCCGTGATGCTCGGCGGCCCGCTGGCGGAAGATCGCGGATTTATTCTCCATACTCCGCCGTCACGTTTCGCCTCCAGCATTCGTATCTCAGACAATACCGTGATTACCACCTCCCGCGATGTGCTGGAAACGTTAGGAACCCAACAACAGCCTTCCGATGTGCTGGTCGCGCTGGGCTACGCCTCCTGGGATAAAGGCCAGCTTGAACAAGAGTTGCTTGATAACGCCTGGCTTACCGCGCCCGCCGATCTCAATATTTTGTTCAAAACGCCCATTGCCGAGCGCTGGCGCGAAGCGGCAAAACTTATTGGCATTGATATTCTGACCATGCCTGGCGTTGCGGGGCACGCCTGATGAGCGACACCTTACTGGCCTTTGACTTCGGCACAAAAAGCATCGGCGTTGCAATAGGACAACGCATTACCGGCACCGCCCGTCCGCTTCCGGCAATCAAAGCACAGGACGGCACGCCCGACTGGACGCTCATTGAACGTTTGCTGAAAGAGTGGCAGCCGGACGAAATTATTGTCGGGCTACCGCTCAATATGGATGGCACTGAACAACCGCTGACGGCGCGCGCACGTAAATTCGCCAACCGTATTCATGGGCGTTTCGGGGTAACTGTCACGCTGCACGATGAACGACTCAGCACCGTTGAAGCACGCTCCGGTCTGTTTGAACGAGGTGGGTATCGCGCGCTGAATAAAGGCAAAGTGGACTCGGCCTCCGCCGTGATTATCCTCGAAAGCTATTTTGAACAGGGGTATTAAAGCCGTTTTTGTCAGCAGGCGGATAACGCGGTCACGGTTGCCAGGCTTACTGGGCAATAAGCTGGTTTAATGCCTTCAACGCCTGTAAACGCGCAGCCGCCTCCGCCTCATCAATCCGCCACATTCCCGCAAAGGCCAGCGCTGCGGCGTGCTTGTCTAGCGGTTGCGCCATAGAAACTTCACCATCAGCGTGATGCCACAGCACGTATCCCCGCTGGCGCTGCTGCGCCACATGCGGCGCCAGATTACGCCACTGCTCCGGAGTAAAACGCTGCATTAGCGCCTCATCGCTTTCTGCCGCCAGTAACGCCACTCCTGTTACCGACTGCCAGGCCGGGCACATGCGAAACCCCGCCAGCGCCTGACTTCCCTGCGAACCCGGCGTAGAGTGATAAATATAGATAATCTGGTCTTCCCATAGCACGCCTAATGCCACCACGATGTCTTTGGGCGCATGGCGTTCAAGGATAGGCAACGCATGGGAGAACAGCGCTGAACCACGAATCGCCTGCGCCGCCAAAGCATGAATGCCTGGCCCGGGTAAATAGCGTCGGTGCTCATCCTGCATCGTGAGTCCAATAGAGGCCATCGTCATTAACAGGCGATTAACGCGCGTGGTATTAATATCCATCAGCCGGGCAAGCTCGCGACATCCGATAGCACGGTCGCTGGAAACCAGATATTGCAGACAGCGAATGCCATCTATCAGGCTTTGATTCGGTTGTGATGACATCGTTAAATGGCTTCGCTGTGGTTTTAACAAAGCTGCGATTTTAACGCCGGTTCGCCAGGATACAAGCCTGTATGTCGTTCAATCCACCGCGCCAGTCAACACTTTACACCCCCCTACGCCGCCATGTTCGCTACAGCCGTCCCTGCGCCTGACGCCATTGCGCGCTCTGGGCGAATGTCATCATCCCCTGCTGCTGCCCGGTTTGTATCACGTGGGCCAACTGATGGAGTTTGCCTTCACGGATCAAATTCCCTGTGGCTGGCGTATTAATCAGTAATTCAAACAACGCCACGCGCCCATCCTGTCTGTCGACCTCCAGTTTTTGCGATAGTACAGCGCGCAGACTACCCGCCAGTTGACTGCGTACCGGTTCTTTTTCCTGCGCCGGAAAACTATCCACTAATCTTTCCACCGCCTGCGCCGCACCGCGAGTATGCAGGGTTGCCAGTACCAGATGCCCCGTTTCCGCCGCCGTCAGCGCCAGGCGAATGGTCTCGCTGTCACGCAGCTCTCCCAGCAAAATGACATCGGGATCTTCACGCAACGCCGCGCGCAGCCCGGCGGCAAAAGTGGCGCAATGCTGGCCGATTTCCCGCTGCTGTATCAGGCAACGCTTGCTGGTGTAACGGTACTCAATAGGATCTTCCAGCGTCAGGATGTGTTTATCAGCATGTTGATTAAGATATCCCACCATCGCCGCCAGCGTGGTGGACTTCCCGCAGCCAGTAGCGCCAGTGACCAGAATCAGTCCGTTCTCGCTGGCAAGCAGTGCGGGTACTATCGGCGGCGTCTGGATTTCCGCCAGATCAGGACAACGCTCGGGCAATAGCCGTAGCGCCAGCGACGTTCCCTGTTGATGTGTGAACGCACTGGCGCGCAGGCGCCGCGTGCCAGACAGCGAGACGGCGAAATCAAGCTGGCCGTGCGTTCGCCACTGATATTGTTGCGCATCATTAAGCCAATCAAGCAGAAGCCTGTCGACATCAGGCGCGGTAAAAGGCGCGTTCTCCATGCGTCCTTGTTTGCGCCATCGCGCAGGCCAGGCGTTACACAGGTGTAGATCCGAGACGTTATGCTTTACACTAAGCGTCACAATTTCTTCCATATTCATATAAACATCCTCGGAAAATGAACGATATCGCGCATAACCTGGCATACATCCGGGACAAAATCTCCGCCGCGGCGACGCGTTGCGGCCGCTCTTCAGAAGAAGTTACGTTGCTTGCAGTGAGTAAAACCAAACCTGCGAGCGACATCGCAGAAGCCATTGCCGCCGGACAACGGGCATTTGGTGAAAATTATGTACAAGAGGGGGTGGAAAAAATCCGCCACTTTCAGGAAGCGAAAGTGGAAGGCCTGCACTGGCACTTTATTGGCCCTTTACAGTCCAACAAAAGTCGGCTGGTGGCCGAGCATTTTGACTGGTGTCATACCATCGATCGCCTGCGTATCGCCTCGCGGCTGAGCGAACAGCGCCCGGATAATCTGCCGGCGCTAAATGTTCTGATCCAAATTAATATCAGCGATGAAAACAGCAAATCAGGCATTCCGCTGGCGGAACTGGATGAGCTGGCCGCTGCGGTGGCTACACTGCCGCGTCTGCGGCTTCGCGGACTGATGGCGATCCCGGCGCCAGAGTCAGATTATGTAAGGCAGTTTGAAGTCGCACGTCAAATGGCTGTAGCATTTGCCGGGCTGAAAGCGCGCTACCCTGACGTTGATACCCTATCTCTGGGTATGAGCGACGATATGGAAGCCGCGATTGCGGCAGGTAGCACAATGGTGCGCATCGGCACCGCTATCTTTGGTGCTCGTGATTACACAAAAAATTAAGGAAAACTGAGGAACGCCATGAATACGTTGACCTTCCTGCTCTCAACGGTAATTGAGCTGTATACCATGGTGCTATTATTGCGCGTGTGGATGCAGTGGGCCCGCTGTGACTTTTACAACCCTTTCTCCCAGTTCGTGGTGAAAATTACGCAGCCCATCATCGGACCGCTGCGTCGTATTATCCCGCCAATGGGGCCGATTGACAGCGCTTCCCTGCTGGTGGCGTTTATTCTTAGCGTTATTAAGGCGATAGTGCTGTTTAAGGTAATTACGTTTCAGGCGATTATCTGGATTGCCGCGGTGCTTATCTTGCTTAAAACAATCGGCCTGCTGATCTTCTGGGTGCTGCTGGTCATGGCTATCATGAGCTGGGTGAGCCAGGGTCGTAGCCCGATTGAATATGTATTGATTCAGCTTGCCGAGCCGCTGCTCAGCCCGATTCGCCGTATACTGCCTGCGATGGGCGGCATCGACTTCTCGCCGATGGTTCTGGTGCTGCTACTGTATGTCGTTAATATGGGGATCGCTGAAGTCTTACAAGCGACAGGCAACATGTTGCTGCCGGGGCTGTGGATGGCGTTATGAGTGCTGTGACTCGCTGCGAAGACGGTCTGGTGTTACGGCTTTATATTCAGCCGAAAGCCAGCCGCGACAGTATTGTGGGTTTACATGGCGACGAGGTAAAAGTCGCCATTACCGCCCCACCGGTTGACGGTCAGGCAAACAGCCATCTGACCAAGTTTCTCGGTAAACAGTTTCGCGTGGCGAAAAGTCAGATCGTCATCGAAAAAGGCGAGCTGGGCCGTCACAAACAGGTAAAAATTATTCACCCGCAACAGATCCCGCCGGAAATTGCGGCGTTAACTGAGTAGGTATTCCATGCAAAAAGTTGTTCTCGCAACCGGCAACGCCGGTAAAGTGCGCGAGCTCGCGTCGCTGTTAAGCGATTTTGGGCTTGATGTGGTAGCGCAAACGGAACTGGGCGTTGACTCCGCGGAAGAAACCGGCCTGACGTTTATTGAAAACGCGATTCTCAAAGCGCGCCATGCCGCTAAAATGACCGGTCTGCCCGCCATTGCCGATGACTCCGGTCTGGCCGTTGACGTTTTAGGCGGCGCGCCGGGTATCTATTCCGCGCGCTATTCTGGCGAAAACGCGACAGATCAGCAAAATCTGGAAAAACTGCTGCATACTCTACGAGATGTTCCGGACGACAAACGCCAGGCGCGATTCCATTGTGTGCTGGTTTATTTGCGTCATGCCGAAGATCCCACACCGATAGTCTGTCACGGTAGCTGGCCTGGCGTCATTACTCGCCAGGCGGCCGGAAATGGCGGATTTGGCTATGATCCCATTTTCTTCGTACCGTCTGAAGGCAAAACCGCCGCAGAACTGACCCGTGAAGAAAAAAGCGCGATTTCCCATCGTGGACAAGCGCTCAAGCTGCTGCTGGATGCGTTACGCAATGGCTAAACTACCGCCGCTCAGTCTTTATATTCATATTCCCTGGTGTGTACAAAAATGTCCATATTGCGACTTCAATTCCCATGCGTTGAAGGGCGAGGTGCCGCATGACGACTACGTCCAGCATCTGTTAAACGATCTGGATGCCGACGTCGTCTGGGCGCAAGGGCGTGAAGTAAAGACCATTTTTATTGGCGGCGGTACGCCAAGCCTGCTTTCCGGGCCGGCGATGCAAACGCTGCTGGACGGCGTGCGTGCACGCCTGAATCTGGCGGCGAATGCAGAAATTACCATGGAAGCGAACCCCGGCACGGTCGAAGCCGACCGCTTCATCGACTATCAGCGCGCCGGCGTAAACCGGATCTCCATTGGCGTGCAGAGCTTTAGTGAGCCTAAGCTGAAACGTCTTGGCCGTATTCACGGTCCACAAGAGGCGATGCGGGCAGCAAGACTGGCAAATGGGCTTGGGCTACGCAGCTTTAACCTCGACTTGATGCATGGATTGCCGGACCAAACGCTGGAAGAGGCGCTGAACGATTTGCGACAGGCAATTGCGCTTAATCCGCCGCATCTCTCATGGTATCAATTGACGATTGAACCCAACACTCTGTTCGGTTCGCGTCCGCCGGTTTTACCGGACGATGACGCTCTGTGGGATATCTTTGAGCAGGGCCACCAGTTATTAACCGCCGCGGGCTATCAGCAATACGAAACGTCGGCCTATGCCAAACCCGGTTATCAGTGCCAGCATAATCTGAACTACTGGCGCTTTGGCGACTATCTGGGTATTGGCTGCGGCGCCCACGGTAAAGTCACCTTCCCGGGCGGCAGGATCTTGCGCACCACCAAAACCCGTCACCCACGCGGTTATATGCAGGGACGTTACCTGGAAAGCCAGCGTGACGTGAGTGATGACGATAAACCCTTTGAGTTCTTTATGAATCGTTTTCGGTTGCTGGAGCGCGCGCCTCGCGCCGAATTTGTCGCCTATACCGGGCTTACGGAAGCGGTTATTCGTCAGCCAATCGACGAGGCTATTGCCCAGGGCTACCTGACAGAATGCGAGCAATACTGGCAGATTACCCGTCACGGTAAACTGTTTTTAAACTCTCTTCTTGAGTTGTTTCTCGCGGAATAACAAGGATAAGCCTGTTGCGCCAGCGGGTAAAATACCTGATGGCGCGACGCTTACCGACCTGTGGCGGTTAATGCGCCACCAGCAAGCGCATTATTTAATAACGCCTTTACGACGCAAATCGTCCGTATCTTTTTTCCAGCGCTCGTAACCGTCATTAATATCCATGATCTTCATGCGGATATCACTCTGTTGCATCTGAAGTTTCTGTACCGCTATATTCAGCGGATATTGTCCTTTCTCTAACGTTATCCAGTCATTCTGCGCTTTTCGACGCAGCTCTTCTGATTTCAAAAATACCTGCCGCCGTTGCTCGTGTATGTCTAAATCTCTTTTCTGCTGAATAGCCGCTTCATTGCACGGCTCACTCTGCTTACGACACGCGTCTAATGCCGGTTGATAGACCTCTTTTTCGTATTTCTCGGCATATACGCTGCTATCGTTGGCTTTTACATAATCATCGCGCTCTTTTAACGTCTTTTTAAACGCCTCGGCGCGGGTCAACGGTTTCCCATCAGCGCCTTTTCCCCAATACGCGTCCGCTTCTTTTTTAGCTACCGCTATTTTCTTATCCAGGGCAGAGAGTTGTTCTTCAAGACCGGGGATCGACGCTTTCTGCGCACGCCAGGAGGCTTCAATGTTGCCAAACCGATAGTTAAAGTCATCACTGTTGACGATCAGGTATTTATCATTCGTTTTAATGTCGTCAATAGCCCGGCCCTGATCGCTGGCTGCCATTTGTAATGAGTAATAGTTCACCGTCCAGCCAGAGGCTGGCGTCCCTTTACTGGTTAACATGGCAGAAAATTTAACGGGACGATCTTTGGTCCAGGTTTTTTCAACAAAATAATAATCCGCCGCCATACCAACGCCGGTATACATATCTTCACGGGAAGAAATATCCCCTTCGGCAGACCAGGTGGCCTGATTGCCCGTCGAATCAAGATTTTTTAAGGTAATGGAATCCAGTTTAAGTATGCCGTGGTACTGCTTACTAAACTGTTCTTTTAAGATGTTATCGGAGGGTTGAGCAACCTCTGCCCAACTATAGCCTGAAATCAGGGCAAACAGCGCTGCGCCAGCAATCCATTGTCGAACCACTTGTGGACCTCCCGTCCAGAGACATGACGCCCACGATTATCATAACCAGGATGATAATTAGCAAGATAATAGTGTTGGTTGTGCGAGAGGTCTTCCAAAGATAGCCCCGGCCTTCCGACCGGGGCATTATCTTTAATACTGATTGAACATCGTCTGGATCTGTTTTGGATCTTTAGTCTGGGTTAACGCCAGTTGCAGTAAGACACGCGCTTTTTGCGGGTTCAGCGTGCCGGAAGCGACAAAGCCGTATTTTGCATCGTCCACTTCCGCATCCTGCGTGGTTGCGCCAGTCGGCACACGTGAAGAACGCACCACTACCGTACCGTTGTGCGCGGCGGTCGCCAGGGTATCAAAGACCGTTTTATACAGGTTGCCGTTACCCACGCCTGCGCTCACGATCCCGTCATAACCCGCGTCTATCAGCGCTTTTGCCGGCAGATCGGACGCATTCGCATAGTTATAAACGATACCGACTTTCGGCAACGCGGTCAGCTTCGACACGTCGAACGGGGTGGAGGTGGTATGTTTACGCTCTGGCGTACGCTGGTAGTCAATTTTACCGTTGTGGATATAACCCAGCGGGCCGTAGTTAACCGCTTTAAACGTCGCCACGTCAGTCGTATTGGTCTTAGTGACGTCGCGTCCGTCCATGACGGTATCATTCATTACCACCAGCACGCCGCGGTTGGCAGACTGTTTATCAGCCGCTGTTACTACCGCATTATAGAGGTTGAACGGGCCATCTGCGCTCATTGACGTGGAAGGACGCATCGCGCCGACCAGTACCACCGGTTTATTGCATTTCACGGTCAGATCGAGGAAATAAGCGGTCTCTTCCATCGTATCAGTACCGTGGGTGATCACGAAACCGTCGGTGCTGTCGCACTCGGTATTGATTTTTTTCGCCAGCGTGAGCCAGACTTCATCGTTCATATCCTGCGAGCCAATGTTAACGACCTGCTCGCCTTTCACTACCGCAATGTCCTTCAATTGAGGAACGGCATCCACCAGATTTTCGACGCCGACTTTACCTGCCGTATAATTTGATTTTGTTGCTGAATCACCGCCGCCAGCGATCGTTCCGCCGGTCGCTAAGATGGTGATATTCGGTAAAGCGAACGCTGCGCCGCTGAAACCCATTACCAGAGCAGCTAATGCCGTTTTCCTGAAAAACTCCATGTTATATCTCCAGTTATGTCAACTGGTCGCATTATCCCTATATTGCAGACGAATAATGTGATGTCATACGATTAACCAGCGATATATATCCGACAGAGAGTATTTTTTAGAGATGGATAACAAAATGCAGGAAAAAACAGAATAAAAAGGCGCAGATACGATCTACGCCATTGTTTAAAAAGGAAAGATTACTTCAGGCTGCCAACCAGCGCTTTGCGGCTATCTTCTAAGGTTACTACGCGGCTACAGACATCTTTGCCAAACTGCTGGAAATCTTTCTCCTGATTTTTCCATTCGTTCTGGATAGCGGTTTGCAAACCACCGAGGCTGCCCATCACACCCTGTAAAGGATTACCGCCGCCTTTAAGCACCGCTTTGGCGCCCATTTCGTTAATGCTGTCCTGCAAAATACCGCCCATCGCCTGATTCACCAACTGCTGACCGTCGGCACGCACCTGGTCGATAGCCTTATAGTGGAACGTCAGGCCGTCCGTACGATGTTCGATAATGCGGTTCATTTGCGCTTTTAATTGCGCATCAAGCTTCGTCAGACGGCTACGCATGTTGCTGCTTTCGCCCACCTCTTTAGCGATGATTTTATCCAGCGCCACGCGGCCTTTTTCGACGCGCGATCGGGCGCCCTCATCAATCCACGGCAGCGCGCTTCGCAGTTCCGCCTGGTAATCTCTCGCTTGCTCGCGCTGCGCGGCGCTAAGGGTGTACTGCTTACCGTTGTACATCACATTGCCGTCCGGCGTGATCACCAGGTTGCCGTTTTCACCTTTCACCTGCACCGTTTGTGGACTCAGGATCACATCGTCACGCGGCGTGACGCTGCATTTGTAATCTGCATGAGCGGCCATCGCCGTAAACGTTAGCACTGCCGCCAGCAGCGTTTTGCGCATCATAACTTTCCCTCAAGACAAAGCGGGCCGGCATTTGCCGACCCTGTACTTATTAGTCCCACCAAACGTCGAAAAGTTCGCTGGTTCGGACTTCTTCAAGGTTGCGCGCTTCCAGCCACTTACGCACAATCGCCTGATGTTCTTCGGTACATTTACCGATTTCCTGCATACAAATCAGCCCTTCCCAGGCCAGGTAGCCGCTGCCGTCAAACGCCAGTTTATTAGGCTCAATAACGTCATTAATAAAGTCATCGACAGTCTTATCGACCTGCTCTTCAGATGTACCTTCCGGAAAACGCCATGCCACCGAAAATCCTAATTCCTGGAATTCGTCAATGTGCATTTTTTTACGCAGACGACGACTACGGTTCTTTGCCATTATTTCACCCTCTCGAACATTAAGTCCCATACGCCATGACCAAGACGATGGCCACGTTGTTCAAATTTCGTTACCGGGCGCGATTCCGGGCGCGGTACATAATCATTGCTCTCTGACAGATTTTTGTACCCGTCGATAGAAGACATGACTTCAAGCATGTGTTCCGCATACGCTTCCCAGTCGGTCGCCATATGGAAAACGCCGCCCAATTTCAGCTTGCTCAATACCAGTTCAGCAAACGGCACCTGAACGATACGGCGTTTATTATGACGCGCTTTATGCCACGGGTCAGGGAAAAAGAGCTGAACCATCGATAAAGAATTGTCAGGAATCATTGTATGCAACACTTCTACCGCGTCGTGGCACATGACGCGCAGGTTTTCAACGCCCTCTTCATGAGCGGACGCCAGACACGCGCCGACACCGGGCGAATGTACTTCAATGCCGAGGAAATTCTGCTCCGGGCGCGCTTTCGCCATCGCCACGAGAGACGCCCCCATGCCAAAACCAATCTCCAGCGTCACCGGCGCTTCGCGACCAAACAACGTGGCGAAATCTACCGGCGCTTCGCTGAACTCGACGCCCATCACCGGCCAGTAGTTTTCCAGCGCGTGCTCTTGCCCCTTTGTCAGTCGCCCCTGGCGACGAACAAAACTACGAATACGGCGCAGCGGGCGACCGTTTTCATCAAATTCCGGTGAAATGACGTCGTTTTTCATAAAAGTGTAGTCTGCTGTGTTTGAGTTCTGAAAACGGGCATTATCCAAAGTTAGTTGCCGGATGCAAGCATGAAGCGCACTGCGGAAAGTTCCGGTTTACACCCTGCGGCCTCTGTGCTGCAATCTTGCCCCCGGCAATAATGAATGAGTTTCCATGCAAGCGTCTCAATTTTCAGCCCAGATTCTGGACTGGTACGACAAATACGGGCGGAAAACGCTGCCCTGGCAAATTAACAAGACGCCTTACAAAGTATGGCTCTCGGAAGTCATGTTGCAACAAACGCAGGTGACAACGGTGATTCCTTACTTTGAGCGATTTATGGCGCGCTTTCCCACGGTAACGGATTTAGCGAATGCGCCGCTGGATGAAGTGCTCCATTTATGGACCGGGCTCGGCTATTACGCCCGCGCGCGTAATTTGCATAAAGCGGCGCAACAGGTGGCGACGCTTCACGGTGGAGAATTCCCGCAAACTTTTGCCGAAATCGCCGCGCTACCCGGCGTCGGGCGTTCAACCGCCGGCGCAATTCTCTCCCTCGCGTTAGGTAAACATTATCCGATTCTTGATGGAAACGTTAAACGTGTGCTGGCTCGCTGTTATGCTGTTAGCGGCTGGCCTGGAAAAAAAGAGGTGGAGAATACGCTGTGGACGCTGAGCGAGCAAGTGACGCCCGCACGCGGCGTGGAGCGTTTTAATCAGGCGATGATGGATCTGGGCGCGATGGTTTGTACGCGTTCAAAGCCAAAGTGCGCCCTGTGTCCGCTGCAAAACGGTTGTATCGCCGCTGCGCATGAAAGCTGGTCACGCTATCCGGGCAAGAAACCGAAACAGACGTTGCCGGAGCGGACGGGTTACTTTTTATTGTTACAGCATAATCAGGAGATTTTCCTGGCGCAGCGCCCTCCCAGCGGTTTATGGGGCGGACTCTACTGCTTCCCGCAGTTCGCCAGCGAAGATGAATTACGTGAATGGCTGGCGCAACGGCATGTTAACGCTGATAATTTGACCCAGCTTAATGCGTTTCGCCACACATTTAGCCATTTCCACCTGGATATTGTGCCTATGTGGCTTCCCGTGTCGTCACTGGACGCCTGCATGGATGAAGGCAGCGCGCTCTGGTATAACTTAGCGCAACCGCCGTCAGTCGGACTGGCGGCCCCCGTGGAGCGCTTGTTACAGCAGTTACGTACCGGAGCGCCAGTTTAACGCCCCGGTCGATGAAGAGGATGACTTATGAGCAGAACGATTTTTTGTACTTACCTGCAACGCGACGCTGAAGGGCAAGATTTTCAGCTCTACCCTGGCGAACTGGGAAAACGTATCTATAACGAGATCTCTAAGGACGCGTGGGCGCAGTGGCAGCATAAGCAGACCATGTTGATTAACGAGAAAAAGCTCAACATGATGAACGCCGAGCACCGTAAGCTGCTGGAACAGGAGATGGTGAGCTTCCTGTTCGAAGGCAAAGACGTTCATATCGAAGGTTATACGCCGGAAGATAAAAAATAGGCCCGTTGCTGAATGACGCTGCGCTTATTCGGCCTGTGAGTTATGCCGGATAAGCCCTTAGCGCCGCTGCCCGGCAACATGGCATAACGACAACACAACATGCACTCCCGGAATGATGAAAAAATTACTCGCGCTTGCTGTTATTGCGCCGTTGCTCATCTCCTGCTCCAGTTCGACCAAAAAAGGCGAGACGTATAATGAAGCCTGGGTCAAGGATACCAACGGCTTTGATATTTTGATGGGGCAATTTGCCAACAATATTGAAAATCTGTGGGGATATAAGGAAGTCCTGATCGCCGGGCCGAAAGACTACGTCAAATATACCGATCAGTTCCAGACCCGTAGCCACATCAACTTTGATGATGGGACCATTACCGTTGAAACCATCGCCGGGACGGAACCTACCGCACATCTGCGCCGGGCCATTATTAAAACGTTGCTCATGGGTGACGACCCAACCTCCGTCGATCTTTACTCCGATGTCGATGACATAAAAATTTCTAAAGAACCCTTCCTGTATGGTCAGGTCCTCGACAATACCGGCCAGCCTATTCGCTGGGAAGGCCGCGCCACGACATTCGCGGATTACTTGCTGAAAACGCGGCTCAAAAGCCGCAGTAACGGCCTGCGTATTATTTACAGCGTCACCATTAATCTGGTGCCGAACCACCTTGATAAACGCGCGCATAAATACATTGGCATGGTACGCCAGGCCTCCCGTAAATACGGCGTTGACGAGTCGCTGATTCTGGCGATTATGCAAACGGAGTCCTCGTTTAACCCGTATGCGGTCAGCCACGCGGATGCGCTGGGCCTGATGCAGGTAGTGCAACACAGCGCCGGGAAAGATGTTTTCCGTTCTCAGGGTAAGTCCGGCACGCCAAGCCGTAACTTCCTGTTCGACCCCGCCAGCAATATCGATACCGGCACAGCGTATCTGGCGATGTTGAATAATGTCTATCTGAGCGGTATCGAGAATCCGACGTCGCGGCGCTATGCGGTCATTACCGCCTACAATGGCGGCGCAGGCAGCGTATTACGCGTATTCTCGAACGATAAGATTCAGGCCGCGAATATGATTAACCGCATGTCGCCGGGGGATGTGTACCAGATATTAACCACCCGACATCCATCTGCGGAGTCGCGCCGCTATCTGTATAAGGTGAATTCCGCCCAGCGATCGTATCGTCGCCGATAAACCATCGCATCCCGCCTCTGGTTGGCAAATGACAGAGGCGGGAAAGGTAAAAGTGTTAACTCCGTCACTCTTTTGCTTTGCAATCAGAAATTGTTTGCAAATATTTGTCACAGGTAACAAAAAAAGCCCGCCTCTCATTGATAGAATCACACCAAATCACAACGGCAAATGTGCCTTTTAAAACATTCATCCGCTCTCAGGTGTGAGGAAATTAACATGAATCTTAAGCTGCAGCTTAAAATACTCTCTTTTCTGCAGTTCTGTCTGTGGGGAAGCTGGCTCACTACCCTGGGCTCGTATATGTTCGTCACCTTAAAATTTGACGGCGCATCTATTGGCGCAGTTTATAGTTCACTGGGGATTGCCGCCGTCTTTATGCCGACCTTGTTAGGCATTGTGGCTGACAAATGGCTGAGCGCGAAATGGGTCTATGCCCTGTGTCATGTCGTCGGCGCCATCACGCTATTCATGGCCGCGGAAGTCACTACGCCTGGGGCGATGTTCTTTGTGATCCTGCTTAACTCGTTGGCCTATATGCCGACGTTGGGCTTGATCAATACTATATCGTATTACCGCCTGCAGTCTGCCGGCATGGATATTGTGACTGACTTCCCGCCTATCCGTATCTGGGGCACCATTGGCTTTATTCTGGCGATGTGGGGCGTGAGTTTCTCCGGTTTCGAGCTGAGCCATATGCAGCTTTATATCGGCGCGACGCTTTCCGTTCTGCTGGTACTGTTTACCTTTACCCTGCCGCACATTCCGGTGGCGAACCAACAGAAAAACCAGAGCTGGACATCAATGCTGGGCCTTGACGCTTTTGCGCTGTTTAAAAATAAGCGGATGGCGATTTTCTTCATCTTCTCCATGATGCTGGGCGCGGAACTGCAGATCACCAACATGTTTGGCAACACCTTCCTGCATAGCTTTGATAAAGATCCGCTATTCGCCAGTAGCTTTATCGTGCAGCACGCCTCGGTGATGATGTCGATTTCGCAGATTTCTGAAACGTTATTCATCCTGACCATTCCGTTCTTCCTGAGCCGTTATGGTATTAAGAACGTTATGCTTATCAGTATTGTGGCGTGGATGCTGCGTTTCGGCCTGTTCGCTTATGGCGACCCGACGCCGTTCGGTACCGTTCTGCTGGTATTGTCGATGATTGTGTACGGCTGCGCCTTCGACTTCTTCAACATTTCTGGCTCGGTGTTTGTCGAAAAAGAAGTACGCCCGGAAATCCGCGCCAGCGCGCAGGGGATGTTCCTGATGATGACCAACGGCTTCGGCTGTATCCTGGGCGGCATTGTGAGCGGTAAAGTGGTGGAGTATTACACTCAAAACGGCATTACCGACTGGCAGACCGTGTGGCTCATCTTCGCAGGCTACTCGCTGGTGCTGGCCTTCGCGTTCGTAGCCTTGTTCAAATACAAACACGTTCGCGTTCCGGCGGGTTCTCAACCCGTTGCACATTAATCCTTGCCCTGTTTCGCAGGCCGGATAAGGCGTAAATGCCTTATCCGGCCTGCAGGCAACGTTACTTTAAAACATATCCGTACAAGCGTTGAATTCCATCGGCATCGGTCTCGCTATACACTCCCTGCAATTCCGGCGAAAAACCGGGCAACAGATTGATGCCCTCTTCCAGCGCCAAAAAATAACGCTGCGCCGCGCCGCCCCAAATCTCCCCCGGCACCACGCACAGTACGCCCGGCGGGTATGGCAATGCCCCCTCGGCAGCAATACGCCCGTCCGCCTCGCTGATACGCACCAGCTCTACATCGCCGCGAATAAAGGCGCTGTTGGCGTCCTGTGGGTTCATCGCCACATGCGGCAGGCTTTCTTTGCGAAACATCGCTTTTTGCAGATCCTTAACGTCAAAGCTAACGTACAGGTTGTGCATCTCCTGACATAGCTCACGCAGGGTGTAATCGCGGTAGCGCACCGGGTATTTCTGAAAAACCGTCGGCAATACATCCGCAAGCAGCGTATCGTCTTCAATGTGCCGTTCAAATTGCGCCAGCATCGCGACCAGCCGCGCCAGTTTCTCTTCGCTCTCGGCGGGTGTCAGCAAGAACAGAATCGAGTTGAGATCGCACTTCTCAGGCACAATACCGTTCTCACGCAGATAGTGGGCGAGAATGGTCGCCGGGATGCCGAATTCGGTGTACCGCCCACTATCGGCATCAATACCTGGCGTGGTCAGTAACAGTTTACAAGGATCGACAAAATACTGGTCATCCGCATAACCCTCAAAGCCATGCCATTTCGCCCCAGGTTCAAAACTGAAGAAACGACGATTGCTGGCAATGGTCTCCGTCGGATATGCCTGCCACGGCTTGCCGTCAACCACCAGTGGGATAAAGGGCTGAAGCAGTTTGCAACGGGCGAGAATGGCTTTACGCGCGTCAATGCCCAGCGCAACGCACTCCGCCCACAGGCGGCGACCGCTCTCCCCTTCGTGGATTTTGGCATTGATATCCAGCGCCGCAAACAGCGGGTAGAACGGACTGGTCGAGGCGTGCAACATGAAGGCGTTGTTCAGGCGTTTGTGCGGGCAAAAACGCGCCTGGCCGCGAATATGGTTATCTTTTTTGTGGATCTGCGAGGTTTGTGAGAACCCCGCCTGTTGCTTATGTACCGATTGGGTCACAAAGATCCCTGGGTCGTTTTCATTAAGCTCCAGCCGCAACGGCGAGGTATCCGCCATCATATTGATAAACTGCTCATAGCCTACCCACGCGGAGTCAAACAGAATGTAATCGCAGAGATGCCCGATTTTATCCACCACCTGACGGGCGTTGTAAATAGTGCCGTCATAGGTACCCAGTTGAATGATCGCCAGGCGGAACGGACGCGACGCATCGGCGCTTTCCGGCATCACGTCACGAATCTGGTCGCGCAGGTACGTTTCATCAAAACAGTGCGCATCAATACCACCGATAAAACCAAACGGGTTACGCGCCGCTTCAAGATAGACTGGCGTCGCCCCGGCCTGAATCAGGGCGCCGTGGTGGTTGGATTTGTGATTATTACGATCAAACAGCACCAGATCGCCGCGCGTCAGCAAGGCGTTGGTGACCACTTTATTCGCCGCCGAAGTTCCATTCAGCACAAAGTAGGTTTTATCCGCATTAAACACTTTTGCCGCAAATTTCTGCGCGTGTTTGGCAGAACCTTCATGTATTAGCAGATCGCCAAGTTTCACATCGGCGTTACACATATCCGCACGAAACAGGTTTTCACCAAAAAAGTCATAAAAATGGCGGCCTGCGGGATGCTTTCTAAAAAACTCGCCATGCTGGTGCCCCGGGCAAGCAAAGGTACTATTCCCCATGTCGACATACTGGGTCAGGGTGCCATAAAAGGGCGGCAGAAGTTCCGCTTCGTAGCGACAGGCAGCGTTTTCCAGCTCCAGCCATTCCTGCGCGTTCCCGCCTATTACCGCCGTAACGCCGACAGGCGCGCTGACGGGTTCATCCGCAAGCATAAACACCGGCAGGTGAAAACCGGTGCGTTTAAGCAACGCCAGAATACCGCTACGGCTGTCGGCAGTGGTAATGACGACTGCGGCCACATCGGTAAAGTCGGTACTGTCCAGCGCCACTACGTTTCGGTGGGTGGAGAGACGGGGGATGAGTTCACCGCTGGCGGCAATATTCATTGATTTCATAAGCGCAAATACCCGTTTCGGGAGTAGAGTAACCCCGGACAAGGCCGATGCCTTGCCCAACGAGATGCCGGGTCAAACTGGATACCAGCTCCGACCGCCAGACATCAGTAAAAACAGACTGTTTCTGATTTTACTGTTGTCCTGCAGTGAGCGTGCGCTGCCCTCACCGCATAGCGGGGATGACAAAAAAAAGGAAAGAAAGGGGCAAACCTCGCGCAGTCAGGCGACAGTGAAGACAATATAAAGGCGCTATGTTCATCCCGGCGAGCCCCATGCTGGCAGGAGAAATTTCGCGCAATCATGGCACCTTTCACCAGACGGCGCAAGGTAAAATCAGCGCTCTATACGTCACAGATAATCAAGCTATTAACAGCTTAATCGCGTGATAATAAGGCAATTTGAAAGACAAATAACAGGAGTCATTGTGGTAATTGGACCTTTTATTAACGCTGGCGCAATTTTATTCGGCGGCGTTATTGGCGCGCTGTTAAGTCAGCGTCTGCCAGAACGGATTCGCGTCTCAATGACGTCTATTTTTGGTCTGTGCTCTCTGGGAATTGGCATTCTGCTGGTGATGAAGTGCGCTAATCTTCCGGTGATGGTGCTGGCGACGTTGGTCGGCGCGCTTATCGGCGAGTTTTGTTTGCTGGAAAAAGGCATTAATGGCGCAGTCGCGAAAATCCAAAAATTATTTATGGCATCGGGTAAGAAGCCGACACACGACTCATTTATTCAAAGTTACGTCGCTATCATTGTACTTTTTTGCGCCAGCGGCACCGGTATTTTCGGCGCGATGCATGAAGGGATGACCGGCGATCCAAACATTTTGATCGCTAAATCTTTTCTGGATTTTTTCACTGCCATTATTTTCGCCTGTTCGCTTGGCATCGCCGTTTCGGCGATTTGCGCGCCGATGTTGATTATCCAGTTAACGCTTGCCGCCTGCGCCACTCTCATTCTTCCGCTGACCACGCCGGCAATGATGGGCGACTTTAGCGCTGTAGGCGGGCTGCTGCTGGTGGCGACCGGCTTGCGTGTATGTGGAATCAAAATGTTTCCGGTAGTGAATATGCTCCCGGCGCTGTTGCTGGCGATGCCGATTTCCGCCGCATGGGCGATGTTTTTTGCCTGACTCTGCGTGCAATAACAACAAAGTGGTGATAGATTGTGCAGTCTACGTTGATTTGAAGAAATTTCGTTGACGAAGCGAGGCGATTACGGTTTAATGCGCCTCGTTGCCCGGATAGCTCAGTCGGTAGAGCAGGGGATTGAAAATCCCCGTGTCCTTGGTTCGATTCCGAGTCCGGGCACCACCTTCCCTTTTTATACTTCCTTAAAAATCCCCATGTGTTTTTAATTCAATGATTTAGTGGAAAAACTCTTCCCAGCGAATTTCTATTTATCCGCCCAAATCAGGGGCTTTTGGTGGTCAACTCGGTGCTCAGTCCGGTTAGATAAAGGAGTGCCCTCAAATGGCATTAACCGACAAACAAGCACGTAGTGCAAAGCCTTCTGATAAACCCTATAAACTCGTTGATACACTCGGCCTGTATCTTCTGGTAAAACCCAACGGTTTTCGTATCTGGTATTTCAAATATCGTTTTGAGGGAAAAGAGTCCGGGGTATCATTCGGTCCTTATCCCGAAACCTCATTCGCCCTTGTCCGCGAAAAACGCGATGCCACCCGGCGCGTACTAAAATCCGGCTTTACCCCTTCTCAGCAGCGCCGGGACGCAAAAAGGTTGTCAATGAATTAGAACGTTCCAGTACATCGCCAGATTGTGGCATACCGGCTGCCTGAAACTCTGGTCAGAAGTCACGCCAATAAAATTCCTGTCCGCCTCCAACACTACGTTTTCCCTGATATCGGCGCAATGGATATTTCGGCGACTTAAATCCTACATCTCACGCGACTGGTCAGAGACATTGATGATAAAGGTGTGCATGATGTTGCCGGACGTATACGCCAGCATCTGACCAAAATTATGCGCCACGCCGTACAACAGGGAACGATTAAATATAATCCGGCATTCGATCTCGATGGCGTTGTAACTCCTGTTGTAACCCAGCATCACCCCGCCCTTCCCCTGAAACGCCTGCCTGAATTGCTGGGCTATATCGACACCTACAACAAGGCCGGATACCGGCTATCGACACTTTCCGCTGTGCCGCACTGCCAGGACGACACCAAACGTGAGTTCACATATCTGATTAAAGTTTCTCTGGCTTACCGCAAAATTGAATGGAAACACGTTTCAGCAGGCACTTCAGGTACTGATGACTGGCGTGCGCCGCTGGAAGCATAAGAGTAAATCCACAGCATTCCGCCTTAATGGTGGGATGCTGTTTTTGTCCGGGAACGGAGACAAAAAGCCCGTGCCAGCAATGAGTTACGTCTGTTACGTTTCATATATGGGAGATGGTGGATGCCGGAAACTTTGGCGGTAGCGTGCCTGAAGCGGCTGTCCTCCCCATTGCCACTGCCACGAGCGGACCGTGGTTCCTTTTTCGTCAATAAATCCAGAACAAGGTTATGTCACAAAATGGCCTGCGTTTTACGCTGGATGTGGACGGATTAACGCCGACGGCAACCACTGTCGTCAGCTTCACCCTCCAGAGGTATCAACAGTTCAACAGGTGCAAGCTGGAATAAGAATGAAAGACTAAAAACACCAGATGATGCATCCAATGATAGCATTAAATCAGGCCATGGTTCACAGGAGGAAATATTACCATCTTACCTTTACTTAATAAGATCATTTTTAATGAAAATAGGTTTATCAATAAAACAAAAAATATTCTTGACAGCGAAATTGCATCTTTTCTTGCATCTTCAAGTCAGGAAGGATTTGATTTAGTGGATGATAACAATAATTATCTTTTTGATCGCACGGTTAAAAAAATTAGGCGCATTAGCTGATAATGAAATGTTTGATTTGGAACCTGCATACATTTTTGGCGGGGAAATAAAAAGTTTTCTTTATTCAAAAAATTGAATTTTCTGATGGGAAGATTATCATTGATAATGAATCCGTGTCATGGTCACTAAAAAAAGTTAGTACACAAACAGAATACTCATGTTATATCCAAATTCATAAAAAAAGAAAGAAAAGCTTTATCTAATAACAAATTTTAAAAAAATCAGCAGTGCGTTGAGAAAACTAATACATACATTCCCAGATGGAATTACGCCATCAAATCGAAGAGAAAATAAATTAATTAATATCCTGAATTCGCATCAAAAAGATTCAGAGTTTAGATTTTTATTAAAAGAATTAATTAGTTATATTGGAGTTGCAGTAAGTACAATGTTCCTATCACTTATTAACTTCTAATAAATAATTACTCTTATTTTCCAGGATAATCTCACAACTTATTATTTAGTAATGAAGCTATGGAGAAAAATGCCCACAGCCGCCCGACTCAACGATAAAGGCACCCAGTACGACGATTATTACGAGACCGTGAGTATAGCGAGTTCCCCCACGGTATTTATTGACGGCCTGCCCGTTGCCAGAATGGGTGATGCGGTGGACTGTGGCGGGGTTGTTAATATGACTCGAATGAAATCAAGTAAGGCATCAAAGGTTAGAAAAGTTGACAGAGTCGGAAAACAGGGGTTCGAGTTTCATCATATAGATGAAGTTGCAAATAGAGGCGATGTTTACAATGTAGACAATCTCCGTGTGAACACCATATTGACATACACAGGCGATTTATGAAATTAAAAGAAAATATTAGTGATTATACGGAAAGTGAGTTCATTGATTTCTTGAGAGTGATATTTTCTGAAAACGAGTCGGATACAGATGAAACATTAGATCCATTGCTTGAGTATTTTGATAAGATCACTGAATACCCAGATGGAACAGATCTTATCTATTATCCTGAAACGGAAAGTGATGGAACACCTGAGGGTATTCTGAACATAATTAAAGAATGGAGAGAATCTCAAGGATTGCCTTGTTTTAAGAAAAGTAAATGAAAATCAGGTGTAGGGGAATGCCCAGAGTTACTGGCGCAGTTTAGTAAATCGAATCAAACTTTGATAAAAAGAGGTCGAGCGCCGTACACCTTGATAAGGCAACAAGTCGGAGGTAGGTGGGCTTATGAAATTTATCACGTTGGAAAGATCCAGTATGGAGGAATGGTGTTTGATGTTGATAACCTTAGGATAAACACTCCTAAAAATCATATACGATTGCATAAGTAAGGTTTGAGGTGAAAATGGAACTAAAAAATAACCTTGAAGATTATACAGAAGATGAGTTTATCGAGTTTTTAAATAATTTCTTTGAGCCTCCTGAAGAGTTGACTGGAGATGAATTATCGAAGTTTATTGATAATCTTCTACGACATTTTAATAAAATTACTCAACACCCTGATGGCGGGGATTTGATATTTTATCCATCAGAGGAACGAGAAGATAGTCCTGAAGGAGTTATTGAAGAGCTAAAACGCTGGCGGAAGTCTCAGAGACTCCCCTGTTTTAAGGAAAATAAGTAGCGATCAGTGGTGAGGAGTTTGTCAACCGGAACCGGGATGATAATGCAGTGACCGTTAAAAGGCAAAAATATGTCAGTTAAGGGAGCAACTATCAAAGGCATAATTCTGAGAGTTTTTACACTGAACCGTAGTGCCAGAGGATATATTTGTCTGACGCGAATCGTATGAAATGAGAGCTTTACGTACGGTTTGTAAGAGGCTGTAGGGAAAGATCCTACGGCCTACTCACTAAGAGTCTATTTTTGTACATTGTTTCATGTTCTGGAAACACGATAAAGTATGAGCCTGACGAACTCTCGCCCGCTAAAGTTCCACGCTGGAGGCTGACGGCCAGGAACCGGACATCTTTGCGGTGGCGAATTTACATCCGTTCAAAAAAATCTAATATAAGAGATAGATGATATGGCTAAATATATATTCCTCTTTATCTGGATTGTGACATTTTCTGTCAGCGCTGGTGAGCGAGGATATTATTTATTCGTATGGGGTAACCCAGAAGGGAAGGAATATTTTAAAGAATATAGAGCTGATGAAAGGATATATGCGGTCAATAAATCTTGTTGGAATGAAAGAGCGGGGAACTCTATACGAATAGTATATGTTGATACTTATCCTCATGGAATAACTGATTCTTTAATTAATGCCTTTTTGGCTGGGAATAATAAATCTATAATAAATATTAGACTATCATTAAATAATTTTAGTGACGATCAAATACCTCATGGTTTTGATGGCATGTTAATAATAAATAAAAAAAATGAAGAGATCGAGATTTTTACTATTCCAGTGGTTGGTGCTAATTACTCATATAAAGATAAATTTTTAGTAAACGTCCATGATTTTGAATTATTTGATGGAAAGATCTGTAACGCTTTGATGCCTATAGATAGTTATTTTTCACCATAAGAAGGGTTGTTGAATAAATCAAATTACCCTGTACCGTCAAATGTACCTACAGTCGACACGGGTAACGGATCTACATCTTCTGGGAAGCAAAAGGCAACAACAAAAGATGCGGAACAATTGCCGACAGTGGGAAATAAAATCGTGGAGGGCCTATAGCTACGGGCTGAGATTATCTGTTCATGATATGTATGGCACACACGTTACCATAACATCATTGAATGTATCAAAAATGCCTACGCAGCAAACGGGCATTACAGGATGCAGGATCATTTTAGTCTTGACAGTAATGATATAACACATTGGCTTTATAGCCATTGGGATGTCTTTAAAATTTGGTTTGTACTTCAACATTATGAGAAAGAGGGGTATGAGTTTAAGCCATTTATACACAAAATCATTCTAGATGCATCGCGGCGGCAAGGGAAGAAATCCCCGGGAGCATAGATAACTATGTGACCGGGGTTTCTGAGCGCAGCCAACAAAGAGGCAGCTTAAAGGATGAAGTATATATTACAGAAATAAATACCACCGTAAAAATCTCAGGTGTCAGAGGATATTACTCCTGATTTGGTATGTATTGTCGGCAAGGTATTTGTTTGTATTGTTAACATAGCATAGTCCGATATTTTGCATAAGGAATGTGATTGTGTCATGGGTAATAACGAAAAAATTCATTTATATTGTGACAATCGCCATATTATTTTGTTCTGTTGTTATATACTTATGGTCAGGCAGACCAGTAGAAATCGTGGATGTCCATTATTATTCAGGTAAAGACATTAACATTCTTGCCAGGCATTTCCCCATTACGGACAGGGGAAAGCTGAATTGGTGGAGAGAAAATGAAAGAAAAATTCTGGAAAAATATAATCTCCCTGAAAATGATTTTTCGGTATATATATGGGATTTTGGTGACGGTTATCAAAAATTATCGCCCTATGATTCCGAGGATGAATTTTATTGTTTTCCTGATATAAAATCAGAATCAAAATGTATCAAAAAAGATATATATATGTCTGCTGAATCTGGTGGTAATTATTATCGGATGTTTTTATTTTCTGGTTCTGGTTATTTTTATCAACCGAAAAAAGATGATGATAAGCTTATCGAATCAAATAACTCCACCAAGCTCAACCAGGATAAAAGCCATGAAAAAAATCACTATCATTAGTTTGTTTCTTATCTTACCTTTGAAAGCAAATATTATTCCATCTATATCATTACCAGACAAATTAAGTGAGTCGAAATATTCTGTAAGAATGCTTCGCATTGATGCAAGGATTGACTATCGCGTGGAAACCCCTGAGTGTAAGAACGTAAAATTTAATGATTACTTTTTCTTAAATGAAAATATTAAAGATCTCAATGATAAAAACCATGTTTATGATCCTGAGTTTTATCCAATTACATTATGGAGTTGTTCATATAGCAGAGAGGTGTATGATGTTGGTGAGTATGGCTCACATATACAGCACATCGTTTTTGATAAAAATAAAAACATATGGGTGATAGATGATGATGCAACAAAAACAAATAATAAATTTAAACCATCAGTTTTATATAATATAAGTTCAGTGAATGCACAGGGTTTCTTAATCATTGATGAGAATATTTCGGAGATGGATAAAACGATATACGAAGATGATAACATAAAAAAGAAATTTTATTTTTGTATGATTGATGGCTCACATGCTTTATGCGGCGCAGGCAGTTTAATCAGAAAAATAGATAATCAGTTGATTGATTTTACGCCATACATATTAAAGTCACTGGAAAGTATGGAGATTGGCGTTAATTAAAAAGGAATATCCGATATTAATATGCTCTAAATAATTTGAGTTACAGGAATGCAGTAAATTTCCAGGAGTCTGGATGTTGGATACTGAGATGAGCGTATCATTAATGACGAGGTTACTCTGCGTTATTTAAGTGGTTCATGCCGCTTTAGTTCTGTCTTTGACACAGACGAGTAGCTTGAAATTCCAGGTGAGAGCAATTATCATTTTTCTGTTCCACTTGATAATATGTATCATTTTTATCAGATCAGCATCGTTATAGTATACGTACAGTGGATTATTTAATCGTTGATAGAAACTGGCCTTCAAAACAAGAAAATTACTATCATGCGCTACGCCTGTTGACGTTTACGCCTAATAAGATATGCCAGAAAACAGATAATGGCAGGGTTATTCTTCAGCATAAAATTAACTGTCATAATAATGGTAATGGCGACACAAAAAGAAAAACCATGAAATATAATGAAGGTACTTTTAAATATATGTTCAAAAAAATCATTGGCGCTCTCGCGTCAATTATTGGTGGGCTACTTGTTTTTTTATGTGTCTATTGGTTATTTCGTCTGGATACCTGGACAGAACGAGGGATTTATATAGGCGCCTCTATATTTTTGGCTCTTATTCTCATAAAAATACTATCATTTTTCAATGATGAATAGACGGCAGGAAAAAACCGTGAGTGTCTCACACCGATTCTTACTGGATGTCAAATTTCGAAAGCCTGCTCTACTGATACCCTATACAGAAGAACTGGTTCAACAATTATCAGACAGTAGCAGGAATCAAACCCACACCGGGAAAATCATGTAGATAATTCTGTAATGGTTAGTTTTGTAGTGGTCTTGATAAACGGTCAAAAATAGCTTTAACAGTCCATTAGCCCAAAGGACTTCTCCGAGTCCGGGCACCAACCATTCAGATGCGGACGCCCTGTGGCGTCCGTTTTGCTTTATAAAATCAACAGGTTATTCCGTTCTTCATGTTCACTACTGTTCATTAAAATATACTGGCAGCCACCGCTTTTTGTGGGTAAAAACCCCGGTTTTCTGCATAGCGCATGACGCTATTGAAACGTTATTTAGCAAATCCTGTCTGAACCAGAAATTAAGTCTCTGTTAACCTGCGCTATTACAGAAAATCATAGAACAGTCGTCTCAAAATAATATCGTCCTGAAGGACGAGAACCCACGGCATTTTCAGGAGATGAGTCAACCGCGACAGAAAAAAAATTATATTAATAATTTTTAATTATTTTTTAGAAAGCCAGACAAGATTTAAATTAAAAACATTTATTTTCAATCGGTTATAAAAAATATCGCAACACACGTCACATTATTAACATGTGAATGATTGTGTTAACCGAATGTAAATTGTATGTTTCAACATACCACTATTTTACTGCGTCCCGACGCGCTCATCCGGATGGAAGGAGATAACATGTCAGCCTTATCAACTACTGGCCATAATGACGGGATCACTCTCCATTGCTTACAGAGCATTGCGCAACTTATTCCTCTGTCGTCGGCGGTTTTTTATCGTGTTAATGCTTATTTAAAGCCGGAAGCCTATGTTTTACATAATATTTCTAATAGCACACACCAACAATATCTGGAGCATTTTCAACCATTAGACCCGCTATCGCCTTCCCGGTTCGGCCAGCAGGTTATTACCGTAGCGACGATGACGCCCGGTATCTGTGCCCGTCATCGCCATTATTATCATGAATTTATGCTACCTAATCATGTGTGCGACATGATTGAGATCTTTATTCGTCGGGGCCATCGTATTATCGCGGGCATTTCATTAATGCGCGATATACCTTTTTCCAGCGAAGAGCGTTTGCGAGCCCAGGCAGTACAACCATTACTGGGACTGGCAATTCATGATTCTCTTCAGGAAGACAACAATCTGACGTCAATATTGACCGCCAAAGAGCGTGAAATTGTGGGAATGGTCTGCGAAGGGGCCAGCAACAAATTGATTGCCCGTCAGTTGAATATTTCTCTCTCAACAGTGAAAACGCATTTACGTAATATTTTTGCTAAAACAGAAGTGATAAATCGCACGGAACTGGTTTCCCGAACCAGAATGTCTTCGGTACAACATTCACAGCATATGTGAAAGCGTGCTTTTTCACCCGCGTCAATTGCGGGTCTTTTCCCCCTGTGTCATATATGCCTGAATTAATACCACTCTCTGAGCTGATGCCGCAATAAAATGTCATATTATCTGGCGTCGGTATCCTGTTGCAGCCATTGATTCATGGCCTGATTGATCATATTTATCACACTAAGCAGAAGAACACGCTGGTGCCGCTCAAGCCGCAGATAACGGCGCAGCGGCGGCATTTTACAAACCACTTCGCTAGCAGCCCATAGCTCAATGCCGCAATACCATTCCTTATGATGTAAAACCAGCGTAAACCGACGATAATCCAGTTCACTCAGAGTCTGTTGTAAATTGGGGAAACGATTAAGATAGTTAATCAGCCCGGCGGTACTTTTACTGCCAGTAAAAATGACGGGATAACGTTTCAGCCATCCGGGCTGATGAGCGCGAATTTTGCCCTGCAAAGGATAATTGATTGCGCCTTTCACCCTGAATTCACAACTGTGAATACTGGCCATGAATAACCGTTTTTGCTGAACATGGCAGATAACCTGGGTAAATGCATTCAGATGCAGCACGGCGCTATGTTCGGTCAATTTTTCACAACGCCAGCCGCTCAAATCACGTAACACCATATTCATTAATGCGTTCTTAAACCAGGGGACGGAGGACATCTGGCGTCATCTCTTCATTGTTTCGCTTTTCATAATTGCCCATCGCCCGTTCCACGACCTCTTCTACCGGAAGCGGGAGGAAAGGATTAACCCGTTGCACACATAATGTCCAGAATAAGGCATAGGCGGCAGTCAATCCAAGCATAATACCGAATGGTATAAGTACATCCCGACTGTTCATTCCTGGAGGCGCGATATTAATAATGGCGATAATAATACCCACGCTCGAAATAATCTGAGGTAAGGGAAACCAGGGGGCCCGGTAAGCGCGTGGCAAATCGGGGCGCCGAATACGTAAGATAACGACCGATAACGTTACCAGCAGATAAGCTACCCCCCAGGCGCAGACCGCAGCGAGGATCAGCGGAACAATGTGGTCGATATCACCGTTCAGATACCAGGCGTGTAAACAGGGAATCGCAACACCGAATGCGATGGCGATGACCGGTGTTTTAAAGCGGGGGTGCAACCAGGTCAGAAACCGCGGCAAAGCGCCGTCCAGCGCCATGCCGTATATAATACGCGGTACTGCCGCCATTAGCGTATTAATCGTCGCACATCCCGCTAACAACAACCCCACGCCCAGCCAGTATTGCCCGACATGTCCCATGACACGATTGGCAAAGGCGGGAATAGCCATCGGCGTATCCAGTAAAAAGATATGGTTTGCCGCATCGACCACCACATTATTTACCTGCCGGTTAATCGCAGCGCCATAGAGGAACATACAACCTGCCACCGCTAAAAGGCCAAGCGCCATCGCTCTGGGAATCGTACGATGCGCTTTTTTAATTTCCGGCGCCATTGGCGTTACCAGTTCACAACCGACGAACATAAACATCGCCATGCCAATATAACCAAACAGACCAGAAAGATTACTGACATCAAGCGGTGCGCCAAACCACCCGGAATGATGAGTGACCGGGGATAACAGGATCCCGCATAAACCGAAGATGGTCAGGGTAGTCCACATACCGAATGTAAGAAACACTTCCACCTTGCCAAATACTTCAACACCAATGGCATTCAATAACCCGAAAACCACTACCATGCCGACGCCAACCATCCAGGTATTGTGCTGCATGGCCACGTGTTCGCTAACGGACTCAAAGTTCACCAGCGCCATGACGCCAGCGAGAATCGTTTCTGCCGTGCCGGCAAAAATGTGTACGATCAGGTAAGCGCAAAGCGCACCGGTGATAGCGAAAAAACGCCCCATCCCGCAGGAAATATAGTCGTAGACGGAGCCAGTCGTGGGAATAAGCGTTGCCGCTTCGGCAAAGGTGGTAATCTGCGCTTGCATCATAATAAATGCCAGTAATACCGCAAGGGCAAAGGTATCTCCCCCTGAGCCAAAACCACTGGTCACGGTCAGGATCACCGGGCTTGCCATAATCAGCCCGACGGAGCTGGCAAGCGTCGTGGGGAAACCAATAACGCCACGTTCAAGATGGCTGGCAAGTCTGTTTTTAAACATGGTCAACCTCTTCACTATTATTACAACAATAAATTACCGCTCCGGAATAACGCTTATTTATGGCAGGCACCGCATCTAACAGGTATCGTCCTGAAGAGGGATAACGGTAAATAACGTTGTGACGCCGTCCCCGCATGCGCTAATAGCAAGTGGGGAGCGCGTTATTCTCCCCAGTGATGCCAACGCTACTGACGAACAATTAAAGGATTCAACCCTGTTTGTGGCTTTCAACGTTTGCCAGATAATGTTTTACAAAACGGGGCGTTAAAACTTTCCATGCCACTTCGGTTCCCTGTTCAACAAACCAACTATCGCCTGGTGAAAAACGTATCGGTTCCTGACCCGCAACAGTGAGTTCCACTTCCCCTTCCAGCACGGTTGCGTGCTCGGTAAAGGGATAAATCATAGTGAAACCGCCGCGGGTCGATGAAAACAGTCCACAGGTAAATACGTCCTCAGGTTTACCGTAAATCATCGCAACGGCGACCTGGGGATCGCCTTCTGTTGGCAACGCCCCCAACAGGCTGACACTCCCGATTGGCTGTAATTCAGGAACAGGTTGATTGAGTTTAAAAGCGTGCATTAATGTTCTCCTGGTTAATTCCGGCCTTTCCAGAAACCGGCTGTTTGATGTATCAGTTTTCCCGCACTGACCAGCAATAGACGTAGACTGTCGCGACCATAAATTGTCGCGTGGGGAATGCTACTCATCAGACGATACCGCTCGGAACCGCCATTTATTCCTTCGGCCAGGATTTTGCATACAATATGGGAAGGCGTGACGCCAAATCCGGAATAACCCTGAACATAAAAAACATTATTGTGTTCACGAAGCGTGCCAATCTGCGGAAACAGATTCGCGCTACAGGCCATCGGTCCGCCCCAGGCAAAATCGATTTTAACGTCTTTCAAATAAGGAAAGACCTCCGTCAACAGAGTGCGGTTCCAGGCAGCAAAATCGTGCGGGGTATATTCAAGAAACCTTGTGGCGCTGCCAAACAGCAGACGGTTTTCTTTTGTGAGACGGTAGTAATTTATCACCGGGCGGATATCGCTAAAAGCCCCGCGCAAGGGACTGATCCGCTCAACAAGCTCGCTGGAGAGAGGTTCTGTAGAGACCTGATAAGAATAAGTAACCAGCGTTTTCTTATAAATTTCTGGTTCCAGATTATTGAGAAAACTATCACAGGCCCACAGCAATTTGGCCGCTTTTACGCTGCCCATCGCAGTACGTACCCGCACAGTTTTACCGTAACTGACCTCAACCACAGGTGAATATTCGAATATCTTCACCCCCAGCGAATTCGCAGCCTGAGCGGAGCCCAGCAATAAATTCAGCGAGTGGACATGCCCTCCCCCCATATGCTTGAGAACACCGCAGTAGACGTCGGAACCAATAACCTGCTGCACGTCTTTACCGGTATAGAGTTCAATATCATCTTCCGGCGTGGCGGCTTTGAATTCTTTTTCCCATTGTTGCAGCGTTTTTAACTGCCGCTGGTTGTAGGCCAGATAACCATATCCGGGGACAAAATCAGCATCAATATGGTATTTACGAATTCGCTCCCGAATAATGCCTGCGCCGAGGTTCGAGATTTTAAACAGCGTCTCCATTCCCGCTGCGCCTACATATTTTTTAACGGCTTCGATGTCGTGACCTATACCGGCCATCACCTGACCGCCGTTTCGCCCGGTGCCGCCATACCCAAGATGGCGGGCTTCCAGAACGACAACATTAGTGATCCCCTGCTCCGCCAGTTCCAGCGCGGTATTGATGCCTGAAAAGCCACCGCCAATGATCACCACATCGGCATCAATATCCTCTTGCAGAGCAGGAAAATGCAACGGGTATTTTTTCGTCGCGCCGTAGTAATTCAACGCATCGATTTTTGTATTCATCGCGTTACCTTGTCATCACGCTTGACTAAGACCGCTATCACAGCACGGTAACGTTTTACAAAATATCGTCCGGAAGAATGACGTTCTTTGGAACGATATTCAGTTCCAGGCAAGTATGTTGAGATGGAAAAACGTACATTCCTGACCTACAGGCACTTCTGATGAGCGACGTGACATTACTTGCCGAAGTAACGACTTTTTTACGCCAACGACACGGACAATTTATTGCAGGTGAACGTCAGGCCGGAAACGGCACGAACTTCTCGGTCACTAACCCAGCCACAGGCAAAATCATCGCCGACGTTGTGTCGGCAACCCCTGCGCAGGCAGAACAGGCCATGCAGAGCGCCAGACGGGCGTTTGATGTCTGGCGTAAAATGCCAACGTTACAACGCGGCGCATTACTGCTGAAACTGGCTGATACTCTTGCCGCTCATCGTGAAGAGTTAGCTCAACTGGAAAGCGTCTGTTCAGGTAAAACGATTATGCTGTCGCGCGGTCTTGAACTCGATCAGTCAGTGGCCTTCCTGCGTTACTTTGCCGGTTGGGCAGGAAAAATAACCGGTGAAACGCTGAATGTCTCCCTGCCATCAATGGGAGAAGAGAGATACACAGCGTTTACCCAACGCCAACCCATTGGTGTGGTCGTCGGTATTGTGCCGTGGAATTTCTCAATTATGATTGCTATCTGGAAGCTGGCCGCAGCGCTGGTATGTGGCTGCACCATCGTCATTAAACCAAGTGAATATACCCCGCTGACACTGCTGCGAGTCGCTGAGCTGGCTAAAGAGGCAGGTTTCCCTGATGGCGTAATTAACGTGGTAAACGGTGCTGGCGGTGAGATAGCGCAACAGCTGATCGCGCATCCAGATTGCGCCAAAGTGAGTTTCACCGGGTCAGTTGCGACAGGTGAGAAAGTCCGGCGTTCGGCAACATCGTCAGGAAAACGCGTTACCCTCGAACTAGGAGGGAAAAATGCGGCGCTGTTTCTCAATGATCTCTCGGCACAAGCCATGGTCAACGGTATTCTTGAAGCCGGTTATCTGAATCAAGGACAGATTTGTGCTGCCGCAGAGCGTTTTTATCTGCCCCAGGAAAAACTGGATACGGTCATGACGCTCCTCAGGCAACGGTTATCGGAGATCGTGCCCGGCTCGCCTTTAGATGAAAAAACGGTGATGGGCCCGCTGGCGAATCAGGTTCAGCTTGAAAAAGTGCTGCATCTGATTCAACGCGCACGGGAAGAAGGGGATACTATTGTTTACGGCGGTGAAACTTTACCCGGCGAAGGGTACTTTTTACAGCCGACGGCGGTAAAAGTGCGTAGTAAAAACAGTACGCTGATGCACGAGGAGACCTTTGGCCCTGTCTGTAGCTTTATCGGTTATCAGAATGAAAAAGAGGCGCTTTCGCATATCAACGCTTCGCCATTCGGCCTTGCTGCAAGTGTGTGGTCGGAAAATATGTCTAAGGCATTACGCTACGCTGAAGATATTGATGCTGGCATGGTGTGGGTCAATATGCATACCTTCCTCGATCCCGCGGTACCCTTTGGAGGGATGAAAGGATCGGGCATTGGTCGTGAATTTGGCAGCGCGTTTATTGATGACTATACCGAACTTAAATCGGTCATGGTCCGTTATTAACCATCCTGAAAATGATGCAGGCAGATCAACCATACCGAAAGGTGGACTGTCTGCCTGATTATCAGGTTCGTTCGCTGCGTTTTATTGCTTGTGGGTAATGTTAAACGCCCGGCCCGGCGTTCCTTCCTGCATTACTAGCGCCATCTACCGTTAGAGTAGGCTATCTCCAGTCTTAACGGTTCAGACTCATCCTGTAACATCGCTTCCAAAGACAACGCCAGCGTCTGATGATAGGCATCTTTTACACTGACTTTCAGCATGTTGATGCTCGGTTCATAACGTAAAATAGCAGCGCGAAGCTCACGGCAAAACCAGTTGAGAACCCGTTTGTCACCCACATTCACCTCGTGCCATTCCGGCATACCCCGAGTGAGCAGCGGCGGTAATGTCTCGCCACCTGGCACGGCGCAAGAGTTGAATAAACACATTAACCTGCAGCGTACCAATTCATGTGGGCTTATCCCCTCAACCAAGAGCCTGTCGAATAGCGCGACCGGAATGGTTGGCGTCATCATCATTTCCCTATCTGGTCCATCGCCAGATCCCATACTGACGTTCTGGACTCCTGTTGAGCGCTGTCTGATTTCTCGGCAGTGATTTGCCATTTGATTTTCGTGAAGTTCAGCGACATCGTTTCCACCGGCTTACCGCCGGCGCCGCCGCTAACACTGAGTTGTGATATCAGCACGTTTGTCAGGGTATAAACGATAAGCGACCGCATTTTGCCGCCGTCATTGTGGCACAACGTCAGCACCGCGGTTCTAATTAGCCTCCCGCTACAGCAGTACTCATTGAGCACAGGCGTGGCGAGGTCGACAAATTTGGTGAGCGACATTTCACCAACATGCGCACGCCCGGAAGTCCGCTCGGTGAGGCTAACATCGTTATTTACCTGCATTGCCACATTGTGGCTATAAGACATGATCTCTATCTGATCTTCAAAGCCTTCAACCTGGCTTTCGCCTTTGATATTGTCGAGCTTTAAAAAAATCGCATCCATGATTTATCTCCTTGTTGATCAGGTGGCAGTTCAGCAGCCAGACGAATACCGGCGGCCAACGCTTGTGACTCTTATTAAAAGCGCAACGACCAAAAAACACAGCGTGAAAAGCGCCAGGTTTGCAGGGATTTTGCCAACGTTTACCCACGTCTGATGAACGTTATTCCGCTGGTTGCAATGCAATAGAAGGTTTTGGCCCGCTGTGGCCAAATACAATTGAGGTTATACTGAACGCTCTCTGCCATATTCAATCCCTTTTATCGCAAAGTATCCCTGGTGCCGGTATCACAGCGTCGTTATTCAAAAATTGACATTTCAGAATAATAATCAGCTATATATAAAAAACACATCAAAAAGCAAATATCAACTTAATTTTTACTTATTTAATAAAAAAACACAAATTGATTTACATCAATTAACACATGCAAAAGCATTAAAAATCAAAGCATTAAATAAAAATTAATCACTATGGAAATTTTATTTTTCTTAATACTCACATTATAAATGTTATTTGCTTATTTACCTGTGAACACTAAAAAATGATTTAAATCAAAAAACAAACTATTCTCGTTGATTAACGTTTTGACCGAAATAAAAAAGATTTTATACGTCCCGGGATAGTCTCCCTTTCTGATGGACAATATGCATTAACGAGCGGGCAAACAGGTAACTTCTGCCCGGGTAATCCGTTACCCGACTGATATTAACATTGTCATGAGGTGATATCATTTGCCCGGCCAGCCATAATCATCCGGAACCGGCGCTACGCCACGAACATCAGGACGGAGCATTTTTTGTCGATCCTCTTCGTCATCCACCCAGACACTGGCTATCTCTTCACAGGTTGCAAACCATACGCCATCATGCCCTTTAATATGTTCAATCAAACGTGACAACATCATCATATGATGCCCATGACCGATTATCTGCGGATGAAGAGCCATCGCATATAAACCGTTTTCCTGATGGTTATAAGCATAGGTAAAAATATCCTTCCAGCGTCGCAGAACACCGTCAGTATCGCTCATCCCCTCCTGGTTGCCGGTATACGCCAGTGCGGGAAAATCATCCAGATACCAGCTAACAGGAATTTCCAGAATCGCGCTGGCCGGGCCTGCGATATTTCCCGTTTCCCAATTCACCTGCCAACGTTGAGGATGGTAAGGCACAAGATCTCTCGCCATCAGGCTACTGTCATAGAGAAAACCGGCTTCCTCCAGAAGATCCAGCGTATTCTCGCTATAATCCCAATAGGGAGAACGGTATCCCACAGGGCGTATGCCGAAATGTCTTTTATAACAGGCGAACGCCAAATCCATTAGTCGGCGTTCTGTATCACGATTCACCAGCGTCGGATTTTCATGATAGTAGCCATGGTGAGCGATTTCATGCCCGGCATCAAAAATCGCTTTACTGATTTCCGGGAAGGTGTCTACAGTGTGTCCGGGAATAAAAAAGGTGGTTTTGATATTATTTTCTTTAAACAATTTGAGAAGCCTTGGTACGCCAACTTGTGCACCAAACTCTCCCCGTGACATAAAGGATGGCGACGGTCGATTAAATCCGCCCAGCCATAAAGACTGAGCATCTACATCAACACCAAGATTGACCGCAATCCTTTTACCCTCAGGTAATTTTAAATATCCCATAACGACCTCCAGCTAATACATAGAAGGGACACATTCTGTTATTTAATGTGTGATGGCCAGATATTATATATGCCTGCTTTTCTGCGTCTGTCCTTGAACGTTGTTGCTGCCCCCCCAAGTCTATTTTCATATAGAACATCGAGGTTAATTTCTCCTGAAATGACATCCTCTTGATTGACGTGCGCCTCTGCGATAATACCTTGTGGATTTTTCCACACGACATCACAGGGGCTTAAAATTGAACTTCGGGCCCAGCAGCCTGGCAGTGGCCCGCCCGGGTTTCCGCCCAGGCAACAGTGAACAAGATAAATTTGATTTTCAATACAACGTGCGTGGCAACAATGCCTGACTCGCCAAAATCCCTGTTCAGTAAACGTAGCGGAAGGCGTTAAAATTAACTCCGCACCCTGTTCCGCCAGCGTCGCAGCACACTCCGGTATTTCTGCTTCATAACAAATATTAAAACCCACCTTAGCAAATGGCAGTTGAAAAACAGCCATTTTATCGCCTTCCTGAGTATACCAACCCCGTTCAGCCGGGAAGATATGCGTCTTACTGTGAGCATAATGTTCGCCATCGGGTCCCCATATATGCGCAACATTCTCATAGCGATCTGCTCCAGTCTGCTCCAGATGAGAGCCAGCAATAATGAACTGTCCTCTTTCTTTCGCTTCCTGTTGAAAAAGCTGCTTATAGGCATCCGTAAACTGATCAATTAAAGTTAGGTGTGAAATGGGTCTTTCTTGCCATTTTTTCAATAGTGTAAATAACTCAATGGTAAATAGCTCCGGGAAAATAACGACATCAGCTCCCTGACTTTTATTAAGAAGTATCCTTACCTTTGTTATGAAATCTTCAAAAGTGTTTATTTCAGTAACAATATACTGACAGGCTGAAACAGTAAAATTACGTGACATCGTGATATCCCCGGCATGAAATTTAAACTTAAATTAACGTATAGCGCATGGAGAATGTTAGGGAGTGGGCATTACAACATCAGGTTATTTTTTGTGAAGCTGCGCAAAATATATGGAGAAAAGAGTAGAAGCATTGAACCTTTATTTACATAAAGGGGACTTTATCGATGATCGCAGCGAGACAGAGAGTCGATAAAAATCCAGGCGAAAAACAATAACCCTTACCACAATATTATTTTCAGCATCTGAAAATAATCAGGCAAACTAAATGATAACGCGCTGGTATAAAACCAACGCGTATTTTTACCGATAAGGGTAATGAAGACGGCCACCCGAAGGTGGCCGTTAGAACCCGGTAGCGCTTCGCTTATCAGGCCAGTGAAACCGAGACAGCTTTAGCGGTGAGACGCCAGCGGCTGTTCCGTCATTGGCGGGTGGTGCTTTTCTGGATCTTTAATCAGTACCCACAGGATGATGGCGCCGATAATATCGAACAGACTGAGTGCAATGAAGAACGGGCCGTAACCGATAATAGCGACCAATGCCCCCATAAACAGGTTGAAGCTTAACTGTCCCATCCATGCCGCAGATCCTGCCAGACCGGCAACCGTCGCGACCTCATTTTTCTTGAACAGGTCAGCGCTCATGGTAATCACGACGGTAGACAGCGTCTGGTGCGCAAAACCGCCAATACTCATCAATGCAATGGCGACATACGGGTTAGTCGTAATGCTGACAAAACCGATCGAAATCATCAAAACAGCGCCGATGGTAAAGCTACAACGACGCGCATTGATCGTGGTCATGTGCATCTTTTCCATGAAGAACTTCGCCAGGAAACCGCCTGCAACGCAGCCAAAGTCCGCCGCCAGGAACGGCAGCCAGGCAAACATGGCGATCTCTTTTAACGGCAGATGCATCACGTTAATCAGATACAGCGGCATCCAGAAACTCAGCGTTCCCCATGCCGGGTCAGCCAGAAAACGGGTAATCGCCAACGCCCAGAAGTTACGCTTTTTAACGATCTCTTTAACGGCCGGTTTTTTATTATCGTCCTGGAGATAGCTTTCCTGGCCGTCTTCGATATAACGCAGCTCTTTGTGGGTGATCCACGGGTGTTTATTTGGCGAGTTATAAATCAGGAACCAGGTGATGGCGAACAGCACGCCGATCCCACCGGTAATCACAAACGCCATTTCAGTACCGATGCCGCTATCAGCAAAGGTCAGCATCGCCCAGACCACCAGCGGCGGCGCCAGCATCGCACCAATCGAAGTACCGATATTAAACAGGCCCCCCGCAATACCGCGTTCTTTCGTCGGGAACCATTCGGCGCTGGCTTTAATCCCGGCCGGAATCGCTGACGCTTCGGTTAGCCCCATCAGACCACGCAGAAATGCCAGGCTTATCCAGCCGCCGGCCAGCGCGTGCGCCATGTTAATCAGCGACCATAACAAGGCAAAGATAAAGAAGCCGATTTTCAGTCCGATGACATCCATCAAATAGCCGGTGATCGGCTGCGCAATGGTGTAACAAAGCTGGAAGGCGCTCACCACCCAGGAATATTGTTGCTCATCAAAATGGAGTTCTTTCATCATCGCTGGCGCCGCAACGCTAAGCGAGCTACGGGACAGGTAGTTTACGATGGTCCCTACGCAGACCAGGCCGATAATCCACCATCTTAATTTTGTCATCTTCATGATAAAGCCTCGTTAAAAAACATTAGCTCCGCGCCGTCTGACCTGTAGCGGGAAAACTGAAATCACAAAAATTGGTTGACCAATCAATATTTTCTCATCCGGACCGGTCAAAATCTGGCGGCAACTCCCGCCCTTAATATTCTTGAAATAAATACATCAACTCATTTCAAGTTGAATGGTGAATGCTTTTCACCCAGCAAAAATTGACACAGATCAAATAAATAAAATTGGCAGACCGTGAATGATGATATTTGTGATTTGGTTAGCCAATTTAGACAATAAGGTTGACATGAGAAAAATTTTGGTTGAATTTAGGGGGCAGAACGGGTTTACAAAGCACGTTTCGATGTTGGCTGGCAATGGGTCAACCACGAAGACGTTATCGCAAGAAGAGGAAACGAGATATGAAACAAACCTGGCGCTGGTACGGACCTAACGACCCGGTAACGCTGTCAGATGTACGCCAGGCTGGCGCAACCGGCGTGGTAACGGCGTTACACCATATCCCGAATGGAGAAATTTGGTCGGTAGACGAGATCCAGAAACGTAAAGCAATCGTTGAAGAGGCGGGTCTGGAGTGGTCGGTGGTAGAGAGCGTACCTATCCACGAAGACATCAAAACCCACACCGGTCAGTACGATTTATGGATCAAAAACTACCAGCAAACGCTGCGTAACCTGGCGCAATGCGGTATCTATACGGTTTGCTATAACTTTATGCCGGTGCTGGACTGGACACGTACGGATCTGGAATACGTATTGCCGGATGGTTCCAAAGCGTTGCGTTTTGACCAGATTGAATTCGCCGCGTTCGAACTGCACATCCTGAAGCGTCCGGGAGCAGAAGCCGACTATACGGCAGAAGAGATTGCTCAGGCAGAGCGGCGTTTCGCCACCATGAGCGAGGAAGACAAAGCACGTCTGACCCGCAACATTATTGCCGGTTTACCTGGCGCGGAAGAAGGCTATACGCTGGATCAGTTCCGTCAACACCTGGCGACGTATAAAGATATCGATAAAGCAAAACTGCGTGAACATTTTGCCTATTTCCTGAAAGCCATTATTCCGGTTGCCGACGAGGTTGGCGTGCGTATGGCCGTTCACCCTGACGATCCGCCGCGCCCTATTCTCGGCCTGCCGCGCATTGTCTCTACCATTGAAGACATGCAATGGATGGTGGAAACCGTTAATAGCATGGCGAACGGCTTCACCATGTGTACCGGATCTTACGGCGTGCGCGCCGACAACGATCTGGTTGATATGATCAAGCAATTTGGTCCGCGCATCTACTTTACGCATCTGCGTTCTACGCTGCGCGAAGAGAATCCTAAGACCTTCCACGAGGCCGCCCATTTGCACGGCGATGTGGATATGTATGAAGTCGTTAAAGCGATTGTGGAAGAAGAGCACCGTCGTAAAGCCGAAGGTAGCGACGATCTGATCCCAATGCGCCCGGACCACGGTCATCAGATGCTGGACGATCTGAAGAAGAAAACGAATCCGGGTTATTCCGCCATTGGCCGTCTGAAAGGGCTTGCGGAAGTCCGCGGCGTCGAACTGGCTATCCAGCGCGCTTTCTTTAGCAAATAACCTTCTTTCGCATGGCGCGACGCGTCATGCGATTTCCCCTACTCAATGCAATAGCAACATGCCTCGCCCCGGAGATCGCGGGCGAAGACGTCGAATGACAGGAGTTTGCAATGGAACAGAATATCGCCACCGCCCAGGTTTCCGTCGCCCGCCCAAACTGGGACAAATCACGTCTGGTATCCCGTATTGTGCATCTGGGCTGCGGGGCGTTTCACCGCGCGCACCAGGCGCTCTTTACCCATCATCTACTGGAAAAGAGCGACAGCGACTGGGGCATTTGTGAAGTGAACCTGATGCCGGGTAACGACGCGCGGCTGATCGCGAACCTGAAAGCGCAAAATCTGCTGTACACCGTTGCAGAACGCGGCGCAGAAAGCACCGAACTGAAAATTATCGGTTCAATGAAAGAAGCGCTGCACCCTGAATTCGACGGCCATGCAGGGATTCTGGCGGCAATGGCGCGCCCGGAAACCGCCATCGTCTCCTTAACCGTGACCGAAAAAGGCTACTGCACCGACCCCGCCAGCGGCGAGCTTGATGTCAATAACCCGCTGATCCAAAACGATCTTGCCCATCCACAGCAGCCTAAATCCGCCATTGGCTATATTGTCGAAGCGCTAAACATGCGCCGGGAGCAAGGACTGAAAGCTTTTACCGTGTTGTCATGCGATAACGTACGCGAGAATGGTCACGTCGCGAAGGCTGCCGTCCTCGGCCTGGCAAAAGCTCGCGATGCCGCCCTCGCCGCATGGATTGCCGACAATGTAACCTTCCCCTGCACCATGGTTGACCGCATTGTTCCGGCAGCGACCGAAGAGACGCTACAACTGGTTGCCGACCAGTTAGGGGTTTATGATCCCTGCGCTATCGCCTGCGAACCCTTCCGCCAGTGGGTCATCGAAGATAACTTTGTGAATGGTCGCCCGGACTGGGACACCGTCGGCGCGCAATTCGTTGCAGACGTCGTACCGTTTGAAATGATGAAGCTGCGTATGCTTAACGGCAGCCACTCTTTCCTCGCCTATCTGGGTTATCTCGGCGGGTATGACACTATCGCCGATACCATGACCAACCCGGCTTACCGTCGCGCGGCGCTGGCGCTGATGCTTGATGAACAAGCGCCGACGTTGTCAATGCCGGAAGGCACCGATCTGGAAGGGTATGCGAATTTGTTGATCGCGCGTTTCACTAACCCCTCGTTGAAACACCGCACCTGGCAGATCGCGATGGATGGCAGTCAGAAACTGCCGCAGCGTTTGTTGGACCCGGTACGTCTACACTTGCAACAGGGCGATGACTATCGCCGCCTGACGCTGGGCGTCGCCGGATGGATGCGTTACGTCGGCGGTGTCGATGAGCAAGGTAAAACCATTGATGTCGTCGATCCGCTGCTCGCGCAGTATCAGGCGATTCATCAGCAATATCAGACGCCGGAAGAACGCGTTCGCGGGCTACTGGCCATCGAGTCTATCTTTGGCAACGACCTGCCGAAGAACCACGAATTTGTGCAAGCCGTTACCGACGCTTACCAACAGCTATTGCAGAATGGCGCGAAAGCCACGGTAGAAGCGCTGGCTAAGTAAGGAGATAAATCATGGCTACGTTTATGACTGAAGATTTTCTACTGAAAAACGACATTGCCCGCACGCTGTACCATAAATACGCCGCGCCCATGCCGATTTATGACTTCCACTGCCATTTAAGTCCGCAGGAAATCGCCGACGATCGCCGTTTCGATAACCTCGGTCAGATCTGGCTGGAAGGCGACCACTATAAATGGCGAGCGCTACGAAGCGCAGGCGTGGATGAGTCGCTGATCACCGGCAAAGAGACCAGCGATTATGAAAAATATATGGCCTGGGCCAATACCGTACCAAAAACGCTGGGTAATCCGTTGTATCACTGGACGCACCTTGAACTACGCCGTCCATTTGGCATTACAGGTACGCTGTTCGGACCGGATACCGCGGAAAGTATCTGGACGCAGTGTAATGAGAAACTAGCAACGCCGGCCTTTTCCGCGCGCGGTATTATGCAGCAGATGAATGTGCGGATGGTCGGAACCACCGACGACCCGATAGATTCTCTGGAATATCACCGCCAGATAGCCGCCGACGACAGCATTGATATTGAAGTCGCGCCAAGCTGGCGCCCCGACAAAGTTTTCAAAATCGAACTGGACGGCTTTGTCGATTACCTGGGGAAACTGGAAGCGGCGGCAGATGTCAGCATTACCCGTTTCGACGATTTACGTCAGGCGCTCACTCGCCGTCTCGACCATTTCGCCGCCTGCGGCTGCCGCGCGTCCGATCATGGCATTGAAACGCTGCGATTTGCGCCGGTGCCCGACGACGCGCAGCTTGACGCCATTCTGGGCAAACGTCTGGCTGGCGAAACGTTGAGCGAACTTGAGATCGCCCAGTTTACCACGGCGGTGCTGGTCTGGCTGGGCCGTCAGTACGCCGCGCGCGGCTGGGTGATGCAGCTACATATTGGCGCGATCCGTAATAATAATACCCGGATGTTCCGCCTGCTGGGGCCGGATACCGGCTTTGACTCCATTGGCGATAATAACATTAGCTGGGCGCTCTCCCGTTTGCTCGACAGTATGGATGTGACCAATGAACTGCCCAAGACTATCCTCTATTGCCTGAACCCACGTGATAACGAAGTCCTGGCGACCATGATCGGTAACTTCCAGGGGCCGGGAATTGCCGGAAAAGTGCAGTTTGGTTCCGGCTGGTGGTTTAACGATCAGAAAGACGGGATGCTGCGCCAACTGGAGCAACTGTCGCAAATGGGACTGTTAAGTCAGTTTGTCGGGATGCTGACCGACTCCCGCAGTTTCCTTTCTTATACGCGACATGAATATTTCCGTCGTATTCTCTGTAACCTGCTGGGACAGTGGGCGCAGGACGGAGAGATTCCTGATGATGAAGCGATGCTAAGCCGTATGGTTCAGGATATCTGCTTCAATAATGCCCAGCGTTATTTCACGATTAAATAATCGCTATTAATCTGTGAGCACAGGTTTCAGGTATTTCGAGGGGCAGGAAGGCGGTAAGAGAGTGAGAAATTTAGCAGTAACGCACTTTTCCAGCCAAAGTCTGGCCGCCGATAAAAAGCAAAGATGTCGCTGATTAATCCCGAATCACTTACTAAGGTAAGTGATTCGGGTAAACAAACACAGCCATCTTCTGCGTCATGCTTTTTTTCTCTGTCCGGAATAACTCCAGTGCAGAAAGTGTGATACATCAGTCCTGTTGATAATGGCTCCTGTTGGTTATACGGTAATAACTCATGACTTCACAGTGTGGTTTCTTTTAATAAATCGACAGCCAGCATTTCCAGCTGGTTAACCACCTCATTACTGGAGCGCTCCATTCTGTCGAGTTCTTGCGACATCGCATTCATATCGCCTGCGGCAAAATAGTTCAGCGCAGAGTGACCAGCGGTATGCACCTCTTTATGCGGCGCTTCCAGACTAAGGAAACTGTAGTAATTGCTAAACTGCTGCCCTTCAAAACCGTAGTACCATTTCCCCAGCCGACACTGATCGTGCATCGTTATTTTACTGTTTATGTCTTTATTTAAGAGTAATTTGTAGACTTCCATTTTCCAGATAACATGGTCAACTTTGACAATATTCAAAAACTGCACCGTAGAGATGTACTGCATGACCGATTTCATGCTCAGCGATTTATCGATGACGATGCCAATAGACTCCACAATTTGATTTATGTTAGTCGTAATATTATCAATAACCGGCTGTTGGTTATCCAGCACCTCACTCACTCTGGCCGTATTATCTTTGATTACAGAGGTTAACGTACTGACGCTTTTCGAACTGTGTTTAACATCTTCGGACAGGTTTTTCACCTCTTTCGAAATAACGCTAAAACCACGCCCGGCATCCCCTACGCGCGCGGCCTCGATCGCGGAGTTAATCGCTATCAAATTGGTCTGGTTAGCGATCTTCTGTATCTCTTTAATACACGCATTAATTTGCGTTAAGGAGGTATTTAAGTCGCCCATACGACAGCCAATATCCGACGAAGTCGTGCCAATTTCGGTGATAAATTCCACGAGCGATTTTAATGAACTTCTGGCTTTATCATTCTGTTCGTTAAGTTCATTAATGCGTTCTTTTTCAATGTTGAGCTGCTCACAGGACTTAATGATGGCATTACGAATGATATCGATCGTCGAGATCCCCATCAGAATTTTTTGACACAGTATCCGCTCATAAGGCTCAGGAGTATCCACCACCACGTCAGACGCATTAGCGCCAGATTCTGCTGCTGGCGGCGGTATTTTTACAACATTATTATTCCAGTGGCGCAAGCCTAATACTTTTTTAAACATATACCATTCTCCTTATTATATGTGGACATCCTGATCTATGCCTGGATAAAGTATTATCAACTCATGCTAACATAATGAAAAATCGGCTGTCATCTGCCATAACCATACGCTCACCAGAATAAGACAAAACGTCCACCAAACTTAAATAATTACAAAGTAAACTATTCAACAATACCATTAACAGTCATGATGGAAGTCGCTTCGCTTTATACGGAAATATTATTTACAAGGCTGACAACAATAGCTGAATAATAATTAACTGCATTTACTTAGGTGTAGCTATATCTCGCCACGAAGATTGCAGACAGGGTTTAAACGCAAACTTTTACAATAGAAAAATAACCTAACGTAAACTTTTTATATGACCAATAATATCATTTGGACTCATCAATATATTATGCTGTCCGTTTACCCGCCAAACAGGCATGACCTAAATCCAAAGGAATGGGCGCAGCGTAACCAGCCGCAAAAAGTATCGATTAGTCGAAAATCAGGAAACGGATGCGCCAACGCGGCGAGCGTCACCGCCTGCGTCAGAAAAGTTAAGAATAATTTGTGATATTATTTCTCATATGTTACCAATAAATGGCAGGCTGATAGCCGTTCGCTGGTAAACACAACAGGCGGGATATCGGCACCCACGCCGATATCCCGACGAGAATGCCCCCGTTACGCTTTGATGACGATTAACGGTTCAATATCGCTCTCTTTTTTAATGACTAATGAATCATCCCCGCGCAGGCACGTACCGCCGTAGTTACCGCCCACGGTAAACGTACAGACCTGAATATACTTCCCGGCGACCTTCGGCAGGCACCACAACTGCTGATAGATATTTTTCTGCGTGGCGAACTTGCCGCTGGTTTTATCCAGGAGCTCTTCCTGATGGCTCACCAAATCAATATTACTACCGCAACGTCCGGCAATCGGTTTTACCGCATAGCCGGTCTGCACCAGCTCATCGTTAACGGTAAAATCCGTGTCGAGCAAATAGCGATGATGCGGGAAGAGCGACCACAGGATGGGCAGGATCGCTTTGTTACCCGGGATCACCGTCCACAGCGGTTCAAACACCAACACTTCCGGGCGCAGTAATACATCAATCAGCCGGACTTCATTTTCCGGGTGCCCGGTACGAATAGGCACTGCGGCATACTCCGTCTCGCTGACTTCGCGTATCTGCTCCATCGCCGTTTCCCACGCCCAGGTTTTCCAGACACAATTCACCAGCCGTCCGTCGCCATCGATCAACTGCCCGGCGTCATCCCAGCGCAACTCGCCCAGCCCGCGGAGAATTTTGCTCGCGAAACCGGCCTGATGCAGCGCCTGCTGCATAAACTGCGCGTGATAGTCCTCCTCGATATCATCATCCTGCATGATATGGACGAAAGGACGCGCTTTACTGTGTTTCCAGGCGCCTGCCAGCTCGTTAATTAAGCCCTCCGCCGGGTTATGCCCTTTACCGGTATAGCCCTGCTCAGCCCATTTTTCGAGAATTAATCCCGCTTCGGTATGGCATGATGCGGAATCGGCATTGTATTCATAGACTTTCAGCCCGCGTTCATCCATGCAGAAATCCATACGACCGGTGATCATATGGTGACGACGGCGCTGCCAGGAGAGGCGCAGACGCGGCCAAAGAATTTTGGGGATATCGAATAGCGCCAGCAGATTATCGTCTTTTAAAACTTTGTCCGTGGCGTGCAGGTACATCAAATGCAACTCATTGGTCGCTTTGATAAGCTCCTGTTCAGCGCTCTCGGTGATGGTAAAATACTGGTACGGGTCCTGATTGATAACGTGCCCGTTCGCCTGTACATAGGCTTTTTGTAACGGATCGCGCTCATCCAGCCACGGACCGTCAAACTGACCTTTCTCTGGCAGTCTTGCGCTGCGAATCGCCAGCGACTGATTCGCGATGTCAGGCTGTGACAAACTGTATTGCGTGTCGTCGGTCTGGATCATCCAGCCTAAAATCGTCGTGTCATCAAAGGTGTCGCGCAGGGTGTAACACCCGTTTTCTACAACCATTTCCAGTTCGCGAGTCCACTGCTGCCCTGGCGGCAATGGCGTGTGGATAACGTTTTGCTCAGCAATACGAATTTTGTTATCCAGGAGTTGGGTGATAATCGCGACGTGCCCGGTTTCGTTAAACTCGCCGCCCTTTTGCCAGATGAGCAGCGCCCCGGCCTCCGGCGCGCGCGGCGAACCGTTCGGGAAGGCCTGCAAAGGCAAAATATTGTCATTCACGACTTCGCGCAGAAAACGTAGCGAGAAGATTTCCCAGGCCATGCCGACGTCAGTAAAAACAACGCCATAATTCAGAAAGAGAAAACGGCGGGCAAATTCCACGCACTGCCATTTATGCCCCATGTATTCATCGTCGATGTAGCTACGAAAAGCTGCGTCGTCGTCGTCCCACGGATCGAGGGAATTGTAATCTGAAGAGTAGATCGCTACGCCGCCGGGGGCGTAACCCAATAATGTCCCGAAGGGGGCATCCTGACTGGTGGTTCCTTTGCTCATGCACTTACCTCAAAACAAGACCGCCTGAGCAGCCTGGCGTGATTTCGCTCTGATTGTCTGCTCTGTGACACTAACCGGACAGAGGTCGACATAATCATACACCTCAATAAGGCACACTGAGGCCAGAAGGTTAAAATTTCACTCGCCGGAATGTCCCAATCGGTTAAATGTCCGACTAGCAAGCTGCTACACTGCTTCAACACCACCACTGTGAAGGCAGGTCAATATGGCAGATAATACTTATCAACCCGCAAAAGTCTGGACGTGGGATAAATCCGGCGGCGGCGCGTTCGCTAACATTAATCGCCCGGTTTCCGGCCCGACGCACGACAAAACGCTGCCCGTCGGCAAACATCCGTTACAGCTTTATTCGCTGGGGACGCCTAACGGCCAGAAAGTGACTATTATGCTGGAAGAGCTCCTGGCGCTGGGCGTGACCGGCGCCGAATATGACGCCTGGTTGATTCGCATCGGCGAGGGCGATCAGTTCTCCAGCGGCTTTGTTGACATCAATCCGAACTCAAAAATCCCGGCGCTGCGCGATAACTCACACAACCCGCCGATTCGAGTTTTTGAGTCGGGCGCAATTCTTGTTTATCTGGCGGATAAGTTTGGCCATTTCCTGCCGCAGGATCTGGCTAAGCGCACAGAAACCCTTAACTGGTTGTTCTGGCTACAGGGCGCGGCGCCGTTCCTCGGCGGCGGTTTCGGTCATTTCTATCATTATGCGCCGGTAAAAATTGAGTACGCCATTAATCGCTTCACCATGGAAGCCAAGCGTCTGCTGGACGTGCTGGATAAGCAGTTAGCTCACCACCCGTATGTCGCGGGAGAAGAGTACACTATTGCCGATATGGCCATCTGGCCGTGGTTCGGCAACGTGGTGCTGGGGAATGTCTATGATGCAGCGGAGTTTCTGGATGCCGGAAGTTATCAAAACGTACAACGCTGGGCGAAACAGGTAGCCGAACGTCCGGCGGTAAAGCGGGGGCGCATTGTCAACCGGACCAACGGCCCATTGAACGAACAGCTTCACGAACGCCATGACGCCAGCGACTTCGAAAACCATACCGAAGATAAACGTCAAAGTTAAACCATAATGCCGGATGGGGTAGTAATGTCGTCATCCGGCATGGTATTCCCTGCTGACGCTTCGCTTATCAGTTCTGCGGGTGTGTCATATTCGGCGCTTCACTAAACCCATGTTGCATGAGAATCAACCTCGCCCGTGCTGATAGTAAAAAGTCGGCAAGCGTTTTTCCCTGCTCGCTCAGGCAGGCAAAGCCATATTCAGCCACGGGATTATAAGGTTCCGGGATATCAACCACTCGCAGCGAATTAACCAGCCGTAGCCTGGGAGCATAGCTGGCATAGCCGATAAAGATATCGGTGTAATCATGATTGATGAGCCATTCCGCTGCCAGCCGGCCCGCCGGTAACGGCAAAGTCTGCCTGCCGCCAACCAGCGCTACCGCGCGTTTTCGGATCGCTTCGCCCTCCTTGCCCATCCGCGAAAAAAGCTGCTGCGTATAATCGCCGGAAGGATCGCAACCTGCTGTTGAGGTGCCGATCCGCAGATCCCGCCGGGTTAATAGCGACAGCCAGTCCTCGCCTTCACGCATCGCCTGTGCCCGCACGCTCAGACACAAACGGTTCGTCGTAAAAGGCGCGACCCGCAGCGCCCGCCCGCTTTCCAGCAGCGCCTGCGGATGCGCCAGGTTCGCCGAAGCAAAAAAGTCGCATGCTTCGCCCGCTTCGATGCGTTCACGTAACAGCCCCGCCGGACCGAAATCACATACCGCATCCGCCTGAAACGCCGTCATTAGCTGCGGCCAGACGACGCGCAAGCTCCCCGCAGCCAGTATTCGCATCACTGTACGCCCTGATAGTCAGTACGGTAAAAACGTTGATACCAGTCGTTAGCGGCCTTTTGCATGTCAATATCGTGGAATTTTTCCGGATAGAGTTTTTTCGCCATCCACAGTTCGCCGATTCCCACCGCCTCCGGCATCGGATATCCCCAGGCTTTGGCATAATCCGGCATCAGGTAAACCCGATGATGCTTCACCGCGTCAATGACCTGCCACTGGGGATTGTGCAGGATCTCATTGACGACCTTTGGATAGCGATTCTGGACAAAGATCACCTGCGGATCCCAGGCGATCACCTGCTCCATTGTCACCTGCTTAAAGCCTTTCACCGAGGATGCCGCTACATTCAGCGCCCCCGCATGGGCCATCATCAGACCGGTATATTTACCGGAACCGTAGGTGGTCAACTCCGGATTCGCCATATAGGCGCGAACCCGCTCATTTTCAGGAACCGACTGCAAACGGTCGCTGACCATCTTGCGACCTTTATCCATCGCCTCAATCAGCGCTTTCGCCTCCTGCGGTTTATTGACGATATCGCCAATCAGCGTTATTCCTTCACGCAGCCCGCGATTATAAGCCTGCTCTTCATCGGCCAGGGTCGGGTTCATTTTAGCCTGCTCGCCAGCAACATCATGGCGCAGCGAAATCGCCACCACCGGAATGCCAAGACGGCTGATCTTGTCGATCATCTCCTGCGGAGCGTAATTCGTGACAAACACCACCTGCGGGCGCAGCGCCACCAGTTTTTCAGGATCAACGTGCGTTAGATCGCCCAGCGAGGCTTTTTGCGCCAGTTCCGGCGCCAGACGCGCATAGCCGTCGCCTAATTGCTGTTTCCAGTTCGCCATGACCCCAACGATTTTGTCAGTGGCATTCATCTGTACAAGGAGATTGAGCGTTTGATGCTGGAGCACCACCACTCTGTCGACGGTATCGGGAACCGTGACCTGGCGGCCAAGTTGATCGGTAAAAGTACGCGCCGCCTGTGACATTAACGGCCAGCAAAAAAGCAACGCCAGCAGAGAGAGCTGGCGCAAAAATTTATTCATAGGTTTCGCCCCATAATCGATATATAAATAATTATACAACGATTATAGAGCGATATAATAGAGGTGATTAAGGGATCACGCGCTGGTGATGTCGTACTCCATGCGGCGCAGCGCATCTAACGTGGCTTTCGCTTCGTCTTCGTCAATGATGCTCATCGCAAAACCAACGTGTACCAATACCCATTGCCCTATCAGATCGGCTGGCTTACCTTCACAAATCAGAGCAATATTGACATCACGTTTGATGCCACACACTTCCACCTGCGCAAGCTGGTGAATATCATCTCCGACGGCCAGCACCTGACCGGGGACGCCAATACACATAATTAACCACCTGAAATAAAATGCGGGTTATTCGACCTCAATACTTTTTACTTTCAACGAATCGCCGGTATCCACCCGCAGGCGATCGCCATGACAATGCGGACATTGCGCGTCATGCCTGAGAATTTCCACCACCTGACTGCAATCCCAGCACCAGGCCTGGGCCGGTCTGTAGTCGATGTGCAATTCGCACCCTTGCGCTAAAGTCCCCTGGCAGGCGATGTCAAAGCTGAAACGAACCGCGCGCTCTTCAACGCACGAAAGCGCGCCTATCTCCAGCCATACGCCGGTGACGCGCGCCACGCCGTGCTGTTCTGCCTGCTGCTGAATAATTTCAACGGCGCTTTGGCAAAGAGACAGCTCATGCATTCTCACAGCTCCGACGGCCAAACAGCAACGCGCGCCGGCTTGTCTGCGGCGCATCAGGATTGCTTACCGGCAGGGATAACAGCATCCGCGCGCAGTCATCCGCCAGCCGGACGCCCTCTTCCGGCGACAGGCTACGGGAAAGCGGCGACATCAACGAGCAGGCAAGATATTGCGAAACGCCTTCCAGTTCGCCAACGGTAAAGGTCATCGTGCCATAAGGCAGTTGCAGACCGAGTTTTTCACCGACGGTACGCCCGGGCCAGATCTGGTCCGGGCCAGGGAAGATTAATGCGCTTAACATCCACGGCGTAATTACCGTGCCCGTCCATTGTCCTTCAAACAACGTAAAATCAGAGACATGCACTGGCATAGTCGGATGCAAAAACGAAAGATCGTGCATCGAACGATGGGCTATCTCTTCAAACGCCGCCTGAACCCGAGCGACGGGCGCCGTGTCGAATCCGGAAAACGTTTCAGACATGCGCCGTCTCCTTAGGAATTGCTTCGACGCCGGATTCACGCAGCGCAGCAAGAACCTGCTCAAGCGCAGGTTCAATCATCGCTTCTACGGTTGGCGTTAAGCCGATGTGCGGTTCCAGCGACTGTGGAATAACGCCGACCAGGGTCAGTTTCTTCGGAAACTCGCCGGTAAAGCGGAGGGCCGACAATACGTCGGCCAGTCCAAGCTGATGGGGGGAGATTTTGTTGGTGAACAACGCCGGAACTTCATCGTCGCGCAGTACCATAATGGTTCCCGGCGCGTTCTTTTTCGACACGATGGCGTCGGCAATGATCAAATGATCCCGATTCGCCATATCGCCAAGAAGTTCCATTCCCGCCGTACCGCCATCCAGAATCTCAACGAAATCCGGCAGGGTGTATCGTTGCTCTAACGCTTCAACAATACGTACCCCGATGGCTTCATCGGTCAGCAAAATATTGCCGACCCCTAAGACTAATATCCGCATTACAAAACCTTCACCGAGACCACTTCATTGCCATCGGCGTCCACCACGTGTACCGCGCACGCCATGCAAGGGTCGAAGGAGTGGATGGTACGTACCACTTCCAGCGGCTTCGCCGGATCGGCGATCGGCGTACCGACCAGCGACTGTTCGTACGGCCCCACGTCATCGTTGAAGTTACGCGGACCTGAGTTCCAGGTCGATGGCACCACTGCCTGATAGTTACTGATAATACCGTCTTTAATCACCATCCAGTGAGACAGCATACCGCGCGGCGCCTCCAGGAAGCCCACGCCTTTGAACTCGCCCGTCGCCGGAATGTTCGGCTTCACAAACGTGGTGTAATCGCCTTTGCCGATATTTACAATCAGCGCGTTGTATTGATCCTGCAATATGTTTTGCAGTTCACAACAGTGAACGGTACGCCCGATGATACGACCCAGCGTAGAGTGAAGTTGCGCCATTTCCAGCGTTTTACCGGTCAGCTTCTGATAAAGCGCAATGATTTCATTGAGCTTGGTCTGGGTGGATTCACGACCTGCAGCCAGTTTACACAGCATGTTCGCCAGCGGCCCGACTTCGACGGTTTTGCCGTAGAATGTCGGCGACTTGACCCATGAGTATTTACCGTCATCCGACCAACCGTCGTAAGCCGGGATCGTAGTGCCTTCCCACGGCGCCTGCGGCGCTTCATCTTTGTACCAGGCGTGCTTCGCGCTCTCCTGAATACCTTTAATCAGGAACTCGTCGGAGTGAGAGGTGATCGGACGGTATGTCGACAGATCGGCATTGGTAATGTAACCGCCCGGGAACAGGAAACTGCCGTTTTTACCGTCGGTCGGGAATTCCGGCGCGCTCAGGTAGTTCACCGCGCCTTTGCCGCGCTCCAGCCATTCCGGATAGTAGGCCGCGATGACTGCGGTATCCACTTTATACACCTGCTCGACAAAATCGCTCAGCTTATCGATAAACGATTTGATGTACATCAGGCGTTCAAGGTTCAACGTACCGATACTGTCGAGATTGATCGGGTTCGCCACCCCACCGACCGCCAGGTTCTGGATATGCGGCGATTTACCGCCCAGCAACGCCACCACGCGGTTAGCATCACGCTGACATTCCAACGCCTGCAGATAGTGGGCGACCGCAATCAGGTTGACCTCCGGCGGTAACTGCATTGCCGGGTGCCCCCAGTAGCCGTTGGCGAAAATACCTAACTGACCGCTGGCGACAAGATCCTTGATCTTGTTCTGAACTTTCGTGAACTCTTGCGCGCTGTTCAGGTGCCAGCTCGACACGCCATCCAGCATCGCAGAAGCTTTTTCCGGATCGGCTTTCAGCGCAGAGGTAATGTCCACCCAGTCCAGCGCAGAGAGCTGGTAGAAATGGACAATGTGGTCATGGGTGGTATGCGCCGCCAGAATAATATTACGGATATACTGCGCGTTGACGGGAACATCAATATTCAGCGCGCTTTCTGCCGCACGAACGGAAGAGATCGCGTGAGTTGTCGTACAAACGCCGCAAATACGCTGCACAATCATCCACGCATCGCGCGGATCGCGGTTCTTCACAATCTCTTCCATACCGCGCCACATGGTGCCGGACGCCCATGCTTTGGATACGACGCCGTTCTCAATTTCGCAGTCAATGCGTAAATGACCCTCAATACGGGTTACCGGATCAATAGTAATTCTCTGGCTCATGCTTTGCTCGCCTCATGACGATTATGATCGTTTTGTTTTAAAGGAGGAAGTATCGGCAGTAGACGAATGAGTACGATGTATGCACAAATCTCAATAGCCACAAAACCAATAGAAATCAACAATTCTTCCCAGGTTGGGAAGTAGTGGTAGCCGCCACCCGGGTTGAATGCCACCAGCGAATAGGTCAGACGCCACGTCGCGCAGCCCAACAGCGCGCTTAGCGCCGACAGGTACAGCATACGAGAGTCATTACGCAGTTTCGCCACACGCAGCACCACTAACGGGAAGACCATCAGGACGACTTCAATCCAGAACATAGCGGAGTAAAAATCGCCGGCAAACGCATAGGACAGCTTGTCGCGATAAATCAGTTCGCCAAAGCGCAGGACGACGAAAATCGCCAGCAGCACGCTGATGGTATTCGTCAGCTTAACAAACAAATTTTTCTCATCCGGACCGTTTCCTTTCAGGCCTGCCTGAACCAGCGAACCCTCAAATATGACAATAGAGAAGCCCATGATAAACGCGGTCAGAACCGAGAACAGCGGCAACATTTCATAGCTTTGCCATAGCGGATGCACTTTATAGCCCGCCGAGATCATCAATGACCCCATTGAGGACTGGTGCATCGTCGGCAGCAGCGCGCCCAGCGCGATAATGAAGAACATCACCTTATTCAGACGCTTGAGCGACACTTTCCAGCCCAGACGTTCAAACAGGGCAGGCGCAAACTCCAGCGCCATCACGCCGATGTAGATGGTCATACAGACCGCCGTCTCAAACAGTACCGAGTTCACGTTGAAGTGACCTGGAATGTAGAAGTACGGCAGGTTCCAGTAACGACCGACGTCGATAGTGATCGACAGGCCGCCCAGCGAGTAACCAAACAAGCTTGCCAGCAACGCCGGGCGCACCAACGGATGGTATTGCCCACGGTTAAAGACATACACCGCCCATGCCAACGCCCAACCGCCGCAGGCAAAGCCGGTGCCGATCAACAGGTCAAAGGCAATCCAGACGCCCCACGGGAAACCGCCGTTCAGGTCGGAAACGGAGCCCAATCCGAAGACCAGACGCTTCACGATAAGGAGCATACACAGGACGATTAACGGTCCAAAAATAATGACCGGTTTACTGATGATTTTTCCGCCCAGCGGTTTTGGATCATGACTCATGATCGTCTCCTCCATCGTGATGGTCGTTTTTGCTATTACGACGAACCAGCACGGTTAAGCCCGCCAGCGCAGCCAGGGGTAGTATCATGCCTTTATAAAGCGTGTGTTGAACATGCTCGGAGCGCGCTCCGGTTGAAAGGTCATCCAGCTTCGGCAGATCCAGATCTTCATAAGGAACGCCTGTCAGCACCAGCACCTGAGTACCACCGCCCTCTTTTTCACCGTAGAGGTGTGGGTAGTATTTAGGCACCGTATGCAGATAGGTGTCGTCCGTTTTCAACGTCTGGCGCGGATAGTGATATTCACTGCCTGGTTTGAGGGCCAGACGTTTTTTCGCTTCCGCCATCAGCTCTTCACGAGTACCGAAAATGACGGCCCCTGCCGGACAAACTTCCACACACCCAGGCAAACCGCCTTTATCCAGACGCTCAACGCCTTTCTGGTTACACAGCTCACACTTGTGAAGCGCGCCAAACGGGTTGTTGTAGTCGTACTTAGGTACGTTGTACGGGCAGGCAACCATACAGTAACGACAGCCGGTGCAGACATCTTTGTCATAGTGGACGATGCCGGTTTTCGGATCTTTTTTCAGCGCCGACACCGGGCAAACGGAAACGCAGTTAGGATCGACGCAGTGCATACACTGTTTCTTGATGTAGGCATAGCCGTTCTCTTCCTGATCTTTGTTCACGCCCGTACCGCTACGCCATACCTGAATAATGTTATTGGTATACGGCGACAGCTTGTCGTTGTTCGACCAGGTCTGCTCCCCTTCCGGGTTACGCGCCGGGAAGTTGATATCCTGACACTTTGTGACGCAGGCCTGACAGCCCACGCACAGAGTGGAGTCATACAGCATACCCAGCGAACCTGGAATCGGCGGACGGTTTTCTGCAGCCGCATGGCTGACAGACGGCGCGGCGCCCAACAGCAATGCTCCACCGGAGGCTGCTTTAATAAAGTCACGTCTGTTCACGGTTATTCTCCCCGTGAGTCAGCGTTATCTTTCTTTTGCTGACGCCCCAGTTCACGTACCGCCATCACGCTGACGCCGGCAACCAGACCGACTACGCCGCCAAGCAGACCGACAGCGCCCGCAGAGATATTGCCGCCTTCTTTCATATTGACGTCAGGTTTCTCTGAACGCGGAGTTTGGTTTTCGACATGAGCAAGCTGGTGAATGCCCTTATGGAAGCCGATACCTTCTTCGTTACAGCCATAGCAAGGATGACCGATCGCCACTGGCCAGACGCCGCCAACGTCACAGAACTGTAACGTAGAACAGTTGCCCCAGGTTTCCGGCCCTTTACAGCCAAGATGGTAGAGACACCAGCCCTGACGGTGGCCTTCGTCGCCAAATTCTTTGGCAAAACGGCCTGCGTCGAAGTGTGGACGACGTTCGCAATGCTCATGAATCAGACGGCCATAGGCAAAGGTTGGACGATTTTTCGCATCCAGCTTCGGCGGCGTGCCGTAAGTGATGATATGCGCGACGGTCGCCAGGAAGTTATGCGGGTTTGGCGGACAACCTGGAATATTGATAACCGTTTTGCCCGGTAAGACTTCCTGCAGACTGACAGCGCCGGTTGGGTTTACGCCAGCCGCAGCAACGCCGCCCCATGCCGAGCAGGAACCGATAGCGATAATCGCAGCTGCGCCGTCGGCGGCTTTGCGGATGTGATCCACGATCGGCTCGCCGGCAACCATGCAGTAGATACCGTTATCTTTTAGTGGGATAGAACCATCCACCACCAGAACATATTGCCCTTTATACTTCTCCAGAGCGTTATGTTTGTTTTCTTCGACCTGGTGACCGAATGCGGCGGAAAGTACCTCGTGGTATTCCAGAGAGATGGTCTCCAGAACGAGGTTTTCAACGGTTGGGTGTGTAGCACGAAGCAGTGATTCGGTACAACCGGTACACTCCTGAGCGCCAATCCAGATAACGGGCGGACGCTGTGGATTGGATACCGATTCTGCCATTTCTGCGGCGGCTTTGCTACTGAGCCCCATAGTAGCGGCCAGTGCTGCACAAAGCTTCATGAAATCACGACGGTTAATGCCGTGAGAAGTGATGAGAGTATTATCTCCAGTCATTTTATAGTTATTCCGTTACGAAGACCTGGCTTTTATTTTGCACTGTTCGCGAAGAAGTTATTGCGATCGGTACGCCATTTACCACACTTTTTTTATGGTTATGTGCGCCATAATACTTCGACGGAACAGTAAAACGAAGGGAAGAGGCGATAGTGTAATTAATTAAAGCAAGATAATACCCCTGTTGGATCAACCTTCGAGTCGATAACCGGCCATAAAGAAGCGAACCGCCATCCCGGAATGATTCTCTTTAAAGAAATCCATCACCATTTCTTTATCCAGACCATAGCGACGCGTCAGAATTCCGGCCTCCCACGCGCTAAGTTGACGATCGCCGGTCTTTTCGAACATACGGTGTGTAAAACCCAATACAAAGCCACGTTTATACTCAGAACAGAAATTCACCGCATGATGCGCGCTATATGCATATGGCGCGTGCAACCCGGCCATTAACCCTTTCCCAAAATGATTATTCATCTGACCTCCTTAGTCGCTATATAATAAATTATATAGCGACTAATTAAATGAAGGCCAGCGCATTACGCGCTTTTTTGCTTCACATCAGAAGGCAACCCATTCATCAGTAGACTGTGCGGGAGTCGACGCCATTCTCTGAACGCCAGGCGCCGCTTTCGCCGTTACGCGTTGTTGCGGCTCACTAGCGGAAAGCCGGAACTGCTGTACGGAGCGTTGCAAATCCTCCGTCTGCCGTTCCAGCGCCGCTGCCGCCGCGGAAACCTGCTCAACCAGCGCGGCGTTTTGTTGCGTAACGCTATCCATTTGCGTAATCGCCACGCCAACCTGAGAAATACCTTTACTCTGTTCTTCGGAGGCGGACGCGATCTGTTTCATAATCGTCGTCACTTCCGTGACGCCGCGCAGGATGGCGTCCATCGTCGCGCCGGTCTCCTGGACCAACTGCGCGCCCTGCGCTACGCGACGTACCGATTCGCCAATTAAGGCTTCAATTTCTTTCGCCGCCCCCGCGCTGCGGCTGGCCAGGTTACGTACCTCACCGGCGACCACCGCGAAGCCGCGTCCCTGCTCGCCCGCTCTGGCCGCTTCTACCGCTGCGTTCAAGGCCAGAATATTGGTCTGGAAAGCAATACTATTAATCACGGTAGTAATTTCGGCGATCTGCTGCGAACTGGCGGAAATACCGTTCATTGTTTCTACCACATCGGAAACCAGTTCACCGCCTTTTCCTGCCGTTAGCGAGGCGGCATCCGCAAGCTGACTCGCCTGGCGAGCGTGTTCGGCGTTCATTTTCACCGTTGCGGTAAGCTGTTCCATGCTGGCGGCCGTCTCTTCCAGCGCAGCGGCCTGTTCTTCCGTTCGGGAAGAGAGATCGTTATTACCGGTAGAAATTTCCGTCGCGCCGCGCCAGATATTGTCGCTTCCGGCGCGGATCGTACTCACGGCTTCGCGTAAACTGTCCTGCATCGCGCGTAGTAGCGGCACCAACCGGCCTACGCAGTTACGCCCCAACGCTTCAATCGGCTGGCTAAGATCGCCTTGCGCGATGCGCTGAAATTGCTGACGGATGCGCTCCAGCGGTTTCACCATCATTGCAACCAGATAGCGATCGGTAAAAATCAGGATAGCAATGCCCAGAATCACCGCCGTGATAAGCAGGATGCGGATGGTATAGGTTTTACCATCGACCATCACACGTGTGTTATCCAGCATGGCGCCAGCTTCATGACTAAACCGTTCCGCGCTGGCGCCGAACGCGCGACTGAGTGCGGGCGTGACCGTACTGGCATGTTCGCTCCAGGCGGTTAGCGATCCTTGCTGCGCCAGTTGCATTTGAGGAACGACGCCTTTCTCCAGCAAGGCCTGCCAGTTGGACAAGACCTCCCTTGAGATATCAGGGTTCATCGGCCCTGGCGATAGCGCTTTCATCTCCTCCAGCTTCTGACGCATATTCTCGAGCGACTGCCGGGCGGGCGCAAAATCGGGCGTGCCGCCGCCGATTTTTACATCCATCGCGCGGCTAAGGCGGGTAACAAAGCGGAAATATTGATCGTTACCCTGGCTTAGCACCGTCATTTGCCGCACAAGATGCCGGTCAATATCATTTCCTTCCGAAACTTCGGATAAAGCATGGACGCTGTATAACCCCACCCCCGACCAGAGTAGACAAAAAAGTCCCAGTATCGTCAGCATGACCATACGAATAGTAAAGTTTTGCAGCAAACGCATATGAATTTCCTTGCTGAATATAAGAGATTAGTCATCTGATGATGACGCACTCTCGTTATCGGCAAGGCGCGGAGAATATATAATGCATTCTCCATTTTTTTACAGTTATCGCCGTTTACGTACCCGCAGATGTTATATATCTGTGAACGCAGAGAAAATCTTTTAGTCTTATTACTGAGTAAATGAATAGATGTAGTAAAAATATTGCGTAAGGCTGCAGGGAGGCGGTTATCCGCCGTTAAAGTAGCGCTGTTTTACAGCCGGGCTCAGCGTCCTTTGCCCGACTGCCCCGCCGTTGACGGCGGCTCAATGGTTATGCCGCGTCAATCTGTCCAGATAGCCCATCACGAACGCCGACAGGACAAAGGTCAGATGGATGATGACATACCACATTAATTTGTTATCCGGGACGTTTTTCGCATCCATAAACACGCGTAACAGGTGAATGGAAGAGATAGCGACTATCGATGCCGCCACCTTATTTTTTAGCGACGTCGCATCCATTTTCCCCAGCCAGTTCAGCTTCTCCTTGCCCGCAGAGATATCCAGCTGAGAGACAAAATTCTCATACCCGGAGAACATAACCATTACCAGCAATCCGCCGACCAGCGTCATATCAACCAGCGATAACAGCACCAGAATCAGATCGGCTTCCGCCAGGGCAAAAACGTTCGGCAGAACGTGTAGAATTTCCTGGAAAAATTTTAGCGCTAAAGCGATCAGCGCCAAAGAGAGGCCAAAATACACCGGCGCGAGCAGCCAGCGAGACGCATACATTACATTTTCAAGAAAGCGTTCCATAGGGACCTGTCAGGTAACTAAAACCAGCAACAGTATATCTCAACCATGCAACATCAGATCAACATGCAGTTAAGAGCCTATCCCACCAGGCGTTATTGGCGCAGCCAGTTTGGACACGGACAGCGCGCAAAAACCGGAGCGTACAC